>CAYJHH010000012.1:0-33226 GCA_964369995.1 uncultured Desulfovibrionaceae bacterium
TTTTGGTGGAAGTTATCATTGTAACGCCCACACGCATTAGTGAAAAGCAAGAAGAGCTGTTGCGTGAATTTGAAAAGCATGCCCCTGAAGAGGGTGTCATGAATAAGCTTAAAAATGCCACTAAGAAGGCCGCTAAGGTCATGGGACTTGATTAGCTAACCCCCTCTTAAAATTTATATGACAAAAGCTCCTGTACTGTGTATGGGGGCTTTTTTTGTGCCTTAGAATCAAAGCAAGATGTGCTCTATAGGGCTTAAGGCATAAAAAAAGGCCGACGCTTTCGCATCGGCCTTTGTGTGTTTTTTTTGCTTAGAACTGTTGACCCATGGTGAACTCAAAACGTCCGGAACGTCTTTTGCCATCATAGTCATCGGTAAGTGGAATACCGTAAGCTACGCGTAAGTCACCCATGGGGGAGCGCCAGCGCAGTTCAAGGCCGGCAGTGGCCACAATGTGATCTTGAAGGTTCATGTAGCTTGAGTCAATATTAAAGCCGGAGTCCACGAAAGGAACAATGGCTAAACCGAGGTCTTCTTGGAAGTTCCAGATGTATTCAATGTTTAACACGCCCATGCGATCGCCACCAATTCTGTCACCGTATTCTTGGTCACGGGGAGAGATATGTGTGTAGTCAAAACCACGAATGGTATCTATGCCGCCCACGTAGAAGCGTTCAAATACAGGTACCAAGTCTCCTGGTTGGTTTTCGAAAACGCCACCAAGACGGGTACGGATGTGGAATACATGGTCGCCTTTTTTGTCAAACTTGTAAAAACCTTGCCAGTCGAACATGGCCTTTACAAAGTTGTCAGTACCGCCAAGGCCGCCACCGCCGTATTCAGCCCATACGCGAGTAATGGTACCCTTGGTGGGGCGTGTTCTGCTGTCGGTGGTGTCACGAGTTACACGGGCGCTAATGGCGCTTGTCCAGTTAATACCCTTATAGTCACGAATGGATGGGGCTGCATCATAGTCTACATCTGTTAAGTTGTAGCGCTCAAGACGGTAGCCAAGACCCACAGTGGTGTATTCGCCAATGGGGTATGCAAGGCGGATGGTGTCACCAAAGGTGTCTTTGGTGAAGTCGTCCCAATAGTCATAGGTATAGTAGAGGTCATTACCAATGAGTAGTTCGGTATCGTACACTCGTGGGTTGGTAAAGGATATGATACCAGAGGTACGGCGCCAAGAGGTGAAGCCTTGAATTTGCAACCAGTAGCCGCGACCGAAGAGGTTACGCTCTTGAATGGATGCAGAGACACCCACATCATAGTAAGTGGAGTAGCCGATACCGGCCATGATGGCACCGGTGTTGGCTTCCTTCACCTTGATTTTAAGGTCTACTTCTTCAGGAGAAGCGGTAGGCACAAGGTCAATATCTACAGTTTCAAAGTAGCCAAGACGGTTGAGGCGCTCTGTGGTACGACGCAACTTAGCGCCTTCATACATATCGCCATCACCAAGGCGCAATTCACGTAAAATAACGTTGTCACGTGTTTTGCTATTGCCTTCCAGTTCTACGCGGTTAATATATACTTTTTGCTTTTTGTTTACAAAATAACCAATGCTTACAGTGGCATCGCCATTTTCTGCTTTGAGCACTTTGGGGTCTATGTCAGCAAAAGCATAGCCTTGGTCGCCGTAAAATTCTTTGAGGCGCAGGGCATCTTCTTGCATGACAGAAAGGGAGAAATAACCTTCATCTTGTTGTTGGTCATCCATTTCTACCAAGGCAAGGAGCTTGTCTTCATCTTCGATGAGCTCGCCGCCAAACTTCACTTCGCTCACTTTATAGCGACGACCTTCACTGACATTGAAGGTAATAACAATGCCGTCAGGTGTGTAATCCACTTCAGGAGCAGCCACTTGAATGTCCACAAAGCCTTCGTTGAGGCCATAGGCCGCAATGGCATTGGTATCACGCTCAAGATATTCTTCTTCCAATACGCCAGTACCAGTAATCCAAGAAATAATGCTGCGTGGATGTAAAGCCATATAATCTTCAATGTCGCTTTGATCAAGCTCATTAAGACCAGTAATATTTACTTCAGAAATATACAGCTCATCGCCTTCGGTCACGGTGAGCACAAGGCGAGCACCAGAGCCGTTGGAGCGCGGTATAACAGCATGCTTTACGTCAGCTAAGTAATAACCTTCTTTACGGTAAAGTTCGGTTACTTTTTGAATATCGTCGGCAAGTAATCTTTCATTGAGCACAGAGCCTGTTTTAGTACTCATGCTAGCTAAAATATCTTCTTCGTCTACAGAATCAGAGCCTTCCACTTGAATGGAATCAATTCTGGGTTTTTCAACCACTGTGAATACCAAGACTTGTCCGGCGTCCATACGAGCTTTTACATCGCTAAAATAGCCCATGTCCCAAATACGCTTCACTTCTTCGTTGATGGTTAGCTCATCGGGGAAGTCACCACGGGCAAGGGAAAGACGCATAAGCACAGCGTCAGGATCCATAATGCGAAGGCCTTCGATTTTTACTTCAGAAATGGCGCCCTTTTGAATGGGAGCAGAGCTTACCTGAGGTAAGTCTTGTTTAGCACGAGGCGTGGTAGGAGCGCCTTGCACCATGGTGCCTACACGGGCAGCCAATTGATCAGCAGCGCCGGCAAGCTCTAGCATATTGTTCTTTTGTAAAGTAACAATATCTGGTGTTTGGCTTGTGGTGATGGACACAATGCGCGAGTCTAAAGAAAATCCATCGCCCAATTGGTTAAAGACGCCATACACAACGGCGCCAGCACCTGCGGCTTCACCCAAAGCGCGAGCGGTTTGAATATCTACATTTTGCACATTTTGTGCTGCCAGTAAGGACTTAACCTCATTGGCACTGGCCACAGACATGCCAGCTTTGCGTAATCTTTCTGCCACAAGGTTGGGCACATCTTGCTTAAGAGATGCCTTATCGTCGCCACCATTAATTTCATAGGGCAAAATAAGTACCTTTGTGGAAGCCTCTGCCGTAGCTGAGGCATGTACCGCAAAGATCATCGCTACCAGTAGCGCACATTTAAGCACAACGTTTTTCATACAACACTCCCGCACGAAGTTCGAGGCTCCGCTCCATACTTGATGCCAATTCATTGTTATGTGTTACGACCACCAAGGTCATACCAAGTTCACCATTAAGCTCTAAAAGCAATTCACCAATGCCGCTTCCGGCTAAGGTGTCCAAATTTCCTGTGGGTTCATCGGCCAAGAGTACACGCGGCTTCATTAATACCGCTCGTGCAATGGCTGCACGTTGTCGCTCTCCTCCGGACAGGGTGGTGACTCTATGGTGCACACGCCCGCCAAGACCCACTCTTTTTAATATCTCTACAGCCTTATGCTCTGCTTCATCTTTTGCCATACCGCCAATGATGGCTTGCATGGCTACATTTTCCACCGTGCTAAACTCTGGCAGAAGATGGTGAAACTGAAACACAAAGCCAATGGACGAAGAGCGTAGCGCTGCTTTGGCTTTGGCCGACAGGTTTTGCGCATCTTGTCCATCAAAAAAAAGGGTTCCACAAGAGGGAATATCAAGAAGTCCCATAAGATGCAAGAGGGTAGATTTGCCAGAACCCGAAGAACCTACTATGGAAATGGCCTCCCCTTCATGTATTAGGAGGTTGATATCCTTGAAAATCTCTAGACTTTCTCCAGATTCAAAAAAACTTTTAGAAATATTTTCTAATGTATATAAAATTTTGTTCTTATTCATAGCGCAAGGCCTCTGCCGGCTCTAATTTGGCTGCTTGCCTTGCCGGATAGATGGTTGCCAAAAAACATAAGAGCATGGCTGAGGCTCCCACAAGTAAAGAGTCCGTCCATGTAAGCAAAATAGGCAAATGATCAATGGTATAAACACCTTGAGGGAGTTTTATGAATTGATATTTCTTGAGTAAAAAGGCAACGGATAAGCCCAAAACATATCCTAGCAATGTGCCAAATACACCAATAAGCGTGCCTTGTAGTATGAAAATTCGGCGAATATTGCTTTGTGTGGCGCCCATGGACATGAGAATGGCAATGTCACGGGTTTTTTCCATAACAAGCATGACTAAGGTGGTTACTATGGAAAAAGAACCAATGAGTACCACCATGGTGAGCAAAATGAACATGCCTATTTTTTCTAGCTCCAGCGCTGCAAAAAGGTTGGCATTCATTTCCATCCAGTGGCGAACATAAAAGGGCGAGCTTAGTTTTTCTTCCACTGTTTGCGCTATGCTATCGGCTTTATACACATCATCCACCAGTAACTCCACGCCGGTGATGCGCTTTTCAGGAATGCCAAGCACAGTGCGCGCCGATGGTAGTGTTACAAAGGCTAAGGACACATCATA
Source organism: uncultured Desulfovibrionaceae bacterium (assembly GCA_964369995.1). Lineage (GTDB taxonomy): Bacteria > Desulfobacterota > Desulfovibrionia > Desulfovibrionales > Desulfovibrionaceae > CAYJAD01. Next base: position 4,344 of record CAYJHH010000012.1, read on the forward strand.
TTCAAACATGCCTGTTTTAAAGACGCCCACCACAGTGAAGGGGCGAATTTTAGGGGTGAACCCCTTGGTACTGGCGGTGTTGGATGCTGTGAGTAAATTGACGCGACTACCTACACCTAAGGAAAGGCGTTTGGATAGTTCATTGCCAATAATAATGCCTGGGGCGCCCACATGGTCTTTGGCTTGTATGAGCCCTTGTACTGAGCCCTCTTGCATATTGTTAAGTATTGATAATACTTTGGGAGCTGTTTCTGGATCTATGCCGCGCAAGATAAGCCCTTTAACGCCGCTGGGGGCAGAGAGCATAACCTCGGTGTAAATAAAAGGGGTTGCCCCTATGACACCGGAGGTGTTGAGGGCTGTGTCCATGATTTTTTTGGAATCATCCAAGGCGTCAGGAATATAGGACATGACAATGGCATGTGCATTGGCGCCGAGAATTTTATCGCGAATATCGGTGGAAAAGCCATTGTATACACCAAGCACCACCACCAACGCGCCCACGCCTAGCGCCACTCCCAGTATGGACATGATGGAAATGACATAGATAAATGTTTGTTTGCGCCGCGAAAAGAGGTAGCGCAGCGCCACAAACAATTCAAAAGACATGGGTAAGCGCATGCTTTAGCCTTCGCTCTTTAACAAGGGGAAGAGGATGACTTCACGAATGGAGGGCGAATCGGTTAAGAGCATGACCAGTCGGTCAATACCAATACCTTGCCCGGCGGCGGGGGGCATGGCATATTCCAAGGCGCGTAAGTAATCTTCGTCCATGGCACAGGCTTCATCGTCTCCGGCTTCTTTTTCGCGTACCTGATCTTCAAAGCGACCGCGCTGATCCATGGGGTCGTTAAGTTCAGAAAATGCATTACCATGTTCACGACCTACAATGAAAAATTCATAGCGATCGGTGATATCAGGGTTGGCATCATTACGGCGAGACAGAGGCGAAATGTCCGTGGGGTAATGGTAAATAAAGGTGGGCTGAATAAGCTTGCCTTCCACATCGAGGTCAAAAAGCTTGGCTTGTAATTTTCCAAGGCTTTCGCTTTCAACCACTTTTTCTCCGCGGCTACGCACATATTCACGTACTTTATCATAATCTTGATAAAATTCTGGCTTATGGCCGCCAATTTCTTCCAAGGCGCCGTGGAAGGATAAACGCTTCCATGTGCCAGGGGTGAGGTCAATTTCTTGCCCTTGGTAAGGAATAACGTAAGAACCACAGACTTCTTTGGTAATATGCCCCAAAAGATTTTCCGTTAAGTCCATTAAATCTTCAAAGGTGGCGTAGGCCCAGTAAAATTCACACATGGTGAATTCTGGGTTATGGCGTGTGGAAATACCTTCGTTACGGAAGTTGCGGTTAATTTCAAACACCTTTTCCATGCCGCCCACCAAAAGACGCTTTAAATACAGCTCAGGGGCAATACGCAAATACATTTGCATATCAAGGGTATTGTGATGCGTCACAAAGGGGCGTGCCGTGGCACCGCCGGCAATGGGTTGCATCATGGGTGTTTCCACCTCTAAAAAGCCTTGCTCTTCCATGAAGTTACGAAATTCGCGTACAATTTGGCTGCGTTTTTGGAAAATTTCGCGAGTTTTAGGGGTCACGATTAAGTCCACATAACGCTGTCTATAGCGAGTTTCCATATCCTTAAGGCCGTGGTATTTTTCTGGCAAAGGACGCATGGAACGTGACAAGAGGCGAATGCTTGTACAGTGCAAGGTGAGTTCGCCCGTTTGCGTGAGAAACAGCGTGCCTTCACAGCCCACAATGTCGCCTATGTCAAATTTCTTAAAGATGGCATAGGCTTCTTCGCCCATGTCAGCTTTTACGGCATAACATTGCAAGCGTCCGCTTTGATCCATCACATGAAAGAAGGCCGCCTTACCAAAGGAGCGTAATGCCATGATGCGCCCGGCAATGGCAAAGCTTTGCTCTGCGGCAAGGGCTGTGAGGGCGTCCACATCATACCCACCGTACGTTTGTAAAACATCTTCAATGACATGTTTTTTATCAAAGTCATTGGGGTAGAGCGCAACTCCAGCGTCCAATAGGTCGCATGCTTTGACTACGCGATTTTTTACCACTTCATTTAAGTCGTCACGCGCGGCAAAGCTTTCTAACATGGAAGAAAAATAGGCCACGTGAGGTGACTTGGAGGCAATTTTTACTGCCTTACGCTTTTGTTGCTGTCCCTTGTTCTCCACCGAGAATCTCCCAAAAAAGGATAATAGCTTGTAATTATTATTCTTTTTTATTTTTTTTTAGATAAAAGGGTGCTGTATAAGCACTTTAACCATAATGAATAGAAAGGCATAGGATAATATGAGAGAAAGGTCAACTCTCGTAAGAGGCAGAATATTATTTTTTCATACTTTTTGAACGCAAAATATCTTTACTTGCTTTTATTACGCCTATCGTTTACGGTTTACGTAAAGGAGGATTTATGGACACAGCAGATCATAAGGCATTACAGCGAGAAATTTTGTTATCCTTTTGGAAAATCCACATCTTACACCATGCCAGTGAAGGGGCTGTGGTGGGGCAGTGGATGCTGCATGAATTGCGCCATCATGGGTATGAGGTGAGCCCCGGCACGCTTTACCCCATACTGCATCGCATGGAAAAATTAGGTTGGCTGTATAGCCAAAGTGAAGGCCAAGGGGCAAAAGCTCGTAGGTCGTACTTTGCCACAGATAAAGGCAAGGAAGTGTTGGCCTTGGCTCTTAAGCAAATGCAAGAGATACGCGCTGAAGTTCTTTAAATTTCATTGGGATAGGTTATGGAATTTATAAATATATTTTTGATGGCTTTGTTGGTTTCGGGTTTAACTTTGTATTCCGGCTTTGGCCTTGGCACCTTACTTTTACCGGCCTATGCCCTTTATTTTTCGCCTGAGGTGGCAGTCATAGCCACGGCGGTGGTGCATTTTGCCAACAATATTTTTAAGGTGAGCCTTGTGGGTAAAAAAGCCGATAAAAATTTGGTGTTACGCTTTGGCTTACCAGCCATTGTGGCGGCATTTGTTGGTGCATCCTTATTGGGCTATGTTTCGCATTTGGGGGAAATTATTCGTTATGAACTTGCAGGACAAGAAGCTATTATAACACCCCTAAAGCTTATTATTGCAATATTTATGATGTTTTTTGCTTTGGTAGAATTGTTGCCGCGGTGTAAGACTTGGAAGTTTGATAGTAAATACTTGATGCTTGGTGGGATCTTATCTGGATTTTTTGGAGGATTTTCTGGCCATCAGGGGGCCTTACGTTCAGCTTTTTTGGCTAAAGTGAGTCTTGAGCCGGCGGTATTTGTGGGGTCCAATGCGGTTATAGGTTTTTTGGTAGATATGGCGCGCCTTCTGGTATATGGCTTGTATGGTTTGGGTATTACCTTGTCCTCGGAAGCCTTGTTTGGGGAAGCCCCATCCGCGGGCGCCTGTGGGGGAGCCTTGGGCGGCGCATCACCTGAAAATTCGCATATGGGATATTTGGTACTCATGGGCATGGCAGGTGCTTTTATGGGCGTGATTTTGGGTAAAAAATATTTGCATAAGCTTACCATATCCATGGTGCAAAATATTACCGGATGCATGCTGCTTGGTATAGCTTTGGCTTTAGGTGTGGGCATTTTGTAAAAAACTGCGAAAAACACAGGGGGCGTGTCATGAGTGAGCATAAAAAAATATTTAATTGCAATATGGAGCTGACCTTAAGCCTTATAGGAGGCAAGTGGAAGCCTATACTCATTTATTATATAGGCACGCATGAGGTGTTGCGCTATGGGGAGCTTAAGCGTTTTGTGCCTAGCATTAGTGAGCGAGTACTTTCGCGTGAATTACGCCAATTGGAAATGGCCAACATTGTGCAAAGGCAATCTTTTGAAGAAAAAGTTTTGCGCGTGGAGTACTCTCTTACGCAAATGGGACGTGAGGTTTTACCCATTTTGCATGCGCTCACGGCTTGGGGGAGTAAATATAATGCCACCTTTGATTATGCCACATTGACCCTAGAGTAGTCGATGCTTAAAAACGTATTTTCATACGTTTTTAAGAAAGGCACGCTCACTACAAATACCCCTTTCGGGGACGCCGGAAGTAAATTCCGGCTTATTTTACGTGGCGGCAAGCCATGCCGCAGGCATGACTTGTGTCGTCGACATCTGAAAAAAAGTATTTCAGTTGTCTAAACTTTGCCAGAAAACGTATTCCATACGGTAATTTCTGGCAAAGTTTATTACGGCGTCAAAAAATAAAAGTATTATTTTCACGGGTATTTAAGTCATTTTTCAGTGTCGACTAGAGTAGTGGTAAATCTACGAGCATTTTTGCTACGGAGAAAAATGTCCCCACTGACATAAATGTCCATAATTGACCTAGCAAGGAAAGGCGTTATTTTGATACTGTTTCAAATACATGAAATGCCACACTGTCCTTATTAGGAGAATTATATGCATTATACAGGTCAAGTTTATCGTCACCCCATTGAGGCTGGTACTCCATTATTGGAAGTAACGGCGGGCTGTTCGCACAATAAATGTTCTTTTTGCACCATGTACCGTGAAACGCCTTTTAAGGTGTCGCCCTTGGAACATGTGGAAGCGGATTTGAAAGAATTGCAAGCTTCAGGGCAAGTCGTCACGCGCATTTTTTTGGTCAATGGGGAGCCTTTTATTCTTTCTACACAAAAGCTTGTGGCCATTGGCAAGCTTATTCATACATATTTTCCAAATATTCAAACCATTACCTGCTACGCTTCCATTAAAAGCCTTAAGGGCAAGAGTGTGGAGGATTTAAAGCTGCTACGCTCCTTAAAATTCAATGAATTGCATATTGGCTTGGAATCTGCCCATGACCCGGCTTTGCAACAAATGAATAAGGGCTTCACGGCGGTAGAGGCCTATGAAAATATAGCCAAGCTTAAAGAGGCTGGTATGGATTGGGATGCCATCATCATGACCGGTGTTGCCGGTAAGGGAAAGGGCAAAATCCATATGGAAGAAACGGCTAAGCTGCTTAATGCCTATCCTCCGTACTTGGTATCACTCATGACCACGTCCGTGTCCCGCGGAACGCCCCTTGAGACCATGCGTGACGCAGGGGAATTTGTGGAATGTTCCGAGCTGGAAAAAATTGAAGAGGAAAAATATTTATTACAGCTTTTGAATGTGCCTAAGGCATATTTTTTTGGCGGGCATAATTATAATCTTATACCCATTAACGGGCCACTTGCGCAAAAGGAAGACATTATAGCGTATTTAGATAAGCAACTTTTGCAATTTGATGATGAAATTTTACATGATGTATGTGAAAGAGATAATATTTAGCCTGTAACCACCTCGCAGGAGAAAAGGATGAAAAACATATTACTTACCGGCGCCACCGATGGTATTGGCTTAGAAACTGCTAAGGTATTAGTCCAAGATGGGCATAATGTGCTTTTGCATGGGCGTAATGCAGAAAAGCTCGAGCAGCTTAAGCAGGCTTTGCTTTCTATGCATGCCAAGGCAAACATGACTACCTTTCAGGCGGATTTTGCCCATATAGAGCAAGTGCAGAGCATGGCTCGTGAGGTGATGGCGCAATATACAAGCCTAGATGTTATTATAAATAATGCCGGCGTGTTTATGGTTGGTGAAGACCAAAACATGACAGATGACGGTTTGGATGTGCGATTTGCTGTGAATACGGTGGCGCCTTATGTGCTTACCAAGGCGCTTTTACCCTTATTACATGCCAACAGTAGAGTGGTGAATTTGGGCTCAGCGGCGCAGGCTCCCGTGGATTTTGAAGCGCTCATTAAGCCTAAAAGTTTAGCGCCGGATATGGCCTATGCCCAGAGCAAGTTGGCACTTACCATGTGGAGCATGGAAATGGCGCATAGATATGCCCAAGGGCCAATATTTATTACTGTGAATCCTAAATCTTTTTTAGGTAGTAAGATGGTGCGTGAAGCCTATGGGCAACAAGGGCATGATGTGCGCATAGGAGCGGATATTTTATGCCAAGCGGCTTTGAGTGAGGCCTTTGCTTCAGCCAATGGTAAGTACTTTGACAATGACTATGGGCGCTTTGCTTCGCCACATCCTTTTGCGTTGCAGGCAGAAAATCGTCAAGCGCTCATGGAAATTTTGGACAGTTTTTAATCTTGCTTAAAAATTAATACAGGCTTTTCTGTCTTTGTATGAGCCGTAAAGTCGGTACAAAAAAATCCCCCCGCAGAGATTCTCTACGGGGGGAATATTTTTTAAGCGCTATTTTCTTAGATATAGAAAATAAAGGTCATGATGGCGAAGAGCGGTACTAAGATACCGAAGGACCAAGCCATGTAACCGAAGAAGGAAGGCATAGCTACGCCTTGGTCTTCTGCAATGGAGCGCACCATAAAGTTAGGTGCATTACCAATATAGCTGTTGGCGCCCATGAACACAGCACCGGCAGAAATGGCGGTAAGAGTCATGGCTAAATCACCCATAAGGGTAGCAGCATTACCACCGGCAGTGTTAAAGAACACCACATAGGTAGGTGCGTTATCAAGGAAGCTGGACAGCATACCGGTAAGCCAGAAGTACATGTAGTTTACTGGTTGACCATCAGGGCCGGTTACCATGCGGATAAGCGGAGCAAGGGCGCCGTCGGTGCCGGCCTTAAGGATGGCGATGGCAGGAATCATGGACACAAAGATACCGAAGAACAATTTGGCCACTTCTTCGATGGGCGCCCAGTTAAAGCCGTTGAGATCGCGGTTTTCCTTGGTGGTAAACTTAAGAGAAAGACCAGCCACCACGAGGAGAAGTACGTCACGTAAGATATTTTGACCTTGTAATGGAGTGCCGTATACGTTGATAACTTCACCCATATTAAAGGCAGGTAAACCGGACATAAGTACGCAAAGTACGAGGCCAGCCAAGAAGATAAGGTTGATTTTGCCATCAAGACCAAGCTTTTCGTTGGACACATTGGCAGGAACAGGCTTGCCTTCTTTTTTGTAGAGCATGGTGTCCACCACAAAGTATAAGGCAAGGAGCACTACGGATAAGAAGATCATTTGACCAAGCAAGGCGCCTGTGGTCCAGAAGAAGCTTACGCCCTTAAGGTAGCCAAGGAACAGTGGTGGGTCACCAAGAGGAGTTAAAGAACCACCGATGTTGGCCACCAAGAAGATGAAAAATACTATGGAGTGAGTTTTATGCTTACGATGTTCGTTGGCGCGAATGAGAGGACGAATGAGCAACATGGCTGCGCCTGTGGTGCCCATCCAGCTGGCAAGTACGGTACCAATGAGCAAAATGGCCGTATTTACCATGGGTGTGCCCACCAAAGAACCGGTAAGGCGCACGCCGCCGGCCACAGTGAAGAGGGCAAAAAGTAAAATTAAGAAAGACACATACTCTAAAAGCATAGTATGTAAAAATTCATACAAAGTAATGGAAAAACCATACACAATCATGCAAGGCACAAGGAAAGCCAAGGCCCAGAACACAGAAATTTTACCAAAGTTATGGTGCCAAAAATGCGGGGCGGCTACAGGAAAAATAGCAATAGATAAAAGCATACAAGCAAATGGAACAACCCATAAGGCTGAAAGCTCAGCTCCGGGAATGTGAGCATAATCTCCGGCGGCCAAGGCCAAAGAAGGCAAAAGTGTGGTAAGGCAGGCAAAAAGCATTGCAAACGTCTTTGTCATAGTCTCCTCCAAAACAAAGTATAAATAACATCATGCTTGTTAGCTGTTTAGAAGCTTTTTTGCAAGCATAATCTCAGTAAAAATGTTTATTTGTGGGAATTTTTTCTGTGTCATGGGGCGCATAATAGGTGACGTGAAAAAAATAATATGAAAACAAAGTCTTGCGTTTAGCCCTATTTTTTGCCACAACAAGGCACTGCAAAAGCCATGATTTTGGTCATGGTCACGTAGAGCCTATGATAAGGCACAAGGAGTTTTTTTATGCCACGTATTTCCTCTGCCCAGGATCTCCCCCGTACCGATGAGCGCCGCGCCCGTATTGAGCGCGTACTTGCGCAGCGTCAGCCAGATCTTACCTTGGTATTAGCCAATATTCACGATCCGCATAATGTTTCGGCTATTTATCGCTCTTGCGATGCTTTTGGCGTGCCTGAGGTGCATTTATATTATACAGACACCGCTTTTCCTGCTTTAGCGAAAAAAACCTCTGCTTCGGCACGTAAATGGGTAGAGTCCATCCGCCATGCTGATAAGGCTAGTCTTTTTGGTGCTTTGCGTGCCAAGGGTATGCAGATTTTAGCCACGGCCTGTTCTCCCACAGCTAAGCCCATTGGCGCTTGGGATTTAAGCAAACCCACAGCCATTATCATGGGTAATGAGCATAGTGGTGTGGCATCGGAATTGGCTGAAGACATTGATGGGGAGGTCTATATCCCCATGCGCGGCATGATTCAAAGTTTTAATGTGTCTGTGGCAGCGGCTATTTTACTCAGTGAGGCTTCGCGTCAGCGAGATTTACAGGGTATGTATGATAGTGTGCGCTATGACAGCGCCGAGTATGAGGCTAAGGTTGCCACTTGGCTTGAGAAGTAGAATCTTTTTAATAGGCAAAAGGGCGAGGTCATGTTTGCACATGCCCTCGCCCTCATTCAAAGTATATTTCCCTCACTACGAAATTGAATGTTTATTCAAGTCTGTAATAAGTACATCTAATTTATCTGTTTGACTCATGATTGTTTGCGTCATTTGTGCAGAGATATTCATGCCCGTGGCTGTGCTGTTAATGCTGCTTTCTAAGCTTACTATGACCTGCGAAATGGTATCGGTTTGATGTATGAGGTCACGCACAAGAGTAGATATGGAATGCACTTGGGCGGCGTTTTTTTCTGCTATGCTCACAATATTTTCCAAGGCGCCGCTGGAGTCTTGAGCAAGGCCTGTGGCCTTTTGCACAGCATTGTGGGTTTGTTCCATAATATGTGTATTTTCTTTGGAAGCTTGCTGCACCTTAGTAATGGCTACGCCTACTTCATTGGTGGCTTGCATGGTTTTTTCTGCTAGCTTACGCACTTCATCGGCCACCACAGCGAAGCCACGCCCGGCTTCACCGGCACGCGCCGCTTCAATGGCGGCATTTAAGGCCAATAAATTCGTTTGGTCTGCAATGTCCGTGATGGTATTTAAAATGGCGCTAATGCCCTGAGTTTGGTCTTGCAATTCTTGCATGGTATGGCGCATTTTTTCGGCCATTTCGCTCACAGTGCCGTTGGCATCCATGACAGAATACACCTTTTCTGCACCCACTTGAGCAATTTTGCGAGCTTCATCTTCTTGAACCACAGCTTGTTCTGTGCTTTCAATAATTTGTCTAAAGGTATGTGTCATGGTATCCACCGCTGAGGAAGCTTCATGCACGGAGGCGCTTTGTGCTTCGGTACCGGTGAGCACTTTGACATTTTCCTTATTAAGTTCTGCCACTGCCTGCCCCAAGGTTTCAGAAATGGTGCCCACTTGGGAGGCGCTTTTTTGGGTGGCTTGCAAAAGCTCATACGTTCTTTGCTGTTGTGCTTCACCTTCTTGCTGCGCCCTTTGTATAAGCGTCATTTGTTCTTGCATTTGGGCGCCTTGCTCTTCAGCTTGTTCAATCTTTTGGCGCAGAGATTCTACCATGCCACGCAGTGCATCGGCTAAAATACCAATTTCATCATTGCGGCTAATGTTTAAATCTTTATCCAACACGCCATGTGATACATCGTCGGCAAAGTTTGCCAATTGGCGTAAGGGGCGTACTATGCCACGCACAAAGTACATGCCTATGAGCAAGCCTATGACTGTTAAGGCTAGGGAAAGTCCTATGCCATAATAGGTGGATTCACGTACGCTTTGGGTATTTTCATCGTGGCTAGCTTCAATGACAACATGCCAATTAAGCACAGGAATTTTTTTGCTTAAGGCATAATAGGTACTGCCATCACGCTCAAATTCTTGCGTACTGCTTTGCTTTTGCGCCATGGAATTCCAAATTTTAGCATATCCTGGATACACATCTGTCACTTTTTTATTCACAAAGTCAGTGTTTTCATGCATGCGAATGATGCCTTTTTCGTCCACCAAGAAGGTGCGCCCTTGTGTGCCAATCTTCATACGCCCAAGTTCAGCGGCAAAGTTTTTTAGATCCATGGAGGACGATGCCAGCCCGGCAAACTTGCCATCCACACTGACGCGGCGGTTAATGAAGGCCTTGGTTCCCCATGTGGGATCATTAACATAGACTACAATGTTCATATCAATACCGCTATCTTTAAAGCCATAAAACCAAGCATCTTTGGCGGTAATGGAGTAGGCATGATTTCGCTTACCATTGAGATAATCCGTATATTGCTTGGTGGCGTCGGACACAAAATTTGCACCAAGCATGCCATAAGCTTGGATAAAGCTTTGTAATATGGCATAGGTATTGTCAATTTCTTCATTGGGTTCGCCGCGACGAATCCAATCTTGCAATTGGGCATTGTTGGCAATGAGACTAATGGCGCGGCTAGGTTCCATGATTTGTTTATCAATGGCATTCAAAATTTCTTCCGCCATGGTGGGAAGACGCTCTGTAAGCAGTTGATCGGTCATGGTGCGCTGAAAAAAATAGGTATTTAAAAAAATGACGGCGCTGACAACTACGATGAGCAGGGAAGCAAGAAGGCTGTTAATGCGTTTTTCTAAGGAAAACATAGGCGCTCCTAAGGTCTTTTATAGATGATATATGACCAAAATTTTATAATTGTCTGCACATTTTTTGACTAGAAATGATAGCTTTTATGATTTGCATTCGTACAGATCATTAAGAGTTTGCATGTACGGGTTTATGTAAAAGCTGTTGTAATTTTTCATGCGCCTTGGCGCTATCCATGCCTTGTTTTTGGGCAATATGGTCTAAATTTTCCACAGCATCACAAGGGCGCACATACAAAGGCTCCAGATCTTGCTTGTGATACGTGGCCTCTTTAGCCAAAGTCCATAGGGCTTCGGCACAAGGGTGAACGAGCGTTGGCAAGATTTTGATGCGCTCTGAACTGTGCGTCAAAGTTGTAAAGGTCTCTGTATTGCGTATAATACCTGATCCCAATAAGTAAACCCCATTTTCTGAAGTCATTAGGTCTTGTGCCATGTCACAAGCCTTTGCGGGGGAGCATAACTCCACTGATTTATGGGCTATAATGGCTGAAGCGCCTTGTTGTTGCGTGGCGTTTATTTTAAAAAATTGTGCATGCACCAAATTGCGTCTTGCGTGGGTAAGTACACCAAAATGTAGATTTTTGTAGGTACTTTCGGCAAGTACATGTTGCAATTGGCGCTGCGCTGTAAGCGCCAAGGCCTGCATATAGTCCATACTTGCATTGCAGGCTCCTGAGGCTCGTCGCATGGCAGCCACGGTGCTCATGATAAGGCGAATACCTGTGAATGAGCCTGGGCCATAGATACAAGCGAAATGCGTGATATCTGCCGGTTGTAGTTTTTGTATGCGTAATAAACTTTGCAAAGCCGGAGTGAGTATTTCTGTACCACGCGTGGGAGCATGCCAGCTTTGGGCAGCTAGTATTTTTTCCTCGCCTGCAAGGTGAATATCTAACTGCCCTTCAGCGGCATTTAATAAGCAATATAGGGGTGCTTGGCTCATATTAACTGAAAAAATCCTTGGCAATGCGCCAAATATCGTTAAATGTGGCCAAAATCATAAGACTGATAAGTAAGAAAAAGCCCACGCGTGAAGCCAGTTCGCGCGCCTTTATAGGCACAGGGCGACGGAAAATCATTTCCAAGGTGTAAAATACTATATGCCCGCCATCCAGTACAGGTATGGGCAAAAGATTTAAAATACCAAGGTTAATGCTTATGAGCGCTGCCAAAGCCAGTACAGGAGCCAAGCCTTGTTCAGCTTGCTGTCCTACCATTTGTGCAATCATAATGGGGCCGCCCACTTGATCTAAGGGTACCACACGTTGGAAAAGCTTCACAAAGCCTGTCCATGTAAGTACCACCATTTCCCAAGTGCGCTCAAGACCAAGTTCTGCGGCTTTTGCAAAACCCACAGGAGTGTGGTGCACCATGCCGGCAGCGCGTACGCCAATGGCATAGGTATTTTCTGTTTCGCCAAAAACATTTTGGCGCGTGGTGGTTTTGGGGACAATGTTTAATGTTATCTCTTCAGACTCACGCTTAATAAGCACTTGCATGGCTTTACCCTCACTGGCACTGATGGCTTCTGCCATAACAGTCCAGGTGGGGGTGGGCATATTGTTAATGCTTACAATGGTATCTTGTGCTTTAAGGCCGGCTTGTTCTGCAGGGCTTTCTTGTACAACTTCACCCACCACAGGTAAAATATGCTGTTCGCCATAGCCAAAGGCCAAGCCCCAACAAATAACCCATGCCAAAAGAATATTAGAGGCAGGGCCTGCGGCCACCACCAAAAGGCGTTGCCAAGCAGGGCGCAGTGCCATGCTTTCCTCAGGTGTAAATCCTTCGGGTAAGTCTGCGCTGTCTTCTTCTCCCACCATGGCGCAATAGCCGCCAAGGGGAACAAGAGAAAGGCAATATTCGGTTTTTCCCTTGGTATAGCTAAAAAGCTTAGGGCCAAAACCTAAAGAAAAAGTGGTTACGCCCATGCCCAAAGCACGAGCCATCAAAAAATGCCCCAATTCGTGAATAAAAATCAGTCCTCCCAAGACTAGAAGAACATAAAAAATGCTTTCAATCATAAAGGTTCCTATATACCGGCTAGATTTCGTACATAGCGGCGTGTTGTGGTGTCTAAGGCTAAAATATGCTGCATAATTGCTTGAGTATCCTGAAGAGACGACCAAATGTTTTTATGCTCAGTTTGCTGAGCTTTTTCCTCTTTGTGATGTGTAAGCGCGTCACGCACCAAGGCGGGAATGTCCATAAAGGCTATGCGTCCATCAAGGAAGAGCTCCACGGCAACCTCATTGGCGCCGTTAAGTACAATGCACATATCTTGCCCCTGTTGCATGGCTTGCATGGCCAGTGCTAAGCAGGGGAAAGCCTCGGTATTGGGGGCGGTGAAGGTTAAGCCCACAGCTGCAGAGCCGTCTGCTTGTATACCACCCAAAGATAGTAAGTCTAAAGGTTTAACGCCCACATCTAAACAATGTGGCCATGCTAAACAGTGACCAATGGGCATGCGCATATCTGGGCTGCCCAAATGCGCCATAAAGGAATTATCTTGAAATTCCACCAAAGAATGCACAATGGATTGCGGGTGCACCACCACGCCCAATTGCTCAGGGGCAAGGCCGTATAAATGATGCGCTTCTATGACTTCAAGGCCTTTATTCATGAGTGAGGCCGAGTCTATGGTGATTTTTGCCCCCATGCTCCAATTGGGATGATCAAGGGCTTGCTCTCGGGTAACGGTGGACAGCTTTTCTTTGCTAAAGCCACGAAAAGGGCCGCCCGAAGCTGTGAGAACGAGTTTTTTTATGTGCTTTTCATGACGCCCAGCCAGCATTTGAAAAAGGGCATTGTGCTCTGAATCCACAGGCAAAATGACAGCGCCGCTTTGGGCGCAAATGTGGCGTAAAAGGGTTCCGGCCAGCACTAAGGATTCTTTGTTGGCAAGGCCAATGACCTTTCCTGCCAAAGCCGCAGCCACAGTGCCACGCAGCCCTGCCGCGCCCACTTGGGCGGATAATACCGTATTGGCTTCGGGCAATGCGGCTAAAAATTCATACCCATCTTGACCGTGAACAATGCTAGGTTTGTAATCCTTGGGTAAAAGTTTACGCAGCACATCTTCGCCGGCTTTATCGTAAACAGCAAGGTAGGGCGGGCGAAACTCCAAGGCTTGCTCTGCCAAGCGCTGTACATTAAAGGCGCCGGCCAAAGCCTGCACTTGAAAAAGATGTTTGTGCCTGCGCACCACATCTAAGGTGCTCACCCCTATGGAGCCGGTGCTACCAAGAAGAACAAGGTGACGAATGCCCTGCACCCATGAAGGTGAAGGAGCTGCAGATATATAATGTAAGGCATCGCCTTGTGCCGGCCAGGGATGTTGCATATTTTCCTCTAAAAGAACTTAAACCATTGATCCACCACGGCAAACACAGGCATGGCAAAAAGCATGCTATCAATGCGATCCAAAAGGCCGCCATGGCCTGGCAAAATACTGCCGGAGTCTTTAATATTTACGGCGCGCTTAAGGGCAGATTCAAACAAATCACCCAATTGGGCAAAGGCGTTGATGAGTATGCCTAAAAGAGCAAAGTGCCACCAAGGCGCTGAACCAAGAATAACACCCAGAACAATGGCGGAAAAAACGCAACCCATTAAGGAAGCCACAGAGCCCTCAGAGCTTTTATTGGGGCTCACACGCGGCCATAACTTATGGCGCCCATAACGAATGCCGATGAAATAAGCGCAAATGTCAGAAATCGTTACCAAGAATATGACAAAAAAGAGCTTGGTGGAGGTTAAATATGTGGTGGGAAGCATAAGCAAGGGAATATAAGCAAGACCCACCAAAAAAATAGAACCAGGGGCAAAGTCGTCATTTTCGTCTATGATATCAATACGAAATAAAAAGCTTAATGCTGTGAGCACAAAGCCTGCTCCCAAAAATACCAAGGCATCTTGAGGCCTGTTCATCCAAGTAAGAATGAGCATACCAAAGCCTAGGGCCACGCCGCAAAGGCGGGTAGCGACTCGACCTTTGGGCCCCCAAAATAAGGAGTAAAATTCCCATAGGGCCAAGGCACTGACAAGTAGTACCGTCACAAGAAGTAAGGGGCCGCGAAAATATAAGGCTGCCACTACTAAAGCGGCCAAAGAAAGGCCTGTCCCCACACGTTTCATGCAGTAAAGGGAAGAAAAACTCATGAAATTTGCTCCTGTGTTTTTCCAAAGCGGCGTTGCCTTGAGCCATAGCTTTCTAGGGCTTTATGCAGCTCTTGCTCCGTAAAATCTGGCCAAAAGGTGGACGAAAAATAGAACTCACTGTAGGCGCATTGAAAAAGTAAATAATTACTGATGCGTATTTCGCCACTGGTTCGAATAACCAAGTCTGGATCTGGCATATCTTGCGTATATAAACGCGCACGCAAAGCTTGCTCTGTGACTTCTTCTTCGGTGAGTTTGTCGGCGACAATTTGCTTAACAGCGCGTAAAATCTCTCTGCGGCTGCCATAATTAAGTGCCAGACTTAGCTGCATTTGCGTGGGATTCTCTGCACTGCCGGCGGTGCGCTTTATGCCATGCTCCAAGGCCTTTCGTGCCACAAGGGGGAGTTCTTCCATATCGCCAAGCACTTTCAGCGAAATGGACTCTTTTACCATAAGCGGCACTTCTTCTTTGAGAAAATCCACCAGTAAGGTAAAAAGTGTGGAAACTTCTTCCTTGGGACGTTGCCAATTTTCATGGGAAAAAGTGTATAGGGTAAGATACGGTATGCCCAGCTTGCGACACTCTGTCACTACTTTGCGTACCGTTTCCGCCCCGGCCCTATGGCCGTCAGTGCGGCGCAATCCACGCTCTTGCGCCCAACGACCATTGCCATCCATGATGATGGCTATATGTTGTGGCAATGTATCCTTAGACATTATATGTCCATAATTTCCTTTTCTTTAGCTTGGCATCTTTTATCAGCTTCAGCCACATATTTATCGGTGAGCTTTTGCACATCATCGTTGGCTTTTTTCAAATCATCTTCAGAAATGGTCTTTTCTTTCTCAAGCTTTTTCAGCTGATCATTGGCATCGCGGCGTACATTACGGACGGCAATTTTAGCATCTTCGTTATATTTACGAGAAACTTTTACCAAATCTTTACGACGCTCTTCGGTGAGAGGAGGAATGCCAATACGAATGATCTTACCATCATTGACAGGTGTGAGGCCAAGGTCTGACTTTAAAATGGCCTTTTCCACTGCGGCAAAACCGCCTTTATCCCAAGGCTGAATGGTAATGGTGCGGCTATCTGGCACAGAAACAGAAGCCAATTGGCTAATGGGGGTAGGGGTGCCGTAATAGTCCACCTTAATGTCGTCCACAAGGGATGTGCTGGCGCGCCCTGTGCGCAATTTAGTATAATCTCTGTCCATGGCGCTCATGGCTTTTTCCATGCGTTCTTCAGCATCCATAAGTACGGTATCTTTTGGCATGTTATCCTCCGAAAAAAATATAAGGGAATATGTTTATTAATCGTTACAAACAATGGTGCCCACATTTTCACCGCACACTATGCGCTGAATGTCGCCACCAAACATTTTGCAAACTAAAATGGGAACATTATTATCTTGAGCCAAAGCCAGAGCCGTGGCATCCATAACTCCAAGGTGTTGTGCTAAGGCATCGTCATACGTTACTTTTTCATACTTAACAGCATCGTCAAACTTCATGGGGTCTTTGGTGTACACACCGTCCACCTTGGTGGCCTTAATGATGGCATCGCATTGTAATTCCATACCACGTAAAGCTGCGGCGGTGTCGGTGGTAAAGTAGGGGTTACCGGTGCCAGCGGCGCAAATGACCACGCGCCCTTTTTCAAGATGGCGCAAAGCGCGGCGACGAATAAAGGGTTCACACACTTCCTGCATGGTAATGGCTGAAAGTACACGCGTGGGGAAGCCTTGCTTTTCCAGTACGTCTTGCACAGCCAAAGCATTGAGCACCGTGGCTAACATGCCCATATAGTCAGCAGAGGAGCGCTCCATGCCCTTGGCAGAAGAAGATATGCCGCGGAAAATATTTCCGCCGCCAATGACCAGAGCTACTTCTAGTCCCATGCTCACCACAGCACCCACTTCGGCACAAATTTTAGAGACGGTTTCAGGTTGAATACCTGTTTTTTGTTCGCCGGCTAAGGCTTCACCGCTCAATTTTAATAGAACGCGTTTGTACTTCAATGCGGACATGGCTTACCTTCCTAATGGGTTAAGGTCGTCGTATGAAAAAGATGTTTATGTTAAGAAAAAGGCAACATAAACATAATGACTATAGCTGTTTGCTTGTGTTTTGCACATATGGTAAACAGGCGTGCAAAAATAAACATCTCACCATATCAAATATATGCAGCTTTGTCACTAAGTCTTAGGTGGGGTAAATTTCCAAAGCAGGACTTTGGCGGACAATGAAAAAATGTTTTACCGATGTTGTAGAGGGATGTCAGTGGTAAAAAAGCTTTGCGAAAATTGTACTATTGATATCTTGAAGCATGAAAAAATGAGGAAAAAAGGGCTATTACCAATTTGTAATGCCCATATTTTACTTGACAAAAATAGAATACTTGGTACAGGTGAAAGCTATTCCTCATAAAACATAGTGAGTTCATATACAAAATGCCATTTCTGCTTACTCGTACATTCTTAGTGTTTTTTTTAGCTTTGTGTTGTTCCTTTCCTAAAGAAGCCGCGGCTGCAAATTTTAAACACATTCGAATTGGTTTTCACACCCCTGTAAAGGGAACCTTTTCTGACGAAGGCCTTGCTGCTCAGCAAGGATACTTTCGCATGCTCAAAGAAGTGGAAGCCCTCTCTTCTTTCCGTTTTTCTTTTCACCATTATGATATTAGCGCTGGATGGGAAGCGTTGAAAAAAGGGGATATAGACCTTTTTGGCCCTGTGCGACATATGGGACGAGGGGGTGCGGAGTATGGGTATACGGATATTCCCATGGCGCAGGCGCATGTGTCTTTAGTTGTTAAAGGCAAAGAAAATATATTTTATGACGATCCGCAAAGCATAGATAAAAAGATAGTGGCGACTTTTAAGGATAATCCTTACAATGCATTGCTGGATGAATATTTGAAAAAGAATAATATTTCCGTGGCCTATGTGTACGGAACTTCAAGTAATTATCATAATATTCCGGCAGATTTTTATCTTGTAACTAGCTTAAATAGCAATTTTAGTGATTATCTTTCCGTGTATAATTTTACGGTAGATAATTATTATTTGGCTGCCCGAAAAGAGCATGAGGACTTGGTAGAAGAGCTCAATCACCTTTTTAAAAGGGCGCTAGCAGAAAATGGTACCCTTTTGCAAGAAATGTATACCAGAGCGTTACGTAGCGGCACATCACGGCGTTACTTAACTCGTGAAGAAATGAGCAAATTGCGCGATACTACATTTACCGTGGGCTATACCATTGATCACCAACCCATACAATTTGTTAATGAAGACGGTGAACCTGATGGTATAAGCATTGAGATTATGCAGCTTTTGGCCGATGAATACGGTTTTAAAGTGAAATTTGAAGGCTATGACCCGGATGTGAAAGGCGACAGAAAGGAATATGATATTTTGCTTGCCTCACAGGATGTTATTCCTGAATTACAGCGAAAATACGTGTCCACCGAGCCGTATTTGGAATTACCCTTGGTGCTTTTTATAGATGAAACAAAGCTACCTTACTTGGGTGAAAATGAAACCATACGTAGTGTAGGGATTTATAATTATGTAGGTTTTGATTATAATCAAATACGCGAGAAGTATTCTCACCCACGAATTATACAATTTAACAGCATTAAAGATGCGGTGCAGTCGTATTTTCGTGGCGAATTAGATGCTGCCTTATTTACTCTCACCGGAGCAGAGTTTATTACGGCTTTGGTGGGCAGTGATAACTTTCGCATTGTGACCACGGAATTTTCTTTGCCTTTGCGTATGTATATTTCTAAGAATCTTCCTTACGATTATGTGGAAATTTTCAACCTTTTGTTCAATCAAGTGGATAGAACTCGCTTTAATGTCATTACATCGCGTCAAACGGCGGCTTTTACACCTGAAATGTCATTGTTAAAATTTTTGCAAAACAATAAGTACTTTTTATTATTTATTCTTTGTAGTGTGGCTTGTATAGTGCTTGCCTCCATAGGCTATAGCGGGCGCAAAAAGCGTTTGGCTGTGCTTGATGCCATCAATCATGATGAGCTGACAGGTTTAAGTTCTTTTTATCACTTTACGCATGAAGCCACCAAAATTTTAGCTAATGCTAAAGAAAATCAATTCATAATGATATCTGTTGATATGGATCACTTTAGTTTAGTGACCAAGTTTTATGGTTTTTCTGCCAGTAAAGACGTGATTCTGGCCATGAGCAAAGCTTTGCAACAGGCCTTCACAGGGCAAGGTGGTATAGTAACACGTGTGGTGGCAGAACAATTTATCATTTTAGATCATTTTTCTTCGCTCAATCATATTAAAAATATGTGCGAAAAGCATGTTATCCCCGCCATACAAAGTGTTGTGGGTGAGCAATTTTGCCTAAGTCTTTCCGTGGGTGTGTATGTCATTAAAAATCCTGAGGAGCGTATTCATGACTTTGTAGACCGTGCCAATGCGGCGCGGGTAAAGGGTAAGCCTTTACACAAGAATACCTTTTATGATTTTGATGAAGACATGCTTAAGCGTCAAGAAAAAGAGGCGCTCATCGTGTCTCGCATGGAACAAGCGGTGAAGGCAGAAGAATTTATTTTGCATTATCAGCCTAAAATTGATTTTGACACCTTGAAAATACATGGAGCCGAAGCTTTGGTGAGATGGTACCCCTTTGATGGAAGCACCATTTACCCCGATGAATTCATAGGTGTTTTTGAATCCAATGGCTTTATTGAGAATTTGGACATGTATGTATTTGAACATGTGTGCCAATTCCTTCATAAGCATGCCTGCTCCGTTGATATCCCTGTGGTTTCCATTAATTTATCAACCTTTACCATTAGAAATGGCGCTACACCTCAGAAATTGCGCGGTTTGCTTGAAAAGTATCAAATACGGCCTGAGCAAGTGGAATTGGAAATTACCGAAAGCGCCATGATTGATGATGCCAATATATTGAAAGAACAGGTGGAAAATTTAAAGAGAGTGGGCTTTACTGTTTCGCTGGATGACTTTGGCTCTGGCGTGTCCACGCTCAATCGTTTGGCCTCCATCAATGTGGATGTGGTGAAACTTGATAAGCTTTTCCTTGATTTTAATATCAATGAGAAAAAAGGCTCAGTGCTGGTGGAAAATGTTATTCGACTCACCAAGGAGCTGGATATGCAAGTGGTGTGTGAAGGTGTAGAAACCATAGAACAGGCTAAATGGCTAAAAAGCTTACAATGCACCATGGCTCAGGGCTATTACTTTGAAAAGCCTTTAAATGAAGAAGAGTTTTTACAGGTTTTAAGAGATAAAAAAGAATACTCTTTGGATGCTAGTGGCGCGTTAAAAGCTCCCAAGATATAATTAGTCGACACTGAAAAACAACTTAACTATCAGTAAAAATAGAATTTATAAATCAAATAACGTAATAAAGATTGCCAGAAATAAACGTATGGAATACGTTTTCTGGCAATCTTTAGACATAAGAAATGCTTTTTTCAGATGTCGACTACTCAAGACATGCCCTTGGCATGGCTTGCCGCGCGTAAAATAAGCCGGAATTTACTTCCGGCGGCCCCGAAGGGGTATTTGGAGCAGGCGTGCCTTTCTTAAAAACGTGTGGACACACGTTTTTAAGCATTAACTAATTAACGTAGTAATAATATTTTAAAGTGATTATCTTAAGATAAGAGTCTGATGGCGTAAAAGTTTTTTAGAAAGAAGCTTTTCTCTCGGTAGACTTTGTTAGCAATAAAAAGGGCATTATTCCTATGAATAATGCCCTTTTTATTATCTCTTTTATCTTATCTCTAATGGCTTTTATTTTTTTGCATGCGGTCACGTAAGTAAATGGCAAAAATATTCATGCCAAGTACCAAAAGTATTAACACCAATGCCGTGCCATATTGCAAGGGACGTGTCTTTTCAATTTCCGTTCCTGCCGTGGCAAGTACATACATATGATAAGGCAGAGCCATGACAGAACTAAATACGGAGTCAGGATCCTTGGGCGTATAAAAAACAGCCGCCGTAAACATGATGGCCGCCGTTTCACCGGCAGCACGAGAAAGCCCCAAAATGGCGCCAGTTAACATGCCGGGGGTGGCCGCCGGCAATACCACGCGGGCAATGGTTTGCCACTTGGT
Source organism: uncultured Desulfovibrionaceae bacterium (assembly GCA_964369995.1). Taxonomy (GTDB): domain Bacteria; phylum Desulfobacterota; class Desulfovibrionia; order Desulfovibrionales; family Desulfovibrionaceae; genus CAYJAD01. Next base: position 25,335 of record CAYJHH010000012.1, read on the forward strand.
GGCGCCAAGGCCAAAGGAAGCTTCGCGATACGTGTCTGGCACGGTGCGTAAAGCTTCTTCAGCGGTACCGATAATCACCGGCAAGGTGAGCACAGCCAAGGTAAGTATACCTGCAAGTAGGCTTACACCCATACCTAAAAAGGTCACGAAAAAGGCCAAGCCAAAAAGACCAAATACCACGGAAGGCACACCGGCAAGATTGTTCACGCCAAGGCGAATATAGCGCGCAAAAGCAGTGCGGCCGGCATATTCATGTAAGTAAATGGCAGAGGCCACACCTAGGGGGAAGGAAATACACAAAGAACCTAAAGAGAGCAAAAAGGTACCAAGAATACAAGGCCAAATGCCACCTTCGGTCATCATTTTACGTGGTGCTTCGGTTAAAAACTCCCAAGAAATGGCAGGAAGCCCTTGTACAGCAAGGAATGCACACACCACCACCAAGGCAGAAACGTTGATAAAGGCAGCCATGCGCAACACGCCAAACATGACGCGCTCGCGTGCCAAACGCGAATCAGAAGAAACAGTAAATTTCATGTGCCTTCTCCTATAAACTGGAAGAGCCCACTTGCTTATGCTTTTCGGCAATATGCTGGGCAATCATGTTGAAAGCTAATGTAAATAAGAAAAGCACCATACCAATGGCAAAAAGCGCATAGTAGTGGTCGCCTCTATAGGGGGCTTCGGCCATTTCTGCCGCAATGGAGGCCGGCATGGGGCGTACGGGATCAAAAATAGACATGGGGAGCATACCTGCGCCGCCGGCCACCATGAGTACCACCATGGTTTCCCCAATGGCGCGCGACATGCCAAGCATAACAGCGGTGCCAATACCGGACAAAGCCGCAGGCACGACCACGCGTACCGTGGTTTCCCAGCGTGTGGCACCAAGAGCCAAGGAGGCTTCACGTAAAGGGCGTGGCACAGCATACAAAGCGTCTTCTGCCACGGAGCAAATGGTGGGTACGGACATGAAGGCCAGCATAAGAGCGGCGTTAAAGAGGTTTAGGCCTGTGTACGCGCCAAGATAGTCTTGTAAAAGCGGCGCCACCACCACCATACCAAAAAAGCCAATAACTACCGAAGGTAATGCCGCCAAAAGCTCCACAAAGGGTTTTACAATGCGTCGCACATTGGTGGAGGCAATTTCGGTGAGGTAGGCAGCTGTCATGACGCCCAAAGGCACAGCTATACAAGAGGCGAGCACCGTTACGGCTAAAGATCCCACCAATAGGGGGAAGATGCCATAATCAGCGGGGTCAGAGGTGGGATACCAATATTCGCCAAAGAGAAAATCAGAAACAGAAACCACACCAAAAATAGGCAGACCTTCCATAAATAAGAATATCATGATGCCCAATAGGGACACCAGGGAGAAGGTAGCCGCTCCAGCCAAGGAGAAATTTATTATCTTTTCTTTCATGCAATACGCCTTATATGCAAAAGCCCACTCTTGAACGCTAGGCTCAAGAGTGGGGTAGGGAAAACCTAATTATATACTTACTTGCTTAAAGGAATGAAGCCCACTTCTTTCACGAGCTTTTGACCTTCGGCACCAAGAGCATAGTCGATGAACTTCTTAGCTTCGCCGGCAGGAGCGCCATTGGTGAAGAGGTACAAGTCACGAGCGATGGGCCATTTGCCGGAAAGAGCATTTTCAGGGGTAGCTTGAAAGCTGTCTACGCTAAGCACTTTGGTGGCATCGCTTACATAACCGTAACCGATATAACCAATGGCATTGGGGTTTTTAGCCACAGCTTGCACCACTGCGCCGCTGGAAGCTTGCAATAAAGCAGAAGGAGCTACGCGATCTTTACCAAGAATTTTTTCTTGCCAAGTTTCATAAGTACCAGAAGAAGTATCGCGGGAAACCACAACAATACGCTCATCAGCGCCGCCTACTTCGCTCCAATTTTTGATTTTACCGCTGTAAATGCCTTTGAGTTGAGCCACGGTAAGGTTAGTAAGTTTGTTTTCAGGGTGAACCACAGGTACCAAAGCGTCAATGGCAATAACATGACGCATGGGCTTAATGCCTTTGGACTCAGCAAGCTTTACTTCTTTAGCAGAAATATCGCGGGAAGCCATGGCAATGGTGCAAAGGTTATCAATAAGAGCTTTGATGCCGTTACCGGAACCGCCACCAGAAATGGCGATGGATACGTTCTTGTCTATTTCCATAAAAGCTTCAGCAGTTTTTTGGATAACAGGCAACACAGTGGTGGAGCCATTGATAACGATTTCTTCTTTTGCTTGTACGGGAGCTGCAAGACCAAGGGCCAATAAAGCAGCAAAGACAACACGAGATAATTTCATGGGAAACTCCTAAAATTTGTTTTCATTTATGGCGCCTCATTTGGCGCCCCCTTGGTATCCTTTTTCTATGTTACAACTGTATGACAAAAGAGAAAAAGAATGGTGACAGCAAAAGGCAAAATGGTGTCGAGATATGTAATAAGCTGTTTTATTAGGAGTAATATGTTTTCCTCAAGTGTGACTTTTCTTCACATTTATTTTTTTTGTGAAAATTCCTCGGCATAATCTTGCGCCACGCGCCCTTCAGCGTCTTTCATTGTCACAGAGGCGCCACTGTCACGCAAGGCTTTAGGAATTTGGGTGCCATGTTCATTCATATAAGAAAGCATAAGCGCCGTTTGCCCCAAATGGTTTTGGGCATCAATCATGGCGCCTTTGGCCAAAAGAGCTTGCGGGATAGCCTTTTCATAAGAAAAACGCGCTGCATACATAAGAGCCGTCATGCCCTCATAGCTACGTGCCTCCATCTTAGCCCCCAAAGACAGCAATTTTTCCACACAGGATACGTGCTCATTATACTTGGCCGCATGCATTAAGGCGGTTAGGCCTTCATTATCTTGTGCTTGAATCTGCGCTCCATGGCGCACAAGCCATGTGAGTTCTTCCGCATTGTTACAACTTTGTGCGGCAAGCATGAGCGCTGTTTCTCCGGCATTATTTCTGGCATTTATCTGCGCTCCTTGCTGTAAAAAAATATTCAATGTGTCCACATTGTCATTTTTATAGGCCGCTGCCATGAAAGCTGTATTCCCATAATGATTACGAGCATCTATTTGGGCGCCATGACGTTGTAAAGCTTGCACCACAGGCGCAGGAGCATTGCCTAAGCCTGCTAAAATATACGCTGTATCACCTGTGTGCGCACGGGCATGGATATTCGCTCCAAGTGCCATCAATGTGTCAATGATCACAGCATGAGAATTACTAAAAGCTGCCGCCATGAGCGGGCTTTCTCCGCCATGATTTTGTAAAGAAATATGGGCACCAGCTTTATGCAATACCGTGATGACTTCCGTATGCTTAGCATGACCTGCCGCGTAAAAAAGCGCTGTTTCTCCTTGCATATCCACAGCATTTACTTGAGCTCCGGCTTGTATGAGTGTGGTCACCATATCTGCTTTGGAGGCCTTAGCTGCCAGCATAAGTGCCGTTTCATCATACAAAGCACGCGCATGAATGTCGGCGCCGGCATGCAATAAAGTAAGGATTATTTCTGGCTGTGTATTGTAAAAGGCAGCATACATGAGCGGCGTCCACAAAGTGCGTGGCTCAGGCTCTTGCACTCTGGCGCCCTCGGCCAGTAAGGCTTGTACGAGAGCCGCGCTATGTCCATGGGATGCCGCCATACGAAAGAGCGCATCCTGTGCGGCGTCATCTTTTTGCCCTTGAAAGGCTGTCACAGCTTGCTCTACGCTGGCTTTTTGCCAAAAATCTGGACTAAAAACATCCATGGTAGGCACAGGCTGGGCTGTGTGTACGGAAGGCGCTGTTGTCACCGCCTGCGCATGGCGCATATGCGCCCATGAAGAAAAAAGTACACAACATAAACAAAGCACACCATTTAAACAAATTTTATTCATAGACCTTCCTACACTTTTTCATGTCCCAGAAATGGCTTTTTTGAGCTTTGTGTAGAATATACTTTTTTTATATGCCTTTCAAGGTATGGCCTTGCGCGCATTTGTAACGTAAAGCTTGTGGCAAGGAAGGCTTTTGGAAAAATGCTTGTAATATGAGGCAAAAAGGCAGTTGTAACCATTTTGTAACAATTCCACCATTTTTTTGACGCATAAATCTCCTTTACTTTGCGCTGGCTTTATACCATGCACCATTTTATGCAAAGGCCTCACACACAAAGGGCGCCATGCCATTAGGTCTGACCAGAAGGAAAGTATTATGTCTAAAGAACTTGTTCTCATTGTGGAAGATGAAGCAGATATACGCGACCTACTCACCTTTAATCTTACTCGCGAAGGTTTTGATACCCTAGAAGCTGAAGATGGCCTCATGGGTCTTGAGTTGGCGCGTACTCGTAAGCCAGACATTATTTTATTGGATGTTATGTTGCCCAAAAAAGATGGCTTTCAGGTGTGTCGTGATTTAGAGCGTGATGCTAATACCATGCATATTCCCATTATTATGCTTACCGCCCGTGGTGAAGAAGTGGATCGCATTGTGGGCCTTGAGCTTGGCGCCGATGATTATGTGGTAAAGCCCTTTAGCGTGCGTGAGCTTATTTTACGCATGCGTGCCATTTTACGCCGTCAGCAACAGGTGGAGCAAAGCCCAAGCTTGCAAAAACATGGCATTCATTTGGATCCTTCGGCCCATATGGTCAATGTCAATGGACAATCCATTGAACTGACAGCCACAGAATTTCGCTTATTGGAAGATATTATGCGTCATGCAGGTTCTGTACGTAATCGCGAACAGCTTTTAAACAGTGTTTGGGGCTATCAATTTGAAGGGTATGCCCGCACGGTGGATACGCATGTGCGTCGTTTACGCGCTAAACTTGGTGATAGCGCCGATTGCTTAGAAACAGTACGCGGTGTTGGTTACCGTTTTAGAGGCTGATATGTCCTTTCGCTTAAAACTGTTTTATTTATACTTTTTGGCTTCTTTCTCGTCGCTCATGTTGACTCCCTGCCTAGGGCTTCACGCGAGCAAGACCTATACTCTTTCTTTTTTTCTTCTATCATTTATACTTTCTGCAGTGGTGGCTGGCATACTTACCATGGTGTTACAAAAAATCATTCGCGGAGAATTTTTGCATGTAAAAGATTTTGTAAAAAGTATTTCCAATGGAGAGTATCAACGTCGCCTAAGCGCCGCCCCTTGCGATGCCTATGTGGCCTTGGTTAATCCCATTAATAATTTAGCCATGCACTTTGAAGATCAGGTTAAAACCCTCACAGCTCGCAATGAGGAATTACATACCATACTTGATACCATGACCGAAGGGGTGTTAGTACTTACGGCTAAAGGCAGCATTCAGCATTGCAACAAAGCCCTGCAACGCATGTTCCCAAGCACTGCTGAAGCGCAAGGCTGGCAAGTGGTGGAAGCCATACCCATGCCAAGCTTGCAAAAAGCTGTGGATGATATTCTACATACGCCTGTGTCGCAAAATCAAAATGGCAATGGTAATGGCTTTGATAAAGTAACAGCTTCTTTGCAATTGGAACTTTCTTCCGAACGTGTTTTTTCTGTGCACCTCACAAGGGCACAGTCTTGCTCTTCACAATTGGGCGCTGTGGTGGTGTTTCACGACATTAGCCCCATTGTGCGTCTTGAGCGCGTACGCCGCGATTTTGTGGCCAATGTGTCCCATGAATTACGCACGCCGCTTACGGCCATTCAAGGCTATGCAGAAACCCTAGCCACCACCCAAGGATTTCCTGAGGAATTTTTGCGATTTGTGGAAATTATACGTAAAAACGGTGCTTACTTGGCTCGCATGGTGGAAGAGTTATTGGCTTTAGCACGCCTAGAAAACACACACTTACCCCTACAAACCATGGTTGTGCATCCATATGAAAGCTTGCAAGCGGCCTTTGCTTTATGCCGCCAACAATTAGATTTACGCAAGGTTTCACTTAAACTAGACTTTCCTGAAGATATTAAAGTATGTGCCAATACCCAGCACTTGACACAAATCTTCAGAAATCTTATCGAAAACGCAGGGCGTTATGCTCCCGAAAGCGGAGAGATTTTCGTTCATGCTCATGTAGACAATACTACACAAGATGCGCACTTCACCGTATGTGACAAAGGTCCTGGTATTCCGGAAGAAGATTGTATGCGCATTTTTGAACGCTTTTATCGCGTAGAAAAACATAGAAGCCACGGCTCCACAGGCCTTGGGCTTGCCATTTGTAAACACACTGTAGAAAGGCTCGGCGGACGCATTTGGGTGGAAAGTCCTGCACAAGAGTACGCTACGGTATTTCATTTCACTATACCCACCTTCTTTGGAGACCATTGTGACAGAGCAGCACAAATTAGTAGCTAACAATGTAGACTTTTATTACGGGGCAGCCCAGGCTTTATATGATGTAAGCCTGCCCTTTCCCGAAAACAAAGTAACAGCCCTTATTGGCCCCTCTGGCTGTGGTAAAAGTACTTTTTTACGGTGTTTAAACCGCATGAATGACCTTATTCCCATTGCTAAGGTAAAAGGGAATATTTCTTTGGATGGGCAAGATATCAATGCTCCCGGAGCCGACGTGGTGGCGCTACGCCGCAAAGTGGGCATGGTTTTTCAAAAGCCCAATCCTTTTCCTAAAACCATTTTTGAAAATGTAGCCTACGGTCTTCGTGTCAATGGCATTAAAGATGAAACCTACATTGCCGGCACTGTGGAAGATGCCCTTAAGCGTGCGGCCATTTTTGATGAAGTGAAAGATCGCTTGCATACCTCTGCCTTGGGTCTTTCCGGCGGACAGCAGCAGCGCCTTTGTATTGCACGCGCCCTTGCTGTGGGGCCAGAAGTGTTGCTTATGGACGAGCCAGCCTCTGCCCTTGACCCCATTGCCACCCAAAAAATTGAAGAAGGCATTCACGAATTAAAACATCAGTTGACCATTATTATTGTAACACATAATATGCAACAAGCTGCTCGTGTTTCTGATTATACGGCTTTCTTTTATATGGGTAAACTCATTGAGCATGATGTGACAGATACTATCTTTACTCGTCCTGCCAAGAAACAAACAGAAGACTATATCACAGGGAGATTCGGCTAATGTCTAATTCAGAAAATCAACTGCAGCAAATGATCGTGACCTTGCGCACACGTTTGCTTGTTATGTCTGCCATGGTGGGCCTTGCTTTAGATGATGCCTGTAAGTCTTTATTGGAAGGCGATGCAGGGCGCGCTTCTGCCGTTATTGACGGTGATGCAGCCATTAATGAGCTTGAAAATGAAATTGATGCCAAAGCATTAAGTATTTTAGCTCGTACGCAACCTGTGGCCAGCGATTTACGCTTTGTTATTTCTTCTTTGCGTATGGTGCTTGACCTTGAGCGTATTGCTGACGAAGCCGCCCGTATGGCTGAATTTGCCTTACTTATGGAAGGTGTTGGGCACATTGACGAAGATATCATCAACGATATTACCAAGCTCATGCATACTGCCCGTGAAATTTACACCTCTTCCATTGATGCTTTCCGTCAAGGGGATCATCAAAAGGCGCTTAAAGTGCGTCAGCATGAAGATACAGCGGCTCTTTTAGATGTACAAATCATGCATAAGCTCAGCTCTCAAAGTAGTTTAAATGCCCAAACCACCATTAACATCATTCTTATCAGCCGTACCCTAAACCGTGTATGGCGCCATGCCATGAACATTGCTGAGCACACCTACTTTATCTATGGCGGAGAAAGCCTCAAGCATCGCCGCGCATATTAATTAATTTTTTATATCATAAAAAAAGGCATTATTCTTAGGAATAATGCCTTTTTTGCGTTAATGATACATTTTTACCAAATGTCAGGTGATACTTTATTGCTTATCTAGTTAGTCGGCGCTTAAAAACGTGTTTTCACACGTTTTTAAGAAAGGCACGCTCACT
>CAYJHH010000013.1:0-33174 GCA_964369995.1 uncultured Desulfovibrionaceae bacterium
AAACCTTTTTTGAAAAAAAGGTTCTCCCCCCAGACCCCCCTTCCAAAAAACTTTCATGGCGGAAAAAATTTGTCTTCGAAGGAGGCATATTGTCGCTAAAAAAGTTCCATATAAATTTTCATATAAAAAAGGCCTTCTCAGACACGCTGAGAAGGCCTTTAAACAAATCACCGTTAGGATGCTTACTTCACTTCCATCACAGTAACTTTGCCGCTTTCTGCGTGCAACACGTGCACGGCACAGCCAAGTCATGGATCGAAGGCGCGAATGAGGCGCCCAACGTTTACGGGATTATCAATGTCTGGTACTTCCACGCCAAGAAGCGCTTCTTCTACGGTACCGCGAACGCCCTTATCATCACGGGGGCAGCAGTTCCACAAGGTAGCAGACACGATTTGATAATTATCAATAACTTGATCTTTTACGCTCAAGTAGTGGATAAGCGAACCGCGAGGAGCTTCTGCACAGGCATAGCCTTCAGCAGTCATGGGAATTTCCCACTCCGTCCAGGTTTCTTCGTCTGGCTTAACTTCTTTAAGCCATTTGCTTACTTGTTCAGCAATGAGTAAGGTTTCTTCAGCACGAGCTACGTGGCGGCCCATGATGGAGAATACATTTTCTTTGCCAAGATCACGGAAGTTCGTAACGTCGAGGCCAAAATGCTCTTTGAGCATCTTTTTGCCCACGGCAGAGAAGGGAGGATTGGTGATCCACATGCGAGCAGCAGGGCCCACTTCCATGGCATGACCGTCATAACGAGGTGCTTTTACAAAGCTGTAAGCATCCTTTTTATCAGGAGCTACCACGGTTTCGGCTTCCATGAAGTTTTTGCCGGTGGTTTTGTCATCAAACCAAGAGTACTTCACTTGTTCAGTGATTTTCTTGGGATCAAATGGCATATCCTTACCGTCAATGTACACGCCTGGCTTTAAGAGGAAGCTTTTTGCATCGCCGTCCAATTGGAAAACGCCAAAACAAGAACAGTTCATGTGGCCTTGGCCTTGCTTGAAGAGGTCTTTGTAAGCAGCGCCCACGGTGTATGTTACAGGCAGGTACTTATTTTTTACAAAGTCTTCTACAATTTTAAACTTGGCGGCGTATTCCACCAAGGTTTCCTTGGTGGGAATTTCTGTGGCGCCACCAGGAGCAATGCCATGTACGTGTGGCATTCTACCACCAAACAAAGCTACCATTTGGTGAGCAATGCGGCGAACTTCAAGAGCTTCTACGTATTGGTCAACACCAACTTTGTTCACAGCCTCAGGCAAGCGCAAGTCTGGCTTAGCCATGCGGGGTACGAAAGGAGCGGTGTTGGGGCCTGCCACGTAGTCAAGGGCTGCCAAGTGATAGAAATGTAAAATATGGGATTGCAAGTAGTTAGCGCCCAAAATCAAGTTACGTGTAATGCGAGCATTGTTGGTAACTTTAATTTTGAAAGCATCTTCTTGCGCACCAGCAGATACCATGGCGTGCGATGTTGGGCACACACCACAGATACGTTGTACTATTTGTGTGGAATCGCGGGGGTCACGCCCTTTAAGGATGTTTTCAAATCCGCGATACATACCGCCGAAAAGTTTAGCATCCACCACTTTTCCATTTTCAACAACCACCTCAGCTTTGAGGTGGCCTTCGATACGAGTGACCGGATCGATGGCTATGGTTGTTTTAGCCATATATGCCTCCTTGATGCTACTGAATTAACTATTCAGCAGTCAACCTAGTTAGAGTAGAAGGGAGAGGAATCATCGGGGAAGCCAGGATCTGTACAACTAATACAGGTGGCGTTGGCAACACACCAATTTACTCCATTCCACAAACGCTTGTAGGAGTCACAGTAGGCCTGTGGACCCTTACAACCAAGGTCATAGCGACAGCCTTTTTTGTCTGTCATGATGGCACTCATGGTACCTTCATCGTACATGGGCAAGAATGGGCAGTTTTCATGCACATTTTCGCCATAGAAAGGCATAGGACGACCGCTTTCATCTAAGGCTTTTACCACTTCGCCAAGGCCTTTTTCAAGACCATGCTTGCCCACAAGATCAAGGGCAAGGGCCACTGTGCCCACAATCCAATCAGGTTGTGGTGGGCAGCCGGAAATGTTTACAACTGGGGTGGCGATATTATTCTTTTTAAGGAATGCGCCAACGCCCATGGCTTCGGTTTTAGAACCAGCAGCGGCAGGAATACCACCGAAAGATGCGCATGTGCCCACAGCTAAGATAGCTGCAGCATCGGCGCCAAGTTCTTTCACAAGATCTGTCATCATGATTTCTTCATGATGGCCGTCTTTCATGGTTTCACCCACAACGCAGTACTTGCCGTTGGCAGCCACAGGTATAGCACCTTCAACCACCACAAAGAACTGACCCTTGTGAGCTTTAGCAACGCTACGCATATGCTCAATGGCTTGCTCGCCTTCGGCAGCCATCACGGTAGGATGGAAGTCAAGGCTAATAACCTTAAGTAATACGTCAGCAATGCTTGGGTTAGCAGTGTCAAGCAAGGATACGGAACAACCCGTACAGCCTTGGCCTTGTAGCCATAGCACGGGGGGACGTCCGCCACCTGCTGATGCAGCAAGTGCTTCTTTCACTGCGGGGTGGAACATTTGGGCTACGCCAAAACCAGCCACAGAACCTGTGCAAAGTTTAACAAAATCACGCCTATTGAGACTCATCCATTGCCTCCTCAAAGTGTATGGCGTTAAAATGGGGAGAATGCCCCATTTGTCATCGAGATCACAACGATCTTCTTTGCTACCTCATATCCTATTTTGGACGTTGTGTCAATGGCAAGGCTTTCAAAAGTGTCTTTAAGGCTCCGTTTGTAAAGCGCTTTTTTGAGGGATTTTTCACATGCCTTTGCGAGCAAGGTGTTTGCTTCTTAAAAGTGTTGTGTAAACTTTTTCATGTGCTTGTTAGGTGGCTATTTGGGGGAGTAAAATACCTTAGCTAAAGTGTTTTTGGGTTTTTGCTTGTGTATTTGGCACTTGCCCCTGCGTAGTAAATATCGTATATTATCGCCTTTCTTAGTTTAAACAACAGTTACACTACTTATTTACAAGGATGCTATCATGTTTTTCATGCGCAAAAATACACATATACTTTCGCGTCTTAGTCTTGTGCTTTTGTGTTCCGTTACTTTTACAGGTTGTATAAGCACATCTTTTTTGCGCTCTGATCCAGAGCCTCGTACGCAAAGTGCTTCTTCGTCTTCTTCGACCTCCGGCTCTGTAGAAAGTCAGAACTTTCCAGCCACTTCCTCTTCTTCTTTGCCTGCGGACTCTACTGCTCCTATAAGAACAGGCGGCAGTGAAATTACTGCCCTCATGAACGATGCGCGCTATGCATGGGATTTGGGCAACATGGAACGCGCAGAAAATTTATACGGGCAAGCCACAAAAAATCCTTTATTAAGCCAAGGGGAACAAAATGAAGCATGGCAACGCTATGCCTTGTCTGCCGCGCATAATGGTCGCCCCAATTCGGCTTTGGATGCCTTAGAAAATTGGAATACTGCCGTTCCTGGAGCAGAAAATACAGTCCTTTGGCAAGATGCATGGCTCTCTAGCATGCGTAATTTGTCAGATGCGGCTAAGCAAGATAGGGCTGCGCAAATATGGGCGCAAAGCACACGCTCAGAAGATGTACGCGCCATGGCAGCCGTATTGCTTATGGGACGTGGTTGGACGGGTGAGCAAAATATGCAAGCCATGCCGGTGATGCGCGCCTTTTATGCCAAGCAAGATATGCTGCGTAAACAAAATTTAGAACGCATTACCAGTGCAGAAGTGCAATATATTACGGACACTAACTTGCTTGATGTGAATCAAAGAATTATAGCCGCACAAGATTTTACGTATCCTGCCAATATTATTTTGCTCGAAGATGCGCGCCGTGGTCTTGGTCTTGATCCTGCCACTTTAGAAAAAGCTAAAGACCCTGCCTTGTATGTGGATAAAGCCTTGGCTACCAATATCCTCACGGGACAAAGCGTAGGCGCTGTGACCTTAAGTGGTAATACGCCGCCATCTTTAGCTTTACCTGCTGGTGTTTCCGCACCGACTGCACAGGGTGTAGCGCAGGGCGTGGCGCAAACTGCCGGACAAGCCATAGCTCATACGGCAGGTATGGCAGATATGGGCTTAAATCCCAACAATATTTGTCTTGTACTCGCTGTGCCGCATAGCGGCTCTGTGGCTGCTGTATCGCAAAAAATCCGCGCCGGAGCAGAGGCCGCCGTGGGCGCTTTGGGCGCACAAGGCCGCACTGTAGATTTACGTCATGTGGATACAGCGCAGGCCAATTGGGTAACGCAAATGCAAACCTTACCGCTGCATTGTGCCGTGGTGGGCGGGCCTATTTTGGCGCAAAATCTCACCATGGCCAAGAGCGGCGGCGCCACAGCGCAGCGTAACTTTTTTGCCTTTTTGCCTTCCCTTGATGAGCAAGATGAAGGCACAAAAGCCTGGAGACTTTTCCCCAGTCCGCAAGATCAGGTGGACGCGCTCATTGGCTTTAGCCGCCAAATGGGTATTCATGATTTTGGCTCCTTTTTCCCTGCCGATACGTATGGCACGCGCATGAATAGCGCTTTTGCCAATGCCGTGCGCGCCGGTGGCGGAAATGTGCGTTCCGAAGGTTATGTGGGTACAGGCCCCGCTGTTTGGAATAAGGCTGTGCAAAGCTTGCTTAATCCGCAAATTGTGAATAATAAATTGCTTTCCACAGCCACCTTTGGCGCCACCTTTATGCCTGAATCGTGGAAAAATATGGAGGGCATTATGAACTCCTTCATGGCGCATGGCGAAACGCGTCAGGTATTGCTAGGTACCACCATTTGGGGGCAAAGCTTAGGCACAGGCCCCATTGCCCATGCCGAAAAGTTTTCCATGGCTATTTTCCCCGCTGCCTTTGATGCTGCTAAAGCACCGGCTGCCTTGCAAAGTCTTGGCACTACGGGCTCTTTAGATATGTGGTCTGCCCTTGGTTACGACTTTGTGCAATTGGGAGCAAGCTTAGGCCTGCCCAACGTGGCGCCGGCCAGCCTTATGAATACCAAATTGCAAGTGGCGCAAAATATTCCGTGGGCCATGGCTCCTGTGCTTTGGAATGCCCAAGGCATAGCGCGTCAAAAACTTATGATGTTTACTGTGAGCCCCGCAGGCGTGGTGCCGGCCGATGTTAATGTGCTTATGCAACGCCGCACAGAGGCTTTGACGCAATTTGAAGCTCTTAAAATGACAACCCAACCTTAAGACAGGATAGAATATGGCAATTACTAAAGAAGACGTACAACGCATGGCAAGTCTTGCGCGCCTCAATATTGACGCGCCCACGCAAGAGCTTTTTGCCAAGCAATTTGCAGATATTATCAGCTATATGGATATTTTATCAGAAGTAGACACCAAAGGCGCTGAACCTTTGTATAGCCCCGTTTTGCATGATGCTGTACTGCGTGAAGATGGTGTGAAAAATGAAGATAAGCGCGAAGCCGTTCTTGGCAATGCCCCCAAAAGTGACGGCCAATACTTTGTTGTGCCGCGTATAGTGTAGGTGATTATGAGCATGCATACGTTATCCTTACGTCAAGTGCGTGATGCCTTGGCTCAAGGCGAGGTGAGCGCTGAGGCTGCTGTACAAGCCGCCGCTGCCCGCATAGTCCAAACGGAAGATAAGATTGATGCCTTATTGGCGCAAGATATAGATAATGCTTTGGCTGAAGCACAGCGCATGGACGCCGCCGGCGTGGATGCCAGCAAGCCTTTATGGGGCGTGCCTGTGACGGTAAAAGATGCCATTTGCACCAAGGGGCTCATCACCACAGCGGGCTCTAAGATTTTGCAAAATTTTGTGCCTTTTTATGATGCCACCGTGGTGCAAAAATTGCGCGATGCCGGTGCCATTATTTTGGCCAAAAATAATATGGACGAATTTGCCATGGGTTCCACCACGGAAAACTCTGCTTATAAAACCACGCATAACCCTTGGGATGTGCAACGTGTACCCGGTGGTTCCAGCGGCGGCTCGGCGGCTTCTGTGGCGGCCATGCAATGCTATGCTTCTCTTGGCACCGACACTGGCGGTTCCATCCGTCAGCCGGCTTCCCTTTGTGGTTGTGTGGGTATTAAGCCCACCTATGGGCGTGTGTCGCGCTATGGCGTCATAGCCTATGGCTCTTCCCTTGATCAAGTGGGGCCTTTGGCACGCACGGTGGAAGATTGCGCCTTGGTGCTCGAAAATATTGCCGGCCATGATGCACGCGATACTACCTCTGACCCAAGACCTTTAAGTGCTTCGGGCATGGCGGCTCCCTATAGCGCCGCTCTACAAGCACGGCAAGACCTTAAAGGCTTGCGCGTGGGTATTCCCAAAGAATTTTTCACCGAAGGTTTAGACGGTGAAGTGGGCGATGCTTGCCATGCGGCTTTAGAAACCATGAAAAGCTTAGGAGCGCAATTGGTGGAAGTGAGCTTGCCTCATACCACAGCCTCCATAGCCACCTATTATATTGTGGCCATGGCCGAAGCCAGTTCTAATCTTGCGCGTTTTGATGGCGTGCGTTATGGCTTTAGATCTGAAAAAAGTCAGGATTTAGCTTCTTTATATGTGGAGTCGCGCACCGAAGGCTTTGGCAAAGAAGTGCAGCGCCGCATCATGCTTGGAACCTATGTGCTTTCTTCCGGCTACTATGATGCGTATTTCCGTAAAGCAGCTGAGGTGCGCCATGTGATACGTGAGGATTATCGCACAGCATTGCAGCAATGCGATGTGATTTGTGGCCCTGTTTCCCCCGTGACCGCATGGACTTTGGGCGATCATAGTGAAAATCCTTTACAAATGTATTTGAAAGATATTTACACCTTGTCGTTGAACCTTGCCGGCATGCCTGGTTTATCCTTGCCCGTGGGGCTGGGGAAAAATAGTCAAATGCCTGTGGGTATGCAAATTTTGGGTGATGCTTTTTCGGAAGAATTACTCTTTTCTGTGGGACATGTACTGGAAAAATCCTTACCACCCTTAGCCTATAAAGGTGTGTAAAAGGCTTTACCATAAGCATATACTTTTTGTGGGGAGAATTTTTTTGCCCATAGAATAGGTGAAGGCAGCTGCATATTCTTTGCAGTTGCCTTTTTTTATGAAAGCATGAGGACGTTTTTTACGTAAAAAAGCCTTGCATATACAAGGCTTTAAAAACAGTATAAAAATATTATAGCAAGCTATTATCTTGAAGTATTGGAGCTTCCCACCGCTTGTGCAGGGCCGTCATAGGGAGATTGTACAGAGTTTAGCGGCCTGCTTATGCCTTCCGGCCCCACGTCGCGCACCAAGGACGCATTGTCAAGGCTAGGTATGGGGCGTATTTGTAAGGTGTTCTCCCCAGTAGTTTTGGGCGCTGGCTTATTGGTATCCGGCGTGGCTGTTAAAGCTTTGTCGGCATTTGGCATCTCTTTTTGCGGCGCGGTGGTTTTGGTCATGTCCTTTGTTTCTGTGGCGGGAGCTTGAGGCTTTAAGGGCTTTGCCACGGGCTTGGGCGAAGCATTGCCTTTGGTCATGGGAGGCACAGGAGGCGCGGAAGGCGCGGGGCTAGCCACTTTTTTCGCCACAGGGGGCTTGGGGGTAGCTTTGCGCACCACACGAGCCTTGGGAGTGGGGTACAGGGGTGGCAAGTGCACCATGGCGGGGTCTTTTAAGGGTCTGCCATTGGTATACATTTGTATGGGGCCGCGTAATGCATCGTATTGCAAGCGAGCACCGCCGGATTTCATCCACACTTCCCCAAGGCTAGGATTAGGACCGGCAGGGGTGGGAACATTGGAAACATAGCCGCCCACGGCATAGGTGCCTTGCGGCGCAGGAGTAGGAGCAGGAGCGTAGCCTCCGGCAGTGGCATGAGCAGGAGCGTAGCCCGCGGCAGGGGCAGAACCTGATTTTATATAAGTGGGAGCATAGCTAGCAGTGGGCGCAGCCCCTTGCAATTGCGGTGCAGCTACGCGCGGCCCGTTGGGGTCTGGTGGATATAAGCCACAAAACTCACAGGGAGGGCAGGGTACGGTAGTAAGTGCAGGGGCCACAGGCAAAGCTTTGGGCGCAGGTGGCGTGTTAGGGGGGGCGCCGGCAAGCACCGGCATAACCATGAGCGCCATTAAGGCCAGAGCCACGAGTAATATCCGAGATATGTATGATAAACAAGACATGGCTTTCTCCAAAGTAAAAGTCGTTCGTAAGGTTTATCGGCCAGAATGCGCAAAAGCTTAGAGCTAGGGCAGTTCTTTATGTAAAAGGTGGTACCTAGAGTACCTTCACCTTACAAAGTTCACTCTATGCTGTCTAGCGTTAAAAGCGTACTTAAAAGGTCTTATGAAAATATTTTAAGCAGCTATGTTCCTTTTTCCCCACTTGACCTGCCCCCCTTTTGTCGGGCATTATGATGAAAATATAGTGTGCGTTAGCATTGTGAGGATACAGATATGCCACCAATTTTTACTCCTACTCCACCTAAAAGTCATAAAACACCGTGTATTACCCTAATAGGTATGCCCGGCATTGGTAAGTCCACCGTGGGGCTTGCTTTGGCACAAGCCCTTGGCTGGGCTTTTGTGGATACAGATTATGTCATTGAGTCTTTGTATGGCGTTCCCTTGCAAAAAGTCACCGATGCCATGAGTAAGGATGCATTTTTGGATGTGGAAGGGCAGGTCATAGAATCCTTACGCCTTTTTCGTTCCGTCATTGGTACGGGGGGCTCCGTCATTTATCGCGAAAAAGCCATGGCGCATTTGCGCTCCTTGGGACCTGTGGCCTATTTGCATGCGCCTTTACCGCTTATTTTAGAGCGCATAGCGCGCAATCCTCAGCGCGGTATTGCCATTGCTCCTGGGCAAACCATTGAAGATCTTTTTGAAGAGCGCGCCGCTTTATACAAAAAATATGCGCAATGTTCATTGGAAGTGTCGGATTTTACCCCTGAAGAATGTGCCAAAGCCCTTATTCATCTTTTGCGCACTGAGCGCCTGATGCCCTAAAGCGTTACAATATCTGGCACAGGTAGAGCATATATTCAAAAGTGTTATTTTACAGTATAATGGCGACAAAATGTTACTTTCACAGTAGCACTTTGTCGCCATAATTTTTTTTGAGCAGGCTCAATGAGGCGTTAAGGCGCCTTTGTTCCTCGCTTTCGTATGGGCTATTGATACAGCCATTTGCCTTGAGCATGCGGAATAATTTCCGTCATATTACGGGTGCGTTCCTTGGAGCAAGGCGCTTTGAGCGCTGCAGCCTTGGTGGCGCCGCGGCAAACAAAATGCTGCTCTTGATACTTCACAATACCCACATAACTTTGCCCTTGGCCTTTGCGTATTTCGGTGTGCACATTCTTTGTATTAATGCTCACATAACGCGCAGCATAGCTTCCCCTTTCTTGCACCACAGCCTTATGGCTTTGTTTTGGTAAAACATTATTGGCGGCGTTTTGCACCAAGCGTTGTGCCGCTGTTTGCAATGAGGCCTTCATGGCTGCATCTGAGGCAAGAGCCATGCCTTGTAGGCAAAAGAAGCAGAGTGCGCAGGCCAAATTTTGTAATATAAAGCGTTTGGGCAAAAATTGCACGGGGTATACCTGTATTCCTTCTTATTGGAAAATAAGCTCTACGCGGCGGTTTAAATAGCGCCCTTCAGAGGTGTTATTATCATATTTATAGGACTTACCGCGACCAATGGCACTCATGCGCCCGGCAGGAACGCCTTGTTGCATAAGAAAGTGCATGGTGGCCTGTGCGCGGCGTTCAGAAAGTTCCACATTATAGGCATCTGGGCCGGTAAAGTCTGTCCAACCCTCAATGTACACACGTTTTTTGGGGTATTGCTTTATGATGCTTGCGGCGGCAATTAAGGTGTTTTGTGATATGGCGTCCAGAGCGGCAGAGTCAAAAGCAAAGTTTACGCCG
Source organism: uncultured Desulfovibrionaceae bacterium (assembly GCA_964369995.1). Classification (GTDB taxonomy): domain Bacteria; phylum Desulfobacterota; class Desulfovibrionia; order Desulfovibrionales; family Desulfovibrionaceae; genus CAYJAD01. The sequence goes on from CAYJHH010000013.1 coordinate 9,956, forward strand.
CGCAATACTACCACTTCTTCGGTTTCATCACACCAAATGTCGAGCACAAATTTTTGCAAGGCGGCATCGTTGGAAGCTAAAATGACCCCTTCAGCCACAATGGTGGCAGGGTTTAAGGCTGCCACAGCGGCAATGGTTTCTTTTTCTTGTGGGCTTTGAGCAAAAGACACAAGATGTACCACAAGGCCGCGTTGCGCAGCGTACATGTGGCGAACTTCATCCACAAGATTAATGCCGCGGTTATTACCACCGTCAGTCACAAGGATAATGGCGGCATTGCGCTGCATGCTTGCTATCCAAGGTTCATAACTTTGTAGGCCGGATCCTATGGGGGTCAGGCGCCCAAAAATCTTAAAATTACTGTGTAATTGCCCCAAGGCGCTTTCCATTTGAGCTCTATTCCAAGGGCCTTGATTTACAATGCTTGTGGTAGGGGCTACGGTGTGTAAACCGCCGGCATAGTCCAGTTCAGGAATAACCGAATTAATGCGTGCTAGCACTGCCTTGGCAATGTCCACCTTGGGGGAGTCAATGAGTTCATGACTGAGCATCATGGAACCGGAATAATCCACAACAAAGTTAAAACTTGCAATTTTTTTGCCGCACACAAGGTTTGCTTTGGCAAATGATGGCATCAGTACCATAACAAGTAAAAGAAAAGTAACATTGCGTAAAAAAAGCACAATTCCTCCTAGGTGCACAAAAGGTCGTGACCAATTTTTTTGATATTTTTTGAAAGGCTTTACGCCCTGCTTGATATTCTGTATAGGATTTTTATACACTTAGCAATATATTATAGCGCAAGCCCTATGCCTTCAGCCTTTTTTGCCCATGGGAGAATCCTTATGCATGTAGTACCCTTTTATAAAGTGAGCCCCAGTGGCAATATGACGATTCTCCTCGAAGGAGCGTATCTTTCAGCGCATGAACAGCACGCACTTGCCACGCAAGCACTTGCCGCACAGCATTTAGGCGGCGAGCAAGTGGGCTTTGTGGATGTAGAAAATGGCGTCTTGCGTATGGCAGGCGGTGAATTTTGCGGCAATGCCACGCGCTCTTTGGGGCTTTTAATGGCTGAGCGTGCCGGTGTGTTGGCTCCGGGACATGTTTGGCAGGGCAGCATTGATACCTCTGGCTTTAAAGAGCGCCTTAAGGTCATTGTAAAAATGCCTGAGGTGGACAAGGTACGGCATGGGCTTGATGTATCTTTGCATATACCTATACTTACAGCACCCATCATGCATGAACTGGCTAAAGGTGTGGTGTTGATCAGCCTTCCCGGCATTAGTCATCTACTTATAGATGCAGAGCGTTACCCTTTTTCGCCGCAGCATTGGCAGGAAAATGCTCAGGCTTTGCGCCAAAAATATGATTTAGAAGATATGCCCGCCGTGGGCTGTATGTGGTGGCATGCCACCAAAGGGCCGCAATCACAACATCTTTTATGCGCACTACATATGCACCCTGTGGTTTTGGTCAAAGATCCTTATACTCTTTATTATGAAAATGCTTGTGGCTCCGGTACATTGGCTTTGGGTCTTTGGTTGCAAAAGCATAGTGGTAAGGAAGAGTTTTTTGTGCGCCAACCTGGTGGCTACTTGAGTCTTTCTGTGCGCAAAGTGCCACAAACTCAAGGTGCTCTTATGGCTGAACTGGGTGGTCCTGTGCACCTTGTGGCTCAAGGGCAAGCTTTTTTTGCTTAAATCATTCTGTAAGGACATGCGGGTGCCTAGCCCCTAAAAAACTTTTTTAGACGGGCATGCTTTTTATATGTATGGTTTTAATGATGTAATCTCTGTTCAAGGTACACTATGTAGCTATTTATAAAGTGAGAGTCTATGTTAGAAAAAAAGGTTTTTTTTGATAAGCAAGATTACGAATTACTTAATTTTATAAATAAGATACTTATCATGCAAAAGAACGCGCGTGTCAGTGAAGATATGCTGAATGTGAGTTTGCATCCGCATGGCATAAAAAGCCTTGCTGTCTCTCGTAATATGCGCGTGGCCAATGCCATGATTCGTTTGCTTGGTAGCTCTCAAGATAAAGACGCTTCTTATCGTTTACAAGCCTTACGTACTCTTTTTGACGAAATGCTCAATAGTGCCAAAACGGAATTTCGCCGCAATACAGCACGCGTTTTGATAGAAATTATGAAAGCTCTTATCCGAGCTGAGGGAGATACGCAAAGGCAATTATTCCTCGCCAGTGATTTTCGGCATGCGGCGCAAGGCAAGCCCAAAGTGGTTCGGGAATTTTTGCAAGAGTATGGTCTTTTGGAAATGCCAGAAGATTGGTCGCAGCTTTCCTTTGATCATCATGTACATGATGTTAATTCTAAGGGGCGCAAAAGCTCCACCCACCTTGTCATGGACGCCGCCCTGAAGGGTATTCGCTATCTAACGGTCATATATTATAATTTTATTGATGAAGACGCCGCCTCCGAGCTTTTATACGCTGCGAAAATTTTGGGCTTGCATATTCGCATAGGCATAGAATTTTCTTTACCCTTTGAGCATAAGCATGTGCAAATGGTGTGGTCGCCAAGCTATGTGACCAGTCCTGTAAAGTTCATGGAATTTTTAGCTGAGGCGCCCATGCAGCATTTAATGCAGCTTGGCCGAGAGGCTTCGGCATGGCGAGCGCATAGTGTGTATGATGTGTTGCACGCTTGGAATACCAAACACTGCCAAGAATTTGCCAAGGCCACAGGCATACAAGAATCCCTCTTGGGCAATGTGCAAGATGCAGATTTTGAGCGCTTTGTGGGGGCGGGGCAGGCTTCGCATAGTCATTTGGCAGAATTTATTTATTCTATCATTGCCCCTGCCGTGGAAGAGCGCCGTAAAAGCATTTTACAAGAAGCACGCGAACTTAATGTTCAAGAACATGGCGATGCCTTGTGTGTGCTTCAAGAGCAAAAGGCTGTGCTTGATGAAGTGTCCATCGAGTATATGTTTGATGCTTATATGAATCCTTCTTTACCCAAGAATATGAACTCTTTTACTTGGGATAAAAATGATCCCACGCGTCCACAGCTTTTGCGTTTAACACCGCTTTCTTTGCTGGACTGGCTGACCTCCATCCAAGCAGGGGGCTTTATTACCCTGCAGGTGGGCGGTCTTACCAGTGAAGATGTGCTCGTGCTTTTATGGCAATGTCAGGGGCTTATTTCGCATTTGGAAATGTTTAATGTACAGCAAATGCAGCAAGGGCGTCTGGAACATGTGGAAGCTGTGAGTCAATTGCAACAAGCTCTTAATTTGGGCTCTGCGCCACGTTTGAAAAATATTGTGTTGCTCATGTTACAAGAAAGAGAGCGCATGGATGAAGAAAATCTGCCTCCTTGTTCTTATCATGAGCGCCGTAAAGAGGTATTACGTGAGATTTTATGTCATATAAACTCTTTAAAAGACATATATGCTTCACCTAAACTGCGCTCCCGCATGGGTACCAGTACCACTGATCGTCCCGCTTCGCATAGGCATATGGGTTTGATTTTTCCGCAAACCTTAACGCCTCGAGGGCGTAAGGCTTTGGCAAAGGTTTGCCAAGCCACTCCCATTCCCTTTGAAATGGATTTGCACTATGTGGTCAGTTACAGTCCCAATAGAACCATGCCACAAAAGAGCCTTCTGACGCGCATCATTCGCGCTTTACCGGGTGGCACGCATTATGCGCACAGGCGTCATCAAGCATGGCGCAGTCAATCTGCGTCCATTGAGTACAGCGCACAAGGCAATATTTGCCTTATGAATTTGCCGCGCAAAGCTGCGCAAAATGTTACTTCCGGCATGGGGGCTGAGGCTACGACCTCCAAAAAACTGCCGCCCAGAAAATATTTAAATTCTAAACTTTCCAATATACTTAAAGTTGTTATGGGTTTTATTCCCGCGGCGCTGGCTTTTTACTATACCCAAACATGGTGGGTGCTGGCATGGTTTGGCCCTATTATTTGGTTTGGCATTACAGGTGTTCGTAATATTATACAATTTGTGGTGGCTGGATCTGGTTTTTACCGCTACAACTTACTGCGCTGGAATGATTATGTAAGCTGGTCGCGTTTGTGTGATTCCCTTTTATATACAGGCTTTTCTGTGCCTCTTTTGGAGGTGGGGGTGCGCACGCTGCTCTTGCAAGACTTGCTCAATATGAATACAGCAACGCATACGGTTTTGGTGTATACCGTCATGTCTGCGGTCAACGGTTTGTATATTTCGTGGCATAATATTATTCGTGGTTTGCCCAAAGAGGCTGTCATCGGAAATTTATTCCGTTCCGTGTTGGCTATACCCATGTCTTTGTTATTTAACGTTATTATTTTAGATTTTCTTATTTATGTGGCGCAGGTAGAAAATGCCGTTGCCTTGGTGGCAACCTCTTCGGCCATTATTTCTAAAATGGCTTCAGACACAGTGGCCGCCCTCATTGAAGGGTATGCGGACAAAAAAAGTATGGTACGCATGCGTAATTGGGACTACAAAACCAAGATGAAAAACGTCTTCCAAACTTATGTGCGTTTAGATTTGGCTTTTCCGCAAGAAGATATAAATGATATGTTACGCTCTCCACGTGCGCTTTTGCAAAGAGCGGCTGAAAAAGATAAAGAACTGTACACAGAAATAATTATAAATGCCTTGGATCTTATGTATTTTTGGTATTATCGTCCGCGCTCTAAAGAAGTATGTCAAAAATACATTAGGCTTATGACGCCTGAAGAGCGCAAAGTTTTTGTTTCCTTACAATTGGTGCTTATGCAAGAGCGTGAGGTGAGCTTGCTTTTTGTAGATGGCCTTGTGGGGCGTAACTTTAGTAGTGCTCTTGCATTTTATCTTGCAACACATAAGTCTTATATTAAAACTGTATTGCAGATGTGCGCTGTGAAATATGAGGATGAAGAGAGTGAACTAGAACGCATCTCATAATTATGAGATGGCTTCTAGCATAAAATATGCAGCCAAATATTTGACAATACGCCGTGCAAATGCATGAAGGGCAAAATAAACTCTAAATTTCCTCTATAAATACAAGGAATAGACCAGTGGCATAGTATTTGCTTTGAGTGGGGGGTAGGTTAAGAAGTAGCAATTTTGTCCCTCGGTTTTATTTCAAAATGAAGCCCCACCATGTTGTCTCAATACGGCGAGGAAAGATTATGAACAATCAAGCCACTCAATGGAAAGTGTTGCACAAGCTTGGGCAAGCCGTCACTGTGACAGGCTATACAAGTGCTGGTGTTGTTCTTACTGTTTTGTTAGCTGGTTTTGTTCCGCCCATGGAAGGCCAAGAAGTACGCCGCCCTGTGGCTAAGAAAATTGCCACATTGCGCCCTGAGGACTATCCTTTACCTATTGTGCAAAATGCGCAAGGTTCAGCCATTCGTGGTGTAGTTATGAAAAATAACTATGCTACTTTAGCGACAGATGCGCAGGGCATTTCTTCACGTAGCCCTGTGCTCCATGCCAAGGCAGAACGCACTTGGATGGAATTTTTACCACAATCCGTGGTGCTTAATACGCAATCTGGACAACAAAACCTCGAGCATACGGCTTCGACTTTATCCCTGGTTTTGGCTGAAGAGGCGTACAGCTTTGAACACACAAATCCACTTTTGACCACACAGCCCATGGCCTTTGGCGAAGCTCTTACCCATGGCGGCTTGCCTTTGCGCTGGCAACACAGCTCTGCACCACATGCAAAACAAAATTCGGTGGATTTTGATCCCATGTGCGCTTTACAGCGTCCCACCATGGAGGCTTTGCAAACGAAGCTTTTGGCGCGTGCTTATGCCCCTGGCTCCGGAGAAACGTACTTAGGCATGGCTCGTCGTTATAAAAGCATAGTAAATAAGGTTGCCAAGCGCTATAAATTACGTCCTTCGCTTATTTATGCCATTATCCACACGGAAAGTAATTTTCGCCCGCGCTTAACCAGTGCAGCCTCGGCCATGGGGCTTATGCAAATCTTACCGAGCACCGCCGGTGGTGAGGTGCATAAATATTTGTATGGGCATAATGCTGTCATTACACATGAAGATCTTGAACAGCCAGAAATCAATATCACCTTTGGCGCCACCTATTTTCATTTGCTCATGACGCAACATTTACATGGCATAGTGCAACATCGTTCGCGCGAAATTTGTGCCATAGCCGCGTATAATATGGGCATTGGTAGGCTTATGCGCTATTTTGGCGCCACCCCTGAAGCTGCCTTTGCGCGCATAAATTCTTTAACACCGCAACAAGTCTTTCAACATTTAACCGAAATATTGCCCATTCCGGAAACGCGGACATATATTTCACGGGTGAGTCATCGAGAAAGTTTTTATACAAGCTTGTAAGGCTCATGCAGACACTGTAAGTATGTCTTGCTTGTAATTTTTGGAAAAAAATCATATAATGGGGATTGGTTCTTTTGTTTGAAGAATCAATCCCTTGTTTTTATTCGTAAACTACATAGAAATGCACAAAGAAGCTCATATCGGCGTGCTTTTCCAAAACATACTCAGGAGTTTTTTTATGTTACGCATTCTTCCTCTTATGGTACTTGTGCTCAGCCTTTTGGTGGCCTGTGAGCCTTCTGCGCAAGAATCTGCTAAATCCAGCACAGCCGCAAGCACCGTTGCTGCATCAAGTGCATCGCAGGTCTTTGCTGTGGTAGATACTGCCAGAATTTTTCGTGAGAGCGAGCCTGGTAAAAGCGGTGTAGAGTTTTTAAAAGGCATTCAAGGCGATATGCAAATTGAATTGGCAACCTTACAAGCTAAAATGCAGGCTGATCCTGAAAATGTTGAGTTGCAACAAGAAGCTCAAGCTGTGTTTGGTCAATTGCAACAACGCATGAGCGCTGAGGAACAAAATGTTGTGAACTTGCTCAATGAATTGGTACAACGTACTTTGGATGAATATCGTACTGCCAAAAATATTGCTCTCATTGTGGGCGCAGAAATGGCTTTGTCCTACGATAAGTCTGTGGATGTGACCTCTGACGTTATTGCCGCCATGAATAAGCACACCTTGGAATTTAAAGCCGTGATGCCTGCTCCTGCTGAAGCTGCACCTGCTGAAGCTGCACCTGCCGAAGCCGCACCTGCTGACGGCAACAAGTAATAACGTTATTTGCAATTAAAATAAGCGCTGCATCTCGCAAGGGGTGCGGCGCTTTTTCATATGGCATGAGAAAAATAAGGGGCATATCTTTACAAAAAAGATATGCCCTTTTGATATGTGCTCAAGGTAAAAGAGCGCTAAGCCCGTTTACCTACCCATGTTACCATACTTTTTTAACTCTTAATAAGGTTAAAAAGAATATTACTGAGACCTTGCAAGTCTGGTTTGGAGAATTGTGCATCTGCTCCCACCGATTGGCATTTTTTTACCAAGCTATCACTGACCATGGAGGAAAATACTGCCACAGGTACTTCTTTCAAAATGGGATGCTCTTTTACCATTTTGCATAAGGCAAGACCATCAATGCTGGGCATTTCAATGTCAGTGATGATGCCTTCCACATAATGCGTAATGGGCTTTCCACTTTCCTGAGACATTTGTGCATAGGTAAGTAGAATATTCCACGCAATTTCCCCATTTTCTGCCTGTGTAACTTCAAAGCGCCCTTCTTGCGAGAGCAGGTCAAGCACAAGACGGCGAATGGAGCTGGAGTCATCGGCGTGTAATACGCGGTATTTTCTGTCCACGGGGGCTTCTGGCACCACAGCACTATCCATGCGCATGGCAATGGCAGGGTGAATTTCTGCCACAATGGCTTCTAAGTCCAGTAAAAGAATAATGCGATCATCCATGCGCACCACGCCTGTGACGGCATTACGGCTCACTTGGGTAAGTAAATTGCCTGGCGCTTCCACATTGGCCCAGCTCAAGCGATAAATACGATTTACCCCAGAAACTAAGAAAGCTGTGGTAAGCGTATTAAATTTTGTGATGATAATTTTATAATCTTGGTCGGGAGTTTGCTTGAAATTAAGGTACTTTGCCACGTCAATAAGGGGAATGACTTCACCATTTCTGTGGGCAAAAGCACCAAGTACACAAGGATGAGGCATTTGAGGCATGGCAGTTACTTTTTGCGGGCGGATAATTTCTACCACTTTCGCCACGTTAATGCCGTAGTGACCGCAGTAGCCATCTTCTTCTACATAAAATTCCATGACCTCAAGTTCATTGGTGCCTGCTTCCAGTAGAATATTCGTTTGCGACATGCTTGCCTCCTGCCTGAAATTTATATCAAATGCATATTCTTTAACTATGTACGGTTTTTTTTTTGAAAACTTTATATGTAGGAGAGGACAGAGGGGAACTTTTTGACATAAGCAAAAGTTCCCCTCACAGATATTTTAAGAATTAATTTTTTGCTATGGCAAAAAGCGGGAATTGATGTGCAAACTTTTCCACTTCTTGCTGAATAGCAGCAAGCTTTTGTGTATTTTCTGTGTTTTGCAATGCGTCCACAATCCATGCGGCCACATGTTGCATATCATCTTCTTTCATGCCACGCGTGGTAAGGGCCGCCGTGCCAAGGCGCACGCCAGATGTGACAAAAGGCGAACGTGTTTCAAAAGGCACAGTATTTTTATTCACGGTAATGCCGGCTGCGTCAAGGGCATGCTCAGCATCTTTACCGGTGATGCTCTTATTGGTTAAATCCATCAGAATTAGGTGGTTATCAGTGCCTCCGGAAACAAGGTCATAGCCTGCGTCCATGAGATGCTTTGCCAGCGCCGCAGCATTTTTAACCACTTGCTTTTGATATGTGGTAAAAGATGGGCTCAATGCTTCACCAAAGGCCACAGCCTTGGCTGCAATAACATGCATAAGCGGGCCACCCTGAATGCCAGGGAAGATTTGGCTGTTTAATGTTTTACCCATATCTTCCGATGACAAAATCATACCGCCACGAGGACCGCGCAAGGTTTTGTGCGTCGTGGTGGTGGTGATATGCGCATGCTCAATGGGTGAGGGGTGCACACCAGCTGCCACTAGGCCGGCAATGTGTGCCATATCCACTATGAGCTTAGCGCCTACTTCATCGGCAATGGCGCGAAAACGTGCAAAATCAATGGTACGTGCATAGGCAGAACCGCCAGCCACAATAATTTCTGGCTTGCTTTCCTTGGCAATGTTTAACAAGGCATCGTAATCAATGCGTCCGGTTTCTTTTTCTACACCGTAAGAAACGATGTTAAATAAACGACCGGAAAAGTTTACAGGGCTACCATGCGTTAAGTGACCGCCATGGGAAAGATCCATACCAAGTATGGTGGCTCCAGGCTTTACGCAACCAAAGTAGGCTGCCATATTGGCCTGAGAGCCGGAATGCGGTTGTACATTGATATATTCTGCACCAAAAAGAGCTTTGGCACGATCAATGGCTAAGGTTTCCACCACGTCCACATATTCACAGCCGCCATAGTAGCGCTTGCCAGGGTAGCCTTCAGCGTATTTATTGGTAAGCACAGAACCTTGTGCCTCGCGAACAGCTGCAGAAACAAAGTTTTCTGAAGCGATAAGTTCTAATTTACCTGTTTGACGTCCTGTTTCAAGGCCTATGGCATGAGCCACTTCTTTATCTTGAATCATAAGTTCTTGCATACTCTTTTCCTTTATGCTGCTGTGACTATAAAGTCAGTATTATGCCTTGTAATGTTTAAAGATAAGGCTAGCGTTGGTGCCGCCAAAGCCAAAGGAATTACACATGGCATAATTGCATTGCACTTTTTCACTGCCTTCAGCCATATAATTCAAATCACACTCTGGGTCTGGAGTATCGCGGTTAATGGTACCGGGGATAACACCTTCATGCAGAGCAAGGATGGAGAAAACACTTTCAATGCCGCCGGCGGCGCCTAAAAGGTGGCCTGTCATGGACTTGGTGGCAGAGATGCGGATATTTTTAGCATGCTCACCAAAAACAAGTTTAATGGCCTTACTTTCGCAAGAGTCGTTAAGATAGGTGGAAGTGCCATGCGCATTGATATGATCAATATCTTCAGGAATGAGACCTGCGTCTTTCAAAGCGTTTTTCATGGCTCTGGCCATACCTTCACCAGATTCGTGCGGCGCTGTCATGTGATAGGCATCGCAAGAGGTGCCATAGCCGATGAGCTCAGCGTAAATGGTGGCACCGCGAGCTATGGCTGCGTCCATGTCTTCAAGCAAAACAAGACCTGCACCTTCACCAATAACAAAACCATCTCTGTTTTTATCAAAGGGACGAGAGGCTTTGGTGGGGTTGTCATTATTTTGTGTAGAAAGCGCTTTTAATGCTGTAAAGCCGGCCACACCCAAGGGCGTTACTGTGGCTTCTACACCGCCGGTGATAACTGCATCACAACGGTTAAGCAGCATTTCGCTAAAGGCGGTACCTATGGCATGCAAAGCGGAAGCACAGGCTGTGGTAACGGTAACGTTATTACCTTTAGCACCTTCAAAAATAGCCACTTGCCCAGGAGCCATATTGGAAATGAGCATGGGAATCATGAAGGGAGAAATTTTATTGGGACCAGATTTTAGCAGCTTTTCATGGTATGTTTCAAGGGTTTGCAGTCCGCCAAGTCCCACACCTAGAACAACGTCGGTACGGTCTGCATTGCTTTCATCAATGGTAAAGTTGGCATCTTTTACCAAGGCTTTGCCAGCAGTGACAGCGAATTGTGTAAAACGATCCATGCGTTTTACTTGTTTAAATGGGATATGCTCCTCAGGCTTAAAGTCCTTCACTTCTCCTGCAATGCGTGAATCATATGCAGAGGCATCAAAAAGAGTGATGGGGGCAATGCCGGACTCACCGGCAATGAGAGCTTTCCATGTGCTTTGCACATCGTTGCCAAGAGGGGTGATGGCCGAAACGCCGGTAACCACAATACGCCTGCGGCTCATGTGAACTCCTTGAAATGTAAGTATGTATAAAAATACAATACGGCACAACTACTACGTTTGCCGCTCCATGATTACTTGGGACATGCCCTTATGAATAGCACAAAAGGGAGGTTAAAAAAAACCTCCCTTTTGAACAATTACTTGCCTTCAATATAGGAGATGGCATCCTGAACTTTCAAAATCTTTTGAGCATCGTCATCAGCGATTTCAATGTCAAACTCTTCTTCCATAGCCATGATGAGCTCGGTAAGATCGAGGGAATCAGCACCAAGGTCTTCCACAAAGGAAGCGCCTGGCTTTACTTCTTCAGCGGAAACGCCGAGTTGTTCTACAATGATGTTAGTTACTTTTTGTGCTACATCAGACATAATAGCCTCCATACGCATTTTGTCGTTTTTTTATTTTTAAATCCCTCTGCACCAAGTGTAGGGGTTTTTAACAATACATACCGCCATTAACGGCGAGAATTTGTCCTGTAATATACTGGGATTTAGGCGAAGCCAAAAAGGCCACCGCATGTGCAATATCTTGCACGCTTCCCATTCTTTTTAAGGGAATGTCATTTTCATAGCCCTTACGAATATCTTCAGGTAGGGCTGCGGTCATATCCGTTTCAATGAAGCCAGGTGCCACTGTGTTTACAGTGATATTGCGGCTAGCTAACTCTTTGGCAGCGGCCATGGTCATACCATGCATACCGGCCTTAGAGGCAGCGTAATTAACCTGTCCTGCATTGCCTTCTTGTCCCACCACCGAAGAAATATTAATAATGCTTCCATGGCGTTGCTTGCTCATGATCTTAGCAGCTTCGCGCAAAGTGATGAAAGCGCCTCGCAAATTGGTACCAATGACGCTATCAAAGTCTGCATCTTTCATGCGAATAAGAAAGCCATCCTTGGTGATACCGGCATTATTCACCAGTGCCACAAGGTCTACTTTATCTTTTATATGCTCAGCAAAAAAAGCGCCAATGGCTTCGCCATCGCTTACATTAAGGCAAAAAGCTTCGGCCTTACCGCCACGAGCCTTAATGCCTTCAACAACTTTTTGTGCTTCATCTGGCTTACTTACATAGGTAAGGTAAACTTGAAGGCCTTGAGTGGCAAGCTCTTCGGCTATGGCCTTGCCAATACCTCGAGAACCGCCTGTCACGAGAGCTGTGGGTATTTTGTCACTCATTGTCTTTTCCTATTATCTCATAAATTCTTAAAAGTATCTTAGAGGCGTTTTCTGAGGCTGTAAGCTGATAGATAAAAGCCCTAAGAAATCTTCCAATACATATATTAAATGAGCGTAACTTTCAAGGTGCAATATGGTGTTAAAAAAGCTCTTAGCAACCAAAGTCAATGATGGCACAACCCCAAGTGAATCCGGCGCCCACAGAAGCCACCATGGCTTTTTTGCCTTCAGTGAGAAAACCTTGCTCACGGGCGTCTTGTAAGGCCAAAGGCACAGAGGCTGAGGAGGTATTGCCATATTTTTGCACGTTGGCAAATACTTTTTCTTCACCAAGGCCAAGACGTGAGCCCACAGCTTCAATAATACGTAAGTTGGCTTGATGCGGCACGTATAAATCTATGTCATCAAAAGTTAAGCCGCTTTGCTCAAGCACCTCATGCGCCACAGCTACTAAGTTGCGCACAGCATGTTTAAACACATCACGCCCTTGCATTTGCAAGAAAAAGTCTTCGCCAATGGTGTCGCCCACCTTGCACTCACAAGCAGAGCCTGCGCCAATGGTGATAAGATCCCATAATTTTCCATCGGTATGGCAAATAACATTGCTTACGCTGGCCAGGGCTTTTTCGCCATTATCTTTATTTGTAGGTGTGCGCAGTAATAAAGCGCCCGCGCCGTCACCAAAGAGCACGCAGGTGGTGCGATCTTGCCAATTCATTTTGCGGGTAAGGGCTTCCACACAAACCAGTAAAATGACGGCATCAGGTGTGGCTTTAAGCAAAGCATCACTGAGGGAGAGCCCATATAAAAAACCGGAGCATGCGGCATTAAAATCAAAGGCCATGACCGTGCCACAACCTAATTTATGCGCCACAAGGCTTGCTGTTGAGGGGCATGTATACTCAGGGGAGCAGGTGGCCACAATGACATGTGTCACTTGATCTGGAGTAAGGCCTGCTTCCGCCAATGCCTTTTGGGCTGCTTTCACACCTATGTCAGAAGCATTTTCACCGCTGGCAAGCACATGTCTTTGTTTGATACCTGTGCGGGTGGTAATCCACTCATCATTGGTGTCTACTATGCGACTTAAGTCTTCATTGGTCAAAATGCGTTCAGGCACATGGGTTCCAAAGCCATGAATGTGGCATGTCGTCTTCATAGTACAGGTACTCTTTATGTTTTGCGCTTGCTTTTGGTTGTGGCAAGCATGGAGGATAAGGGTAATGGGAAGGCCAATAAAATTTACAAGGCCCTGCTAAAACGCGTGAGTTCATCATTGGCCATGATGGTCTGCGACAAGCGAGAGTTGGTACCTTTGCGCACAAACATACCACCCATTTTTACAGCGTTGCAAATGGCTTTGGGATTGGACTTACCATGACATACCAGCACAAGTCCTTGTAAACCAAGCACAGGTGCGCCGCCATATTCGGCATAATCCACAATTTCGCGAAATTTCTTAAAGGCACCCTTGGCAAGCATGGCCCCAAGGGTGGGCAAAAAGCCCGAAAGGAGCTGCTTTTTCAAAATGCGAATGAGTGACATGGAAAGCCCTTCACTCATTTTAAGCACCACATTACCTAAAAAGCCGTCGCATACCACCACATTAACATCGCCGGTGAAAAGATCTCGGCCTTCGCAGTTTCCAGCAAAGTTAAGATTTTGCGCCATTTTCAAAAGATCATAGGCTTCTTTTACTTGTATATTGCCTTTGCCCTCTTCTTCACCAATGCTTAAAAGGCTGATGCTAGGGGCGGTATATTCTAAAATATCGCGCGCAAAAGCATCACCCATAAGGCCAAATTGGAATAGGTGATAAGGACGGCAATCCACATTGGCACCGCAATCTAAAAGGACGAGAGGCTTCTTTTCTGTGGGTAAAAGCGCTGTTAAAGCAGGACGTTCCACTCCTTGGATACGTCCAACAATAAACATACCACAAGCCACGGTAGCTCCGGAGTGTCCGGCGCTCACCACAGCATGGGCGGCATTTTCACGCACAAGACGACAGGCCACTTGGATGGATGCGTTTTTTTTGCGACGCAACACATCCGAGGGCTTCTCGTTCATATGCACCACATCATCAGCATGGACAATTTCAAAACGGGCACCTTCGGTGTTCAAAAGAGCAAGTTCCGCCTCAATCTTGGCAGTATCACCTACCAAGAGGACGGTTAAGTCATGCAATTTTGCAGCGTCGATGGCGCCCGGAACCACGACGGAGGGGCCAAAGTCCCCCCCCATGGCATCCACAGCAATGATGGGGCATTTTTCCATTAATTCTGATCGTCAGAAGTGGAAATTACCTTGCGTCCTTTGTAGGTACCGCAGCTTGCACATACAGCGTGAGGCACAGTGGGCTCACCGCAGTTGCAATAGATAACTGTAGGCACAGCTACACGGTCATGAGAACGACGCATACCTTTTCTGGAACGGGACTTTTTGTTTTGTTGAACTGCCATTGTATTCTCCTTAGCAATCGAAACTTATTTCGATTTGGTAATTTTAAGTGCACGTAATGCCGCAAGTCTGGGGTCGCCCTCATCTTGGGTACACGCACAAGAATTTTCATTCAAATTGATGCCACATGATGGACAAAGCCCTTTACAGCCTTCTTGACACAGGGGGCGCATGGGCAAGGAGAGCATAAACTCCTCCCAGCAGAGCAGGGCTACGTCAAGCTTAGGAATATTGTTTTCTACAATAATGCGGCTTTCACTATCCATGAGCGCGTCGGCAAAGTCTGCATTGTTATCATCCTCTTCATTGTCAAAGGGAATAGACTCGCCGGCGATGGCTTCAAAAGTATCTATTTCGTGGTCAATAATTGTGGGCGCAGCCTCAGCGCACAAATCACAACCTTGCACCACATGCCCTGTTAATCTTCCGCGTACAAGGATTCCGCCTTGCATTGGAAACAGGGTAAATTCCGCACGAAGTGGTGTAACTATTTGGCAATCAATATGAAATTCTTTCATGGGGGCATCCCAAACCTCAGCATCGTCCACCACCATGTGGCGGCCGCTCTGGGGGATGTCATTGACTGAAATATAGGTAGTAACCATAATTAACCTCGTGAACTGTGCCTTTTACATGCAGTAAGCCTGCCCTGTCAAGATGTTACAGGGGAATTTTTCTACTTTATGCCAGCACTTTCTTTTTCTTTGTGATGAAATATATTTTAAAAAACCTGCTTATCTTCCCTGCGCTTCTATAAGGGCAGGGAAAATAAGGCTTAAAAATTTATTTTGTCTCATTATTTGAGGCTTCTTTTTTGGGTATAAAAGAAGCTGCAATGCCAAGGAAAAGTAAAGCTCCCACCACACCAAGGCTTACCATGGCAGGCATATGCACGGCGCCGGTGACCATGAGCATCATCTTTATGCCGATGAAGACCAAGATGGCAATGACGCTCTTTTCCAAATGGCGTAAATAACGCTTGGCTGCCGCTAGTAAAAAGTACATGGAGCGCAAACCAAGGATGGCAAAAATATTTGATGTATACACGATGAAGGGGTCTGTGGTGATGGCGATGATGGCCGGCACAGAGTCAAAAGCAAAAAGTACGTCAGAAATTTCTACCACAATGAGGCAGAGGAACAAAGGTGTGGCTTTGAGCAGGCCGCTATCTTTGCTTAAGGTTCCATCGGGGTTCACGCGCACAAAAAAGTCATGGCCTTCAATGCGGGGGTGAATGGGGATAAAGCGCTGTGTCATGCGCACGGCCCAGTGCTGTGAAAAGTCTTCAATTTCCTTGTTTTCTGCACCCATGTGCTGCCACATTTTGAAGGCAGTCCATAAAATAAAGATACCAAAAACGCCCAAAGCGTAAGGGCCAAAATAGGCCACAAGGCTGGTGCCGGCCACAATGAAAATAAAGCGCATGATAAGGGCGCCCAAAATACCATAATATAATACACGGTGTTGGTATTCATCCTTTACCCCAAAGGAGGTAAAGATGGCCATGATAACAAAAAGGTTATCTACCGCCAAAGAAAGCTCTAATAAGTAGCCCGCCAAGAAAAATTGTGCAGGTTCTGCGCCAAAGCTTTTCCAAATATAGCCCGCAAAAATAAGAGAAAGAACCACCCAAAGGCTTGTCCACATAAGGGAATTTTTAGCAGTAATGGGCTTGTCATCATTGTGACTGTGAAGGTCAAACCACAAGAAAAAGAGCACTGCCGCCATGAAAACAACAATTTGCCAAGTTTCGATAAGTGATAAAATGGATTCTGTTTGCATATATATTCCTTTTTCTTCTCTGCGAAAAGCAGGTGTAGGGGGACAGAGCGTTTGCTTTATGGATGATGGTAAGTGTCTTGAGGCAAAGGCAGGCCTAGAGGCAGGCGCTACCTTGAAAAATTGATGCAAATCCTAAAGACATAGGGCTTATTACAAAGGAAAAAATTCCTTGTCAAGTAAAGCTTTATGCCCTGTAAGTATTTTAGCTACTAAGGCCTGTTGTACATGGGGCATGAGGGTAAAAAGAGCTTTTGTAAGCAGTAAGTGATAAATCAAGGTCTACGAAGGTCTGTATTTTCGCTTTTACATTATAAGCATTCTATTTTATAGTCACACAGCTTTTACCCGAAAGGCAGAGTATCTGCTTTTCTTTTTTTGCAACTATGAGCTCTTAATAAGGATATATTTGTGCAACACCGTTCTTCAGCTCCACTTATTATGCCTTGGCCCCTGCTTGTTGCCTTGCTGGGCTTGGTCTTTTGCGCTTGGTCCGCCTATGGTAATGCTTTTCAAATTTGTCTCTCTGTGGGCTGTGAAATCAGTAAAGACATGTCCATTGGTGGTATATCGCTGTGGTGGTTTGGCTGCGCAGCTTTTGCCACATTGATTATACTTTCTTTTAGCGGGCGCCCAGTGCTAGGCGTGGTGGTGTCAGGCTTTTTCCTCGTGGCAGATATGGCTTTGCTTTTACTAATGCTTATGACAGCATCTTGCCTTTCTTGCCTCATTGTGGCTGTGTTTTTTGCTTTGGCCTACACAGCCTTTCGCTATGCCGGTAAGGGCTATGACCCTGTGAGCCGTTCATGGCTGATTTTAGTATGGTTTGCCCTCATGGTGGCGAATCTTGGCGGTGTGTTACGCGAAAATATGACACCTTGGGCCATGGTAGGGCCAGAAGAGCCCAGCGTAAATGTGTATTTTTCTCCCACATGCCCTGCATGCTTAGATGTGCTCACTGTCATGGCTCCCAATCCCACTGCGGCCTTTTATCCTGTCATGAAAAAAGAGTCCGAATTTGATATGGTGGCGCATATGGCAGACGCTTTGGCTGAAGGCAAAAATATTCAGCAGGCTTTAATTCATGCCCAAAGCGCCCATGAAGATATGCCCAAGCAAGGTCTTTTTAGCCTAATGATGTTGCGCCTACGTTTGCTGTTTAATGAAGCGTATTTGGCACGTAATGGCATGCATGTTGTGCCAGTGGTGGAATATAAAGGCTTGCCGGCTTTCCTTGTGCCCAAAGGCTCTGCCACCAAGGCTTTACCACATACACAGGCACCCGAAGTGCCTGTGATGGTATCGAAAATCCCCGCTGGAGCGCTTACCAAGCCAAAAGACCTTGAGCCGGAAATATTTCTTGGCAATGGCGCTTTTGTCTATGTGCAAGGTGAAGATTCCGACTCCTCTTATATGGATGGAGATGTGAATTCTGCAAACTCATCTGCTCCTTCGGATGTGGAGGCTTTGTTTGATACTGGAGTCGCCGGCGCTTGTGGTGGCCCTGAAGCAGTGCCTTGCCCTGAATAATGTTTTTTTGCTTGCGTATGTAATTGTCGTTAAAGATATATAATTAT
Source organism: uncultured Desulfovibrionaceae bacterium (assembly GCA_964369995.1). Classification (GTDB taxonomy): domain Bacteria; phylum Desulfobacterota; class Desulfovibrionia; order Desulfovibrionales; family Desulfovibrionaceae; genus CAYJAD01. The sequence continues at coordinate 27,846 of CAYJHH010000013.1, forward strand.
AAGTAAAAATACATACAGTAGATAGAATTTATTGTTACATATTGCCAGAAATGTGTGAAGTATTTTTCTGGCAATATGTAGCCATATGTAAGATTTTTTCAGGTGTGGCGAAGACTTTTTTAATTTTCTGCGGAATTTTTTAACAAAGATATGCGGCGCACGGTATTCCAAATAGCTTGATTTTTTCCCTTAAGTCATACTGTAATACAGCACTGTTACTGCCACTAAAGACAAAGCGCGTAAGCTTTGATTACTCAGCACCAATTGCAAAGCAAGGCTTGGGGAGAAAAAGCCCGCATAGGAAGGTAATTGGTGGCGAATGGCGCGCATGGGTGTGGAAAGAATATTTCCCACAAGCAGTGCAAGCACCACTTCTCTTTCGCTTAAGCCCCCGCCATACAGAGCCACACCTGCCGCTGATAGTGCAGCCCCCAATTCCGCCGCCAGATGTAAGGCTATAATGCCCATGGCCTCAGGGCGCAAAAAAGACAACCATGACATATGCTGCGCAAGCCATATTTCCGCGGCATCAAAAAATCCTTGCACCTGTAATATATACATAATCACATATACCGGCACGGTGAAATAGAGTAATTTAGGAATACGCTTTTTAAAGCGCCGCAAAGCTTTTTTATACGCCGAGCTCCATGACACGGGGCTTGTATCCATATGACAGATCACGCAGCCCTCTGCCAAGGGGGGCAACATTAAGCGCGCCACTACTATGGTTAGCACCGTACGCGCAAAGGCCGCAAAGAGGGTAAGGCCCACATAAATAAATGTGGGAAAGCCCAGTACCGGCCAGAGCAAAAAAAAGATGGTGGGAGTATGCGTTAAGTAAGAGGGGAGCGAATTAAAGAGATTGGAAAGAATAACTTCACGCTTACTGAGAATGTTTTTTTCATAATTTTCTGCCAAAAGAGCATTGGCAGAAGAAGGGGACACAAAGGCGGTGGAAAAGGCGGCGCCGGTCACATCGCTCAAGTGAGCAAGGCGAGAAAGGGGCGAAGCCACACGCGCCAGATATTGCGTCCAACGAAGACTTTCAAGCACGTTAGCCACCAAAAGCCCCACACTTATGCCTAAAAGTAACCTGAGCATGGGCCAAAACAACCCTTGCCACAAAGCGTGTATTTGTTCTGTCAATGCTTCCATGGTCACCTGCCAAGCGCGGCTGCAATGTACGCTTATTCGTTCAGCGCACGGCCTTCATCTAAAGGTAAATGAGGTTGAGAGGCGGCATCTCTTGCCAGCACGTCACAGCGTTCATTTTCCACATGTCCGGCATGACCGCGCACCCAATGAAAAGTCACTTGATGCTTTACCAAAAGCGGCCAAAGAGCTTCCCATAGGTCTTTATTTTTTACAGGCTTTTTATCTGCCTTTACCCAATGATTTTTACGCCAATTGGCCAGCCATTTTTTTTGTATGGCATTACACACGTATTGCGAATCTGAATACACATCCACTAAACAAGGCTCTTTTAATTGGCGCAAGCCTTCCAATACGGCCATAATTTCCATACGATTATTGGTGGTTTTATCATAACCGCCGGACAGCTCTTTTTCTTGTTCGGTAACCACAAGGCGTAAAATGGCGCCCCAACCGCCGGGGCCAGGATTACCAAGGCAAGAGCCGTCAGTATATAGATGTACATGTTTCATGCTATTATAATGCTTCCCAAATATGATTTAATGCTTGATCAAAACAGCGCGTTACAGCCGCGGCGGCCTCTTGTTGTACACTTATGTGTGGCTGTTCGTCTAAGGGTAAAGCTTGTTTTTCTTCACCATATTCATGTGCCACATAAGCTGCAATGGCGGGGGCGGAGCGTATACACAGGCCAAGCTGTTCTTCTGTTTCAAGGCGCAATCCTTCACCCAAGGCTTTGCGCACTAAGGGCGGCACAGCAATGACAGCTTCACCACGCTTCAGTCCTACGCCCATATACAAAGAGCTGCTAGGATACTCCGGCAAAAGCAATTCCTCAGTACTTATTTGCATAAGTAGGGGGATATTCCATTCTTTTTGAAATTTATTACGCCAAGCATAGAGAAATGAAAGCTGAGGCTTTTCCAAAAGTTCACCTTCATTAATGACGCTGTGCGAACCATCCGGCGGCTGTATTTTGGCTAATCGCTGCTCAAAGTTCCACCAATAAGCAGATACAATGAGGGAGAAAAGACAACAAAAGAGGAATAAACGTAAACCCGGTCTTTCGCAGGATGCGGAAATAAGCGGTCCGCGAGATTTGCGTGAGGGGAACATATATACCTCGAATTTCTTACACAAATTGTGTGTCTGCGGTGGGTACTTCTAAGATATTCCTTGCCAAATCCACATCCTTGGCAATGCGCTCTTTAAGTTCACCAATATGACTAAATTGCTGTTCTTCACGAATATATTGCACAAAGGATAAGCGGATTTCTTTATCATATAAATCGGGCTTTCCTTCTAAAATAAAGCTTTCCACAGAGAGAGCCTCATTGCCAAAGGTGGGTACATAGCCCACATTGGTCACGGCGGGTAAGGGCTTTTCGCCGCTACCCATAACCTGTACCCATGTGGCATAGACGCCCACACGCGGCACGAGGGCATTGCCCACCTCAAGATTAGCCGTGGGAAAACCCAGCCCTTCGCCGCGCCCATAACCGTGAATGACAGCGCCGCTGATGTAATAATGCCGCCCCAGTAAAGCATGCACATCCCATACTTCGCCGGTACGCACAAGGTTACGCACTCTGGTGGAGCTTACAACAGCATCTTTTACAATAACAGAGTCCAGACGCTCCACAGCAAATCCGTACTCTTCACCAAGCTGCTGCAATACATCAAAGTTACCTGAGCGCCCTTTTCCTAAGGAAAAATCATATCCCACCACAAGTTCACGGCATTCCATGGGGCGCAGCACATGCTGAATAAATTCTTCGGGGCTTAAGCAGGCAAGCTCTCGGGTGAAATTTACTTCCAGAACCAAGCCTATGCCGTATTTTTCAAAAAGCTCATGCCGCTCGCTTTGCGTATTAAGCAAGGACGGCGCCCGCGAAGAAGCCAAAACTACCAAGGGATGTGGCCAAAAAGTGAGTACCACGGGCAAAAGATTTTGCTCCTTGGCTTTTTGTACGGTGCGTTGCAAAAGTGCTTGGTGCCCCACATGCACCCCATCAAAATTCCCTATGGTAATACATGTGCCTTCATATTTGGGAGCATGGGCATGCAAACGCTGCTGGGCAAGCTCCTGAGCTATATGTGCAAAATCTTGAGCGGAGGATATTTTATGCATATAAATTTATACAAGTCGCTGAAAAATAAAAGTGTAATGATTACGCAAAGCCAAAGAAAGGCGCAAGGTGTCCGCCTTTCTTTTTTCTTCTGCCACCTTGGTAAAGGACAAAAGATGTTCGCTTATATGATTAAAATCTTTAGCATCGGAGCGCAAAATCATGTCGCGATAGGCCATGATTTTTTCATACGCTACCTTTTGCGCAGCACCGGTGAGTTTTTCCACATGGTGCTCCACAAAGTAGGTAAAAAAGCTTTGTGCCGTTTGCGGAAAGGATTGCTCCAAAGCTAAAGCCCACAAACCAATATAGACCATGGTCAATTCTTGCTGTAAAGAACGGCGCAAGGTGCGGTTGAAAAAACCCATATTAAATATGCGTAATTCCGGCGTAAAGTCCACATCTTTGAGCAAGGCGGCAAAATTGGCTGCCACCTCTTCACATACCGTATCTTCCACCTGTATGGCAACGCCCACACCTTCAGCGCTTTGCAAAGTATCTTCTGTTAAAATACTTTGCGCAGAAGCGTCTGCACAAGGCACAGAAGCTTCACTTTGCGATGAGACGTCTTTTTCCAAAGGCATGTCTTTAACCTCATGACTCATGGCCTATTCTCCACTATGGCTAATCTTGATTTTTTTTGCGCTTTAACGTTGCAGAGGGCTCTAAACCAAACACATTGCCCTTGGCGCTAGACTTTCTGCTACGAGAACCTGGGGCTTGGCGCGAGCTAGGTTTACCTGCCTTGCTAGGGCGAGATGCAGGCTTACCGCCAGATTTAGCGCCGCTTTTTTCGCGAGGCTTGTCCGCTTCACCTTCTCTAAAAGAACCTTCATGCCCGCGTGAATCACGATCTTTGCGTCCACGCCCACGCTCACGCGTGGCAGATTTGTCTGACTCGCCGTCTTTTTCTGCGCGGGGTTCAAAGTCTTTTTCTTGGCGTGAGCCGTGAGAAGATTTACCAGCATTTCTTCCTTTGGAATGTCCGCGTGACTCTCCACGGGATTCTCCGCGTCCAGAGGATTTTTTCCCCCCATGGCTAGCAGGGGCGGCATCGCTTTGCCTTGCTGCAGATGCCGTAAAGCACATGGGCGTACCCAAACTTTCTTGATAACAGGCGTCGAGCAACATGGCAATGAGCACATCTTGCCCCTCTTCGCTGGCAAGCACATCTTCCATGGGCGGCGCAATGGTGCCTTCTTCGCCATATTTAGCAAAAATATTGGCAATATAACGGAAGCGCTTTACTCTTTCGCGTTCAAGGCCGGTAAGGTTGCGATACCGCGCTTCCAAAAGCGCCGACAGTCTTTGCCCCACCACCATGGCCACGTCGCCATCATTGGGTAATTCTTTTTGCACCAAGCTAATGCTATACTGGTTGGCAATGCGCTCAAGTTCCAGCTTTTGCATCACATCCACCAAGGAAATAACGGTACCGGCGGCTCCGGCGCGGCCTGTACGTCCGGCACGGTGAATGTACACTTCATGATCCGCGGGGGGCTCATATAAAAATACATGCGATAGGGCCGGAATATCAATGCCGCGTGCCGCCACGTCTGTGGCCACCAAGAAGCGTAATTTGCCATCGCGAATTCTGCCCAGCACTTTTTCGCGTTTCACTTGTGATAAGTCAGCCGAAAGCTCATCGGCACTATAGCCAAAACCGCGTAAAACTTCTGCCACATAATGCACATTAGCCTTGGTATTACAAAAGATAATGCCGGAAGCAGGATTTTCCATTTCAATAAGGCGTACCAAAGCTCTATCTTTATCCATGGTGCGACACAGGCAAAATTGATGCTGCATTTGCGGCACATGCACTTGCTTTTTGGACAAAGAAAGCATGGCAGGGGCATGCATAAACTCACCGGCAAGCTGCATAACATTGGGCGGATAGGTGGCTGAGAAAAGACATGTGGTCACCCTGCGCTTGGGTAAATACTTTTGCACTTCTTTCATGTCGGGATAAAAACCGATGGAAAGCATGCGGTCAGCTTCATCAAAAATAAGGGTGCGCAAAGCGTCCAATTTAAGGCTGCGACGTAATA
>CAYJHH010000014.1:0-32492 GCA_964369995.1 uncultured Desulfovibrionaceae bacterium
CCGATGCTGAAATTGATTTTGTAAACAAAGGCTTTGGCCAAAATCGCCAATTGGTCATGTACAATGACTTCATCATGGTAGGCCCCAAGGCTGACCCTGCCAAAGTTAAGGGCAATGACGCTGCCAAAGCATTGAAAAATATTGCCGCCAGTGGTGCTACTTTTGTAAGTCGCGGTGATAATTCCGGTACACATAAGGCTGAACAAAAGCTTTGGAAAACCTTACATGGTTCCTTACCTTCCACAGAAAAATGGTATTCTTCTGTGGGCCAAGGTATGTTGAAAACCTTAGCCATTGCCTCTGAAAAGGGCGGCTATGCCATGACCGACCGCGGCACTTGGATTGCTTTTAGTAGCAAAAACCCCGATAGCCCCTTAGCCATTGTGGTGGAAGGCGATAAAGCTTTATTCAACCAATACTCCGTGGTAGAAGTGAACCCCAAAAATTGCCCTGCCGCCAAGAATGCTTTGGCTGTGAAATTTGCCGATTGGCTTGTGTCTCCTTCCACACAAAAGAGCATTGCTGATTACAAAATGCAAGGCAAGCAACTCTTCTTCCCCAATGCTGCCAGCAAATAGTTAATTCGACGTTATGGATTTCTTTGTTCAAGGCATTATTCAGGCTTTTCACCTGCTGCTCTCCGGCAATGCGGACACTTTTTCCGCCGTGGAGGCCAGTCTTGTCTCAACATTGTACGCCATGATTTTAGCCACGGCCTTAGGACTACCTTTGGGTTTGTCCTTAGGCTATGGCAATTTTTTTGGACGTCGTTTTTTACGCCTTATTTCCGACACCTTGTTGGCGTTTCCCACCGTACTCATTGGCCTTTTAGTGTATGCTTTTATCATGCGCAAAGGGGTTTTAGGAGACTTTGGACTGCTCTTTACCCTGGAAGGTATGGCCCTTGGACAAGCCATTTTAGCTTTGCCCATTATCTCTTCTCTCACGGCGCAGGCGGTGGAAAATTTAGATCCGCGCTGTGGTCAAACCTTACTCACCCTAGGGGCAAGCCCTTTTCAAATGGCCGTGGGCACCATTAAAGAATTGCGTTATGCCATACTTCTTGTTCTGGTCACAGCCTTTGGGCGCGTAGTCACAGAAGTGGGTGTGGCCATGATGCTTGGCGGAAATATTCGCTGGGATACGCGCACCATCACCACCGCCATCACCCTTGAAACCAATAAAGGGGAATTTGCTCAAGGCATTGCCCTTGGTTTGGTGCTTTTGCTCATGGCTTTTATTTTGAATGTAGCTCTGACCTTTTTACGACGTGAAGGCCGCAGAGGCTAATATGCTTTATAAATTACAACACATTGTCCAGCGCTATGGTGCTCATATAGCCCTTGATATGCGCCATATGCCACCCATAGAAATTTACCGAGGCACAGTGCTTGCCCTCACCGGAGCCAATGGAGTGGGAAAAAGCACCCTATTGCGTATTTTGGCTTTTTTAGAAAAACCCAGTGAGGGTAGTCTTTCTTTTTACGGAACCATGCCCATGCACACGCGCCTAGAAGCCACTCTACTTTTGCAAGAGCCGTATTTATTTAAATGCTCCGTGCTAGATAATGTATGCTATGGCCTAAAGCTACGCCGCCAACAACAAGGTATGCGCCAAAAAGCTTTAGAAGCTTTAGCCACCGTGGGTTTTGACGCAGAAGCTGTGGCCTCACGCCCTTGGTATCAACTTTCCGGCGGAGAAAAACAGCGTGTGGCCTTGGCTTCGCGCTTGGTACTTGAGCCCCTGGCGCTTTTGTTGGATGAACCCACCGCCCATACCGATGCCACATGCTCCAAAGCCATACATGAGGCAGTGAAGGCTGTGGCAGCCCGCGGCACCACGGTTATTGTCTCCAGCCACGATAAGCTGTGGCTGGAAAGCCTTAATGCAGAATATGTGGAGCTCACCGCCGCTAAGCAAGATTAATATTAGTTATATTTTCTTTAAATTTTCTTTTTTTGAGGGGGGAAGGGACACGCCTAGGCGCACGATATCCGTAAGCCAAGCAAGCTTAGCAACGGCTACACCTTCGGTGCCCTTTGGCTCGGTTTGCCAGAACCCAAAACCGCCCCTTCCCCGCAAAACGCTCTTTATATGAGCATGTTCCTTTAAAGAAAAAAAGCTGTTGCGCAGTACATTACGCAACAGCTTTTTATATAAAAGTGATTTTTGAGGTAGTTTAATGCTTAATTCACAATTTTACCAAGAGTTTTTATCCTATACTTTGTCATTAGTCTAAAGCATGGTGCACACCATGCTTTTTTTATACAACCTCTAACACTCTACGCTTTTATCTCCACGCAGAATGTGCGTTTTGCCAATCCTTTGTCACCGCTTGATAGCCATTATGTGCCAAAGAAACTGTCATTTCCGTCACAGAGCGTGTGTCAGAAATTTCAAATTGTCCTGTGTCATTGCCATCCACAGCGCGCCCGCCCACTGCCGTGGAAACTCCGGCAGAAACGCGCGTTACTCCCAAAGGAATAACATGGTCACGCATAAAGGCACTTTCGCGGCTAGACACAGTAATGCCCACTCGGGGTAAGAAACAGCGTACCGCCGTGATATATTGCACAAAACGCCTATCATCTAAGGCATGGGGTACATCAAAATTCCCTTCGTGGGGGCAAATACGCGGCACAGAAAGACTCACCTCTACCCCTTGGTGCTGCTTTTGTAACCACCAAGCATGAAGCCCTGTGCAAAAGCCATCTTGCTCCAAACTTTCAAGACCAAGCAAAGCGCCCACGTTAACGCTATACATGCCCCCTTGCACTGCTCTTGTGGGGGCTTCTAAACGATAGGCATAATCGCGCTTAGGCCCAGCAGGGTGCAGCCAATCGTACAGTTCAGGATTATACGTTTCCTGAAAAATGGTCATACTATCCACGCCATGCTGCACAAGCATACGGTATTCTTCCGTGCTCATGGAGTACACTTCTATACCCACCGAGGCAAAATACGGCTTAATACGCTGCGCGGCCGCGGCAATATATTCCGGCGAAGAAATTTTTCTGGCTTCACCTGTGAGCAAAAGAATATGCCCAAGTCCCGAAGCTGCAATGGAACGCGCCTCAGCCTCGGCTTCATCCAAGGAAAGATGGCGGCGCGCTTGTGTATTTTTGGCATTAAAACCACAATAGCGACATTGATTGGTGCAATGGTCAGAAAGGTATAAAGGCGTAAATAAATGCACCGCACGGCCAAAATGCCGGCGCGTTTCTTCCTGCGCCCTACGCGCCATGGATTCCAAATACGGCGCGGCCGCAGGGGTGAGCAAGGTTAAAAAATCTTCCAATTGCAAACGCTCGCGATGCAAGGCCGCTTGCACACGTTCTGGAGTGGCCGCAGCGCTTATGGCCTCGCGTCTTTCTTTGGGCCATAAGGCCAGAGTTTGCCCAAAAAACTGTTGCTTTGCTGTGAGCTCTTCCATGTTAACTATCCAAAAAACCCGTTAGCGGAGAAGATGCCACAGCCTCACCACTGACCACAGAGCCAAGGCCAGCGCAATACGCTTCGCGCCCTGCCTTCACCGCAGCGGCAAAAGCACGTGCCATGGCTATGGGATCGGCGGCAGAAGCGATGGCTGTATTCACAAGGCAAGCGGCAGCGCCCATTTCCATGGCTTCGCAAGCTTCGCTAGGTTTACCAATGCCTGCATCCACCACTATGGGTAAAGCTATTTCTTCTATGAGAATGCCTATCATCTCCTTGGTACGCAAGCCCCTATTGGTGCCTATGGGAGCGCCTAAAGGCATCACAGCCGCCGCCCCTGCATCCACCAAGGAACGCGCCACATACAAATCAGGATTCATATAAGGCAATACCACAAAATCTTCTTTAGCTAAAATTTCTGTAGCCTTGGCTGTTTCGTAACCATCGGGTAAAAGATAACGGGTATCACTGATAACCTCTATCTTTATCCAATTGCCACAGCCGGCGGCGCAAGCTAGGCGAGCCAAACGCACAGCTTCGTCCGCTGTGCGAGCGCCTGATGTGTTGGGCAATAAAGTCATATGCTTGGGAATATGTTGCATGATGCCAGTGCCTTCTTGAGCCCCTGACTGTACGCGGCGCAAAGCCACAGTGATTACTTGTGACTCAGAAGCCGCCGCCACCTCGGGAATAAGGGCATCGGCGCCGTATTTACCAGTACCAATGAAAAGGCGGCTAGAAAGTTCTTTGCCACCCAATGTCCATGTATGTATATTTTCTTGCGCACCCATTAGCCGCCTCCCACAAAATGTAAAACTTCTAAAATATCATCAGCTTCTAGTATGGTGGTGGAAAAGTTTTCTGAAAGAACAATTTGAGAGTTACGCTCCACCACAACTTTTGTGGGGTCTAGGCCTTGGCTTTGTAGCGCTTGCAAAAGGTTTATGCCTTCAGCCATATCCATGGATTGTCCATTGAAAGTTATTTGCATAGTAAACCACCTTAAAAAATACAAAAAGCCTTTAGTCTTGGCGAAAAGAGTTGCCTTTTGCTCTGCAGAAACATAGCCCTCCTGCACATAAATGGCAAGAGGCAAAACCATGGCAACATCATAAAAGCACCTCAGCAAATCTTTTGTTACCAAAGCCTCCCCATATTGCCCATATTGCCAAGCCCATGGTTTTGCCTTACAAAATACGCAGAAAATGCACCTGTACTAGAAACAAGGATTCCCCATGACAAAGCTCACTCCCGGCCTCCCCGAACTGACAGCGCACAGCTGGCGCCCTGCAAAGCCCATCCCTTTGGTTTTGGTACTGGAAGAAATCAATTTTGGCGGCACTCAAAGACAAATGTTAGAACTGACCCGCCATCTGGACAAAAGCCTTTTTGCGCCGGAAATTTGGACCTTACGCCAAGGAGATGCCTTTTTACCCATGGCGCAAAAATACGGTATACCTGTGCGCCAGCTTTGTAATGACGCAACGTTAGTTCCCTTACACGGCATAAAGGCTTTGTGGAAAGAGTTTTCTTCCAAGCGCCCTCCCATAGTACATTTACATACCACCTTTCCTAATATGTGGGGGCGTATTTTGGGCAGATTATGCGCCCTTCCTGTCATTGTGGGCTCCATTCGCTCCAAACGTAATGTGCACAAACAAAAAGAACGCTACACATGGCGCCTTACCCATACGCATATTTGCAATGCCACTTCGCTGTATAACGACTTGCGCCAAGAGGGTTTGCCGGCTCATAGACTGTACACCATCCCCAATGGGGTGGACATAGAGCTTTTTAGCCCGCCAGAGCAAGGTTTATGTACGGCACCGCATATCATTAATGTGGGGCGCCTTGTGAAAGAAAAAGATCAAGACACTTTGCTACGTGCTTTTGCTCTGGTGCAAAAGCAAATGCCTGAGGCACACTTACACGTGGTGGGCGATGGGTATTTGCGTGAAAGCTTAGAACAAACGGCTCAAGAGCTTAGTATTGCTTCCAAGGTTACCTTTCATGGTGGAAGCACTGAAGTGAAAGATTTTTTGAGCAAGGCCAGAGTTTTTGCCCTGTCATCCATTGATGAAGGCACACCCAATGCCATTTTAGAAGCCATGGCCATGGGGCTGCCCATTGTATCCACGGCGGTGGACGGAGTGCCTTATATGGTGGAAGAAGGGAAAAATGCCTTCCTTGTTCCACCCAAGGACTATAAAGCGCTAGGTGAAAAACTTTTACAACTTTTGCAAACACCATCATTGGCAGAAAATATGGGCCAAGCCGCCCGTGAGCATGTGGTGCAAAATTATTCTTTACAGCTTATGGCCAGACGCCATGAAGCCGTTTACCTTGAATATTACCATAAAGCAGGACTTAAAAACTAACTGCTACAGTAAGTAGTCGACACTGAAAAACAACTTAACTACCCGTGAAAATAAAACTTTTACTTTTTGACGCCGTAATAAGCTTTGCCAGAAATTAACGTTTGGAATACGTTTATTTCTGGCAATCTTTATTACGTTATTTGATTTATAAGTTCTATTTTTACTGATAGTTAAGTTGTTTTTCAGTGTCGACTAAGTAGCAGCAGCCGCGCAGCGGAGCAATACAAAGCCAGTCGGAATGCACTTTCGACGTCAGCTTTGTGTTGCGAAAGCTTGTGTCGCACACGACGTACGGCTAAGCGTTATATACTAACTGCTACAGGAAGTAGCAGCAGCCGCGCAGCGGAGCAAAACAAAGCCAGCCGAAATACACTTTCGACGTCAGCTTTGTTTTGCGAGAGCTTGTGTCGCACACGACGTGCGACCAAGCGTTATATAGAAAAAGAGGTTTCGCCATAAACGAAACCCCTTTTATTATTCTACATGTATCTTCTACCAAGGCAGAATTTAGCTCTTCACCACTTCCATGGCGGTTTCAGCAATTTGCAATTCTTCATTGGTGGGAATGATAAGCACAGGAATCTTAGATTCTGGCTTGGAAATCACACGGGCAATGCCGCGGCGGATATCGTTTTCTTCTTCGTCAAGCACGATACCAAGAGGCTCAAGCCCCTTAATAACACCGGCGCGAACAAATTCATCGTTTTCGCCAATGCCGGCGGTGAATACAATGGCATCCACACGACCAAGCAAGAAGAAGTAGGCACCCAATTGCTTTTTAATGCTACGGCAAAGCATATCAAAAGCCAGTTGAGCTTTTGCATCACCGCTTTCGCGCATGGAATGCACATCACGCATATCGCTATTGCCGCAAATACCCACGAGACCAGACTTTTTGTTCATGAGGGTATCCACTTCAGAAGTGGAAAGACCAAGCTTATCTTGCATGAAAGGTACAATGGCAGGGTCGATGGTACCGCAGCGAGTACCCATCATAAGACCTTCTAAGGGAGTAAGACCCATGGAGGTATCTTCGCACACGCCATTTTTTACAGCAGAAGCGGAAGAACCATTGCCAAGGTGCAAGGTAATGGAATTAAGCTCTGCTTGAGGCTTACCAAGAAACTCTGCAGTTTTCTTGGCAATATATTTATGAGATGTACCATGGAAACCATAACGACGAACATTGTGTTTTTCGTAAATTTCATAAGGTAAGGGATAAATATACGCTTCTGGAGCCATACTGGAACCGAATTCGGTATCAAAAACACCTACATTGGGTACACCTGGCAACAATTTTTCTGCCACTTCAATACCCATAAGGTTGGCAGGGTTATGCAAGGGGCCCAAAGGAATGTACTTTTTAATGATATCTTTAGCATTTTCATCAATAAGTACGGGCTGCTTGATATCTTCGCCGCCATGTAATACACGGTGACCGATAACATCAATTTCAGAAATGTTTTTAATTACACCTTTTTCGGCATCTGTAAGCAAGCTGATAACAGCTTCCATACCCTCCACATGGGTGGGGAAAGCTCTCTCAACAATGATTTTCTCTTCTTTATCGCTGTCAGGGTATAATTTATGAGCAAGTTTGCCCATGCTGGCGCCAATGCGCTCTACTATACCGGAACACAACACAGTTTTGTCTGTCATTTCAAACAGCTGGTATTTACAAGAAGATGAACCAGCATTGATTACAAGAATTTTCATACGCTCCTCAAATGATTTTAATTTAGATTTTTTTCCGCCGCTGCTTGCACGGCAGTGATTGCGACAGTATTCACAATGTCTGCCACGGTACAACCGCGTGATAAGTCATTAACAGGTTTATTCAATCCTTGCAACACCGGACCAATGGCAACAGCATCCGCAGCGCGTTGTACAGCTTTATAAGTATTATTACCCGTATTTAAGTCGGGGAAAATAAATACAGTGGCGCGTCCTGCCACTTGGCTGTCAGGCAATTTGGTGCGTGCCACTTCAGGATCAATGGCTGCATCGTATTGAATGGGACCTTCTAAAAGTAAATCTGGAGCAAGTTCCTTTGCAATTTTTGCAGCTTCTGCCACTTTATCCACATCAGCTCCCTTGCCGGAGGTACCTGTGGAATACGAAAGCATGGCCACGCGTGGTTCTATGCCAAAAACAGATGCCGTATGCGCGGCGGCCACAGCAATTTCTGCCAATTGCTGCGCTGTGGGATTAGGATTCACTGCGCAATCGCCAAAGGCAAGCACTCTGTCTTTTAAGCACATTAAAAATATGGATGAAACAATGGAACAATTGGCCTTGGTCTTAATAAATTCAAAAGCCGGACGAATGGTATGCGCTGTGGTATTTACTGCGCCGGAAACCATACCATCGGCATCATTTTTATATACCATCATGGTGGCAAAATACGTGCTGTCTATCATACGTTCGCGCGATTGCTCTTCCGTCATGCCCTTATTTTTGCGCAATTCATAATATGTTTGCACATAGTCTTCAAATTGCGGCGCAAGGTTTGGCTGTATAATACGCGCGCCGGATAAATCCAGCCCCAATTCTGCAATACGTTTTCCAATGGAATCAGCGTTACCAAGCAAAATAACTTCCGCAACACCGCGGCGTAAAAGCACATCGGTGGCACGCAAAATGCGTTCTTCTTGCCCTTCTGCAAGCACAATGCGCATTTTGCTTTGTCTGGCCTTTTCAATAAGGTCAAATTCAAACATCATGGGGGTTACACGTGTGGGCTTATCCGTAATAAGACGTTTGCCTATTTCTTTTGAATTTACATGCCTATCAAAATGCCCCAAAGCTGTATTGATTTTTTGCATATTTTCCGGCTCAATACGCCCATACAATTCAGAAAGCATTTGCACAGTTTTATACGTATGATGCTCGGTAAGAAGCACAGGCACAGGAACGCCTGTCCAGCCTTCAAGCAATTGCGCCACATTTACTGGCAAGCGAATGCCGCCCGTAAGTAAAACGCCTGCAATATCTGGGCAGGCCGAAGACACACGCGAAGCTAAGGCCGCAAGAATAATATCTGTACGATCACCTGGAGTGATAATAAGATTGCCATCGTTAATATAGTCTAAAAAGTTATGCACTTGCATGGCAGCAATCAGATAATTACCCACCAAGGTATCTATGCGATTTTGCCCATACAGCACCTCTGCACCTAACCATTTAGACACATCTTCCATGGTGGGCTTTCCGAGGGCAGGTTCATCGGGTACAGAGTAAATAAGTACCTGTTTTTCTGAGTCCGGCTGAGCTAAACCTTCGCGTAAATCGTATTTTTCCGTTTCACTATAATCGGCTCTATTAACCACCACGGAAATAACGTCCACACCTTTTTCTGATAATTGATCCAGCACAAGTCTTGTGCCGTCCACCACCTCTTCTACGGTTTTATTATGCCCATTGGCTAGTACCATCATAACGGCGCCAAGATTGCTGGCAATTTCTGCATTTATCTCAAATTCAAAGGCCGAATCTTGACCGGAAAAATCTGTACCTTCGCAGAGCACAAAATCATTTTCTTCTACAAGTCTATGATATCTTTGTAATATATTTGAGATGAGCAAATTACGCTGCCCAAAGTTAACCATATGGCGCGCTTCATCTAAGGTGTAGGCAAAAGAATCTGTATAGGACTGCTTAAGTTTAAAATGCGAAAGCATGAGATTAATATCATGGTCTTTGTCATCTAGTACAGGTTCATTGATAATGGGACGAAAAAAAGCCACTTTGCGCATTTTTCTGGTGAGCAAATGCATCATACCAAGCACAATGGCGGATTTACCTGAACGGGACTCTGTAGCAGTAATATAAAGACTTTTATACATAAGAACACCGACTCTGTTAAAAGGATGACGTGATTTTTTTCACAGTTCTATGGAAAAGTGAGGGGATGAAAAGTCATATCTCCATCCCCTCATGTTTTATACTAATCTATAACAATTATTCTTCAATGCCAGGCAAGTCTGCAAGCATTTTGTACTGCTTGTAACGTCTAATGTATTGCTTTTCAAGATCTGCCTTAAGTTGTGGCGATACTTCTGGAGCAATTTTATCCAAAGAAGCATAACGGGTTTCACCCATGAGGAACTCTTGGATGGTGCCGTCAGGCTCTTTGCTCTCAAGCAAGAAGGGATTTTGACCTTCTTCTGCCAAGAGAGGATTGTAACGATACAATGGCCAGTAACCGGAAGTTACAGCAAGTTTGCCTTCTTCCATGGTTTTGCCCATGCCCTTACGAATGCCTTGGTTAATACAAGGAGCATACGCAATAACGATAGAAGGCCCTTTGTACGCTTCTGCTTCGCGGAAAGCCTTGAGCACTTGGTTCATGTCAGCGCCCATGGATACAGAAGCCACATACACATAGCCATAGCTCATGGCCATGGCGCCAAGGTCTTTTTTACCAATACGCTTACCGGCTGCGGCAAACTTAGCAATGGAACCTAAAGGCGTAGCTTTAGAAGCTTGTCCACCAGTATTGGAGTATACTTCGGTATCCATCACAAGAATGTTAATGTCTTCGCCAGAAGCTAATACATGGTCAAGACCACCGTAGCCAATATCATAGGCCCAGCCGTCGCCGCCAAATACCCAAATGCTCTTCTTGGTGAATAAGTCATCCATATGCCACAGTTCATGGGCAAGGGGATGCTCCACATTGGTAAGAGCGCCGAGGATTTGTTCGCCATAAGACTTTGAAAGCGCAGCATCTTCCATATTTTCCAACCAGCCATTGCAAGCATCTATGAGATTTTGCTCAAGACCTTCTAAGGAAAGAAGCTCTTTAATGCGCAATGCAAGACCATTACGGCGTTGTTGGTAAGCCATTTCCATACCAAAGCCATATTCTGCAGCATCTTCAAACAAAGAGTTACCCCAGGCAGGGCCATGACCATCTTTGTTCGTTGTATAAGGCGTGGTGGGGGAAGAAGCGCCCCAAATGGAAGAACAACCTGTGGCGTTGGCAATGATCATACGATCACCAAACATTTGGGTTAAGAGCTTCACATAAGGAGTTTCGCCGCAACCTGCACACGCGCCGGAGAATTCATGCAAGGGCTGTTGCAATTGCGAGCCCTTCATATTGTCACGTGGTAAGATATTATCTTTTAATTCCACGTTGTGTTCAGCAAAAGCAAGATTGGTTTTTTGCTCTTCCAATTGCGTCTCTAATGGCTTCATCACTAAAGCCTTTACCTTTGCAGGGCATACATCGGCGCAAGAGCCGCAACCAAGGCAGTCTTCGGCATAGACTTGCATGCGCATATGCAGGCCTTTAAGCTCCTTACCTTGAGCAGGTTTAGTGGCAAAAGACTCTGGCGCACCTTCCAGCTCTTCATCGGTGACAAGCACAGGACGAATGGTGGCATGAGGACAAACAAAAGAGCAACGGAA
The DNA here is from genome assembly GCA_964369995.1 of uncultured Desulfovibrionaceae bacterium. Classification (GTDB taxonomy): domain Bacteria; phylum Desulfobacterota; class Desulfovibrionia; order Desulfovibrionales; family Desulfovibrionaceae; genus CAYJAD01. The sequence goes on from CAYJHH010000014.1 coordinate 11,230, forward strand.
GCATTGAATACAATTTTCCACTTGCCACTCAGGTACAGCAATGGCTACGCCGCGCTTTTCAAAGGCGGCAGTGCCAAGGGGCATAAGGCCGGCAGGATCCATGGCAGATACAGGTAATTTATCACCTTGTTGCGCCAAGATAGGACGTACCACATTGGTAATATAGTCAGGATCTTCACCATGACCACCGCAGCCGCAACCACAGCTGCTGGAGCTGGCACCGGAAGAGCAACAACTATCATTAGAAGAGCAGCAGCTATCGCTGGCTGTGGCCCAAGACTCTGGGTATTTTACTTCTACTAAGGCATTTAAAGCACCATCCACAGCGGCGATGTTCATATTAACAATCTTATCGCCCTTGGAGCCGTAAGTTTTTTTGATGGAATCTTTTAAAAGTGCCACAGCGGTTTCAAAATCAAGCACATTGGCAAGCTTAAAGAAAGCCGTTTGCATAATCATGTTAATGCGGCCACCAAGACCCACTTCTGTGGCCAGCTTCACTGCGTCCACATTGTAGAACTTCAATTTTTTGGCAGCAATGGTGCGCTTCATGGCGGCGGGTAATTGCTTTTCCATATCTTCCAAAGACCATACGGAGTTCAGCACAAAGGTACCACCCTCTTTAATGCCTTCAAGCACTTCGTATTGGTTTACATAGGCAGACTTATGACAAGCCACATAGTCAGCTTGTGTCACAAGGTAGGAAGATTTGATGGGCTCTTTACCAAAACGTAAGTGCGATACCGTAAAGCCACCGGACTTTTTGGAATCATAAGCAAAGTAGGCTTGGGCATACATGTCGGTGTTATCACCGATAATTTTGATAGCTTGCTTGTTAGCACCTACAGTACCGTCCGCGCCAAGGCCAAAGAACTTACACTGTACAGTACCAGCAGGAACAGTATTGATTTCTTCTTCCACTTCAAGGGAAGTGAAGGTTACGTCATCATTGATACCCACGGTGAAGTGATTTTTAGGCCCTGCACTAAGCATATTATCAAATACAGCTTTAGCCATACCGGGGGTAAAGTCTTTGGAACCAAGACCATAACGACCACCCACAATGGTGGGGATTTCGCCGCGCTCAAGATAGGCTGTGCACACATCTTGATATAAAGGCTCGCCAAGGGCGCCCACTTCTTTAGTACGATCAAGCACGGTGATGGTGCTGGCCGTGGCAGGAATGGCGCGAAGCATATGTTCAGTGGAGAAAGGACGGAACAAGCGCACTTTCACAAGGCCAACACGCTGTCCTATGCCGTTTAAGTAGGTTACGGTTTCTTCAATAACTTCACAGGCAGAACCCATGGCAATGATGATACGATCTGCCTCAGGGTGACCTACATAATCAAAAGGCTTATACTTGCGGCCAGTAAGGGCAGCAACCTTTTTCATATTTTCCACCACCAAGCCGGTTACCGCATCATAATAAGGGTTACAAGCTTCACGGTTTTGGAAATAAATATCAGGATTTTGCGCAGTACCACGAATGTGTGGATGCTCCGGATTCATGGCATTGGCACGAAACTCTTCTACTTTTTCCCAATTAACCAAGGGTAAAATATCTTCATACTCAATGCTTTCAATCTTTTGCACTTCGTGTGAAGTACGGAAACCGTCGAAGAAGTGGCAAAAAGGTACAGAGGAATCAATGGCAGTTAAGTGAGCCACCAAAGCTAAGTCCATACATTCTTGTACTGAGGCAGAAGAAAGCATGGCAAAACCTGTTTGACGGCAAGCCATAACGTCTTGATGGTCGCCAAAGATGGATAGTGCATGACTAGCAAGTGCGCGAGCAGAAACGTGAAAAACGCCGGGAAGTAATTCACCAGCGATTTTGTACATATTGGGCACCATAAGCAAAAGACCTTGCGATGCCGTAAAGGTGGATGTGAGCGCACCAGCTGCTAAAGAGCCGTGCACAGCACCAGCAGCACCGGCTTCGGACTGCATTTCACGTACCACTAATTTTTGACCCATAAGGTTTTTACGCCCAGCAGCGGCCCAGTCATCAGCAAGCTCACCCATCACAGAAGAGGGGGTAATGGGATAAATAGCTGCAGTGTCAGAAAGGGCATATGCAATATGCGCAGTTGCGGTATTGCCGTCCATTGTTTTCATCTTTGCCATAACACACTCCTTAAATATTGTCTTAAAGCGTATATCTTGCATATGGAGAGATTCCATATGACGATTAACTGTACGAAATTTTTATCAAACATGCACGTAATAAAAACTAATCATACCATTAAGTCTTTGTACATACACTTTGAACGAAGCAAAACTAGCATAAAACTGTTTGATTGAACAGTCTATTTTCAGACATTTCCCTAAGGCTTCATATATCTGTTCAATTTATTTGTAAAAAAACAAAATAAAAAGCCCCTACCAGCGCCTACACCTTGCCACTTTTACACTATGCTAAGATTACCTTGGTAATATAATGCATTTTATCCATTCTGCCTAGTGGTCAAGTGAGCATTTATATGAGGTTTTTTTTAAGGCTAAGATAATAGACTTGCTATTTATACAAATGTGTTTAACTTAGGTCAGCTCACTTATGTGAGATTTCAAATTTTGGAGAAAACCATGCCCATTAAAAATGACGACACCGTACAAGTACATTACACAGGCACTTTAACCGACGGCTCTGTATTTGACTCTTCCCTAGAGCGCGACCCTTTAGAGTTTACCATGGGTAAGCAAATGCTTATTGCCGGCTTTGAAAATGCCGTCATGGGCAAAGAAGTGGGCGACAAAGTCACCGTAACCATTGCTCCTGAAGATGCTTATGGCGAAGTGGATCCTGAGCTTATTTTTGAAGTACCTCTTTCAGAAGTGCCAGAGCACATCACCCCTGCTCCCGGCCTTGAATTACAGCTTTCCAATGAAGAAGGCGTCATGAATGTCACCATTGAAGACGTAACAGAAACCAGCATCATGCTCAATGCCAACCACCCCTTGGCTGGGCAAAGCCTCACCTTTGACATTGAGATTATTTCTGTAAAATAAGCTCACTGCCACATATATAGCTTGGCAACGTACAGTGAGAAACACCATCTTTACTTGCCAAAATATTACAAAAAAACCTGCCGGCATATGCGTACAAACGCAATTTCCGGCAGGTTTTCGTTTTTACATATATACTTTTCATTCATCACACTGTCAGTGGTAAAATTTTAACGACACGAAATCTTTCCCTTAGGCGAAGAATGTACCTTATGAGAATCGTACGCAAAGCAAATCCGACTTATTTTGCGTGGCGACACGCCTTTCTCTTTTTTACCTGCATAAAAATTCGTATCTTCTGCCAAACTTTGTGTAAAAAAAATCGACAAATGTGACGAGAAACCTTACACTGTCTTCCAAGTAGGCACGCGCTCACTCTAAAAATATTCACTTTTTTTGGGTGGCACATACTTTGCTAGTTCTCAATCACAGCTCAATATAAACACCATTTACACATTGGAGGAGATTATTATGAAGAAAAGCTTTTTCGTTTTTTGTACGTTTGCTATTCTTGCCTTTGCTTCTTTGTCTCATGCATCTGCCATACACTATGAATTTAGCAGTTCCGTCACTTGGGACTCTTATAGCAAAGACTTGAAAAACCTTTTTAGATCCGACTACAACAGTGGCTCTTTAAACCTTGTCAATGACCCAGAAGACACGGCCACTGTAAAAACCGGAACCAATGGACAGGGCTATTCAGAAAGCACAGGCACCTATACTGCGACCATTGATGTGGAAGGGGTAACTTTGTCCCTTACCTTTGACATAAGCACCATGGGCGGAGATTTATACATAACTCCCGTGGCTGGCTTATCCACCATTGATGTTAATACAGGGCTTTATCTCACAGCTGACTTTAGTGACTGGACAGCATACGGTAACGTGGAAGGAGATACCTATTCACGCTTCTACCTTCCCCCAAATGGTAAAAAGAAGGGCGATATCCTCTTTTCTTTTGGCTATATAGAAACACAAGAGCCTCCCATTCCCAACCCGGAGCCAGCCACCATGCTACTCACCGGTTTGGGACTTGCCGGTATGGGTATGTTGCGCAAGCGCCGTAAAAAATAAATTCTGAAATATGCATAAAAAAGCCTCTTTATTTTGATAAAGAGGCTTTTTTATTATCGTTTGCATAAGGCGCCATAAGGGCAATAGGTACAATGATCCCCCTCTCGTGGGGCAAAGCTTTGGGCTGTATACATATGATCCAAAATAAAAGTTAAAAGTTGCGGCACGCGATTTTCCACAATATCTGCTCGCGTTTCCATATCAACCTTATCCCCAAGCATGTACATTTCCTTACCGCTATTTCCAAGATCCACCAAGGCAGCATCAAGTACATGATCATCATACGCTTGTTGGCACATATAAATATAGCAAGGCAATTGTACCGAAGGAAAAGCCTGCGCCACATGTTGTAATACCTCGGCGGAATTGGACGCCGTGGGTGACCAGAGGGAAAGCATGGTCCAAAAGTCCGTATCATTCCAAATGGCCACATTATTACGTGCCAAGCGCCCTGTCTTATAGTCTAGCACCACAAGGCCTTCTTCTCTTTCTTCTTTATACTGCCAAAAGCGTGTATCTACCCTATCAAGCACACCTGTAATAAAAAATTGCTGATTAAAGCGTCCTTCCACAGCGGCTGTAAGTGATTGTTCCAAAGCCAGCACTTCTGTATGCGGCGCTTGCTCTGCCTGCGCATCCAAAAAGCGCTTGAGGCGCACAGGCGCTGCCATGCGTAAAAGCATAAGACTTTGCGGTGGCAAGGCTTGCACCTCGGCAGTATTTTCAAGAGCTGCTTCAAAAATATCTTGTACCTGCGTCATATCTAAGGCATCTGGAGCAATTTCTTTATGCAGCCATGGCGTATACACATCTTGAAGTACAGCGTGCAAAAGCTTACCCACGGCGGCAGGGTCATCCCCTTCATTCACCTCATCCTGCGGGCGTAATTTATAAATATTTTCCCACACAAATCGTTGTGGGCAAGTAAGGTAACTATCTATCTTGGTGGGAGAAATGCCCTTTTGTAAAAGCTGTGCAATTTTTTGACGTACAGCGGCAATGGCCTCCACCTCTTGCGGCTCATGCACCATGGGCGCCACAGGACAAGGAGCAGAAAAAAGCGGATGCATGCCATTTTCTAAAATATAGCCAAGCTCTTGCTCTTCTTTCCATAGATACGCATCCACAAAACGACTACGGCTTTTTTTGGCATCAAAAAGTTCAGAGCGTTGCATGCCTTCTTGCCAACAAAAGTGTACCTGCTTAGCCGAAGCCGCCAAACGATGTAAGGTATGCGCCACCACACGCTCTCGCTCTTGTAAGGCCGGCAGTCCTATGCTCTTGCGTAAGGCATCGGGCAAAAGCGGATCTTGCGCCGTAAAGCCCGGCAAAGCATCGTCGGTGGCGTCTAAAATAAGCAATGTATCAAAGTGCAAAAGACGCGTTTCGAGCATGCCAAGCACTTGCAAACCTTGTAAGGGCGCCGCCTCAAAAGGCACTCGCTCTGCTCCAATAAGTTCACGACATAAAGAAAACAGGGTTTTTTGCGGCAAAATTTCATGTGCCATATGAGCCACTTTTAAGGTGGGGATAACCTGCTGCATTAAGCGATACAAACTTTCTGCATCTAGGGGGTGGCTTTTCCACATATGGTGTCCGTATTGCAAAAGCACATGGCACAGGGCAGACATGGCCTCTCCTAAGGAATAGGTACTGTGCACCTTGGCAAAGTTTTCCAAAAGGCATGGCAATACCTGCTGCAACACCTGCCGCACCTGTTGTGGTGCCTCCCCTTGAAGATCAGCCATGCGCTGTAAATCTTGCATACTCACAAAAGCATTGCCCTTGCGCAAAGCTCTTTCCATATGCCCCAAAAGCGCATACAAAGCCACTTCCGCCCCGTCTTCACTTTGCGTTTGTAGCATTTGCACAAAAGGATGACGTAAACATTGTAAGAGCGTGCGCCAATGATAACGCCGCGCTGATAATAAATCTTGCCCCGTATCCATGTGTTCTGCGCCGCCGCGAGCCCCTTCCTGAAGGCGCATGATAATTTCCAATAAAGAAAATAAAGACGAGTTAGCCAAGGGATAGCCCATGGAAATATTAAAAGGCATCTCCGGCAAATGATGCAAGGTAGGCATAAGCAAGGAGGAAGAAGAAAGCACCACAGCGGTGGAGGGCACGGCCTGCGTTCCTTCTCCGGTAAGGGCTGCATGAGCATACGCTTTGGCCACAGGTTGCAAAACCTCTTGCATATGCAAAAGCTGTGAATGCACATCATACCCTGCCATGAAATGCACTTGCGGTTTTTGTCCGCTAGGCTCCATATACAACTGGCACGAAGCCTGCCATTGGCGCAACCATGTGATATGATCTGCGCATGAATAATGCACTTCTGCTATCGCTTCTGCACTCTTTTTTTGCGTACGCCACTGTGCCAATTGCGGATCAGAATGTAAGCAAATATGCGCCCCTTGTTGCCATAAAGCCTTTAAGAGCACATGTTCACATTGCGTAATGGTGGAAAAACCAGCCACAAATACATGGGCATTTTTCTCCACGCAAGGACGCAGTAAAGGCGGTAAATCCTGCGCATTTTGGCCAATGGCCTCAGCGGCAAGAAAAGCATCCAATCCGGGTGTGGTCCAACCTTCTTGCTGTAATAAGCCAATATAAGCCGTATGAATACGCCCCAACGCGCCCAATAAAGCCGAAGCCAGCGGCGACACTTCCCCTTCGGTATATAAAATATCGCGCACGGGAATAAGCTGCGTCATATATTCTTCAAAAAGACGCATGAGGCGCATGCCCCAAGGTAAGAAGGACGCCAAATCTTTTTGCGAAAATTGCTGCGCTATACCCTGAGCACCGCCCATGGGGCTAAAGTCATCATAAGCTTTTTGCGCTGATTCAGCGCCCACCATTTGCACAGCACGATACACCAAGTGCACCGCGTCCAATAAGGCCGCTTTGCGCCCCACTTGTACACTGTTTTGCGCCGCATGTGCGCGAAAAAGCCCTGTCATTTCACCAATGGTCAGCATACGTGGCAGCATGGCCGGGCGCGGCAAAAGTGTGTTTTGTCGAAACAGCTCTGTTAAATAACGCCGTGGCCTATTATGCGGCACAATAATGAGCGAAGCCCCCAAGTCGTGCTGACAGGTTTGACAAATATAGTCTTGCAAATGCTCTAAAAAAGGCCTGTCCCAAGGAAAAAGTACAAAGGGCTGTGACATATTTAGGCTCCTGCCTGCCATTGGGGGGCGTCTAAAAGTTCTGAGGCTTTTTCCACCCCGTCTTGCTTATACAGCATACGGCATTTTTTCAAATCCAAATAAATGAGTATGCCTTCACTGGGTGGTAAGGACATATCGCGTGTGGGCATGGTATCCAGCATATGTAAGTAATTGCGCAATTGCACCAAATGAGCGCTGTCTTCTTGACCTGTTTTAAATTCCACCACGCGCCACCCTTGGCCATGAGCCTTGGGCGGTAAAACTAAATCTGCCCTGTACAGTTGCCCTTGCTCATTAATTATGGTCTGCTCCGGCAAAGCTCTTTGCGCCCATTCCTGCACGCCGGGCAAGGTTGCATACCATAACAGCGAGGCGCTTATTTCCTTTTGCAAATGCGGCACATGCATAAGCGGTAATGCAAAGGATTGTACCCCCAATGCCGCCGCCGCTTGGGCTGTGCTTTCTCCATCTTCCTTATGCCCCATACTATGCCACACTTCCAAACAGTGATGCAAAAGCAAGCCACGCCGCGCAGGGCTTAAATAGGTGCTGGAACTGCTTCGTACGGCCTGCGCCTGCCCCTGCTCCTGTCCCTGCTTCTGACTCTCACCCTGCGCTGTCGTGCTCCCTTGCCCATCCGTATCCCCATAAGGATATTGGGAAGGTAAGGGTGCATCCCACAATAAACATTCTTGCAAGGGGTCACGATAAATTTTCAAACGCGGCAGCCATTGCATAATACGAATGGGCTCTTGTGAAAAATCTATGGGGCAAGCGTCCATGGAGTCCATGGAGTCCATGGAATTCAGGGCGTCCAGAGCATATGGCATTTCTTCCATATGCACATGAGGGGTAAGAGATGCCGCAGGCACATCCACTTCTGGCTCAAAAGAAGATTCGTCACCATGTCCACCATCTTTAGTAATGGGTAAACCCACCTCATAAGGTAAAGTCATTTCTTCCAGGCTAAATAATTCCGTCAGACCTTTGGCCAAATTCACTGAGCGCAAAATATGCGGCGTATGGGTGTGAAAGGCATACAATTCTTCTTGCGCGCGAGTGCAGGCCACATAAAAAACATTGAGGCATTCCAGCACGTCATGAGCCTGCGCCGTATAATAAGCCTCACCTGTATTTTCCGTGGTTGAAAAAGCGTCTTGATTTTCTGTCAGTTTATTGCGCGTGGCTAATACACGATACTTGCCCACATTTTGAATCATGGGCGGCGTGGCTGTGCGCATGGTAAAGCTTAACCAAGGAATAATCACCACAGGAAATTGTAAACCTTTGGATTTATGAATGGTCATAATGCGCACAGCGTCCAATTTGGCAGGTGTGGGGGTTTTTTCCTCGCCGCCACTTTGCGCCCAATATTCCAAAAAGGTACCTAGCGTGCCTGCGCCGCGTTTTTCAGCGCTATGAATCACCTCTAAAAAACGACGTACAAAGGTTTGCGCCTCGGCGAAGCGACGCGGTACGCGCCATAAGCCATACCATTCTTGCATACAATCATAAGGTGTGCGCATTTGCGCAGCGCCATAAAAAGGCGCAAAGGCATATTCCCAAAATTCCGGCCATGTTTTTTGAAAAGCAAAAGCCAAAGCCACAGGTTTAGCGTCGTGCTTAACTTGCAAAAGCCATGTGTGCAATTCTTCCAAACTGGGGCGAATATTCACCACCGAATCTTGAGGCAAGGTAAAGAAGTCTTCTTCTGCATTCTCACATTCCATAGAAGCTTCAGCCTCAGCATGGGAAGTGAGACGCAAGGCCGCTCGCATCACATGCCCCGTAAGTAATGTCCAAAAGCTTAAATCATCTTGTGGGCAATGTAAAAAAGACAAAAAGGCCACACTTTCTTGTATGAGGGGATGATTTTGCAAAAGCAGACTATTCTCTGTAACGGCAGGGATTTCCCATTCCAATAACCACGAGGCCACCGTGGTGGCGCCGCCATTACTGCGCGTTAAGATGGTAATATCCCCCCAAGGGCGCCGCCGACCAAGGTCTTGCAATTTTTCTTGTAGGCGCAAACGCACCGCTTCAGAAAGTTCTTCTTTGAGCTCCGCTTGTACTTCTTCAAGGCAAACATACCCGCCACTGGCACTGCCATCACTATTGGGCTTCACCTCTTGCGCCGCTCCCTTAAAGGTAGCGCAAAGTTTTTGCGTAGCACTGTCCAGCACAGATTCAGGGCAGGCATCACTGAGCATGGCCTGTAAAATGGCACGCGCCTTGGTAGCATCGGCCAAAGGGGTAAAGAGCGCATTATTGGTATTAACAATAACTTCACGGCTACGCCAATTGATGGGTAATGTTTTTTGTGAAGTGGGTACCCAAGGCAAGGGCTTTTCTTCTTGCAATACAGCGTCAAAAAGCGCCGCATCGCCTCCGCGCCAGCCATAAATGGCCTGCTTTACATCCCCCACCCAAGTGAGGGAACCATCTTGCGCCAAAGCCTCTTGCATCAGTGGGCGCAAAGCTTGCCATTGCTCGCGGCTGGTGTCTTGAAATTCATCCAAAAGTACATGTTGTAAATTATTACCCAAACGACACAAAGCCGCCGATACGCCGTATTGCCCCTCCAAAACCTCACGCGCCATGGTGGGGATTTTCGCCGCCGGAACCTTGCTCTCTTGCCGCTGAAAATCAAGCATATTTTGCGCTAGCAGCAAAGCCACTTCCACAAAGGGATACATTTGTAAGGCTTTACGCAAAACCTCCCCTTCGCCGCTTAAAGCCGCCACAGCTTCCTTGGCATTGGCAAAAGCCCTTTCTGCCTCTGCCGAAGCTGCGCCCTTACTGGCTTTTAATAAACAATCATCTAAGGAGTCTTTTTTATAATAGGCAGAAATAAGGCGCTTTTTTTCTCCCGCCAGTGTACCTATAAAGCATTCTTGTGCCAATTTAGCCGGCTTTAGATTTTCCTTTTGTATATAGGTGCACAGCTCTTGCACACAACTTTTCACGCTTTCTTCCAAATGGCGCACCCTTGCCTCCACTTCATGGGCAGGGCTAAGGTCATGGCAAGCGTGTACATCTTCACTTAAAAAGAATTCCACCAAGGGTAAAAGCATGGTCATAAGGCGTGACCCCATGACAAAACCTTGCACCTCCTTATGAAAGACCAAGGAGTGACACATGGCGCGCACATGTTCGGCCATGGCGGCATCTCCTTGCCTTGCTTGCTCCAAAAGGGCGTCAAACATGGGGTCCATAAGCTCTTGAATATGAAAACTACTTTCAAAGTCAGGCGGCAAACCTAAATCTAAAGCAGCTGTACGCACCAAAAGATGCAACAAACTATCAATGGTGCGAATATTCAGCGCCCCGTATTGGCGTAAAATAAGTTCTATCCATGCCCGCGCTTCTTGTGGTGACATGATGGGAGGTGTTGTTGTGGATGCGCTAGCTGTGGGTTTAGCCAAGGCGCATTTTTTTAAGCTTTCCAGCACGCGGGCTTTCATTTCCGCAGCGGCCATATTGGTGAAGGTGATGGCCATGATATCGCCCCATTGCCCACCAGCATGCAAAGCCTCATCCCCCTGCACGGCAGCGCCTTTCTGAACGGCAAGCCCCCCGTGTGAAGCATAAGGCTTACACGGACTTTGCGCCAAATAGGCCAAAAAGCGTTGCGTTATATCATGGGTTTTTCCAGACCCGGCCGAAGCCTTCACTTGCTCCATATGTGCCATACATCCCCCCACAGGCCTTGCTAGAAAACGTATGACACCACGCTGTCTACACGTCCTTACAAACTACACAAAAAATTACTCGCCCGTGCGTGGCAAAGAGCATGTTAACATACCAATGAGTCGTCCCTGCCCTGTGGATTCTAGCACAGCGCGCCATAAATCGGATTGAATATTCATTTTACGGCGGCTTCTGGTCACAATATCCAAGGGTAAGTGCACAAAATGATCTTGCAATTTCGCCACCACCATATGCGTACGACCAGCCATGGCGGCGTGAACGGCATGCTGCCCTAAAAATCCGCAATACACGCGGTCATTGGCATTGGCAGGTGTGGCACGAATCATATAACTGGGGTCTATAAGTTTAAGCACATAGGGAAAATCTTTGGCCGTAAAATATTTTTTAATTTCATCTTGCAAAAGAGTGAAAATATCGCCTAGCACCACATTACCCGAGGCATCCGTTTTGCACGTGCTTTGCAATAAATGTTGCCCAGCGCCTTCTGCCACCACAATGACCGAATGCTTACGTTGGCGTAAACGCTCTTCCAAGGCCGGCAAAATACCACCCTCACCATGCAAAGCAAAGGGCGCCTCAGGAATAAGCACAAAGTTAACATCCTTTAAGGCCAAGGTGGCTTGAGCCGCAATAAAGCCAGATTCACGCCCCATAAGCTTTACCAAACCAATGCCATTATAAGAGCAAATGGCCTCGGTATGCGCCGCCTCAATGGCCGCCGTGGCTTGATCCACCGCCGTGTCAAAGCCAAAGGATTGAGGCACAAAATTAATATCATTATCAATGGTTTTGGGTATTCCAATAATGGAAATTCGTAAGTCCCGCGCCATAATCTCATTGCTAATGGCAGAAGCGGCCTTCATGCTACCATCGCCGCCAATGACAAAGAGCACGCTAATATTCATGCGCTCAAGGGTATCTACGATAAGTTCTGGCGATTGCGGGCCGCGCGAAGAGCCCAGTAAGGTACCGCCAAATTTATGCACATCCGACACCATACTGGGTTTAAGCTCAGCCACTGCATGGCCAATGGAAGGGATAAAACCCTCTAAGCCATAACGAAAACCTAAAATACTCGGCACATTATAGGCATGGTGGGCTTGCATAACCAAGGCGCGTATTACATCATTAATGCCGGGGCATAGGCCGCCGCAAGTCACAATGGCGCATTTGGTACGCGAAGGGTCAAAGTACAAATGTTGCCTTGGCCCTGCCGCTTCAAATTGCATAAGTGTTGGTTTTTTTACGTCACAAGAAAGTTCCGCATCCACGTGAATATTCACTGTTTTATCATCTACCCACATTCCATAAGGAAGCTGAGATGTAAGCTTAGCAGAACCAAGACGTCGAATTTCCGTTGAAAGAGGATTTTTTGTGACCATGGGCTTTACGCTCCTGTGGGTAGTTGTAACTCTTGTGCTTTTGCTGCCATTGCCGCAATGGAAAGTTTAAGGAAGGTATCCAAATCAAGGCCAATTTTTTCACATTCACGAATATTTTCTCGGCTCACCGAAGCGGCAAAAGCCTTATCTTTCATTTTTTTCTTCAGGCTTTTGGCTTCCATGCCGGTAATTCCTGTGGGGCGCACCAAGGCCGCAGTAACAATAAGGCCGGTAACGCTTTCGCCACAGCGCAAAGCATAATCTAAGGGTGTGACAGGGCTGTGACCATTCATCTCGCCATTGTGAGCACGAATGGCAGTTAAGGCTTCTTCAGGCAATTTGCCAGATAGCATTTCAGCGCCCACAAGGCCGTGTTTTTCTGGAGTGGCGGCGGTTTGGCCATAGTCTACATCATGCAAAAGGCCGGTAAGCCCCCATACATCACTATCTTTTTCAAGGTGGGTGGCAAGAGCCTCAAGCACAGCTTCAGAAGCCAAAGCGTGCTGCACTAAAAATGCTTCGGTGGTATGCGCTTTAATAAGCTCCAAAGCCTCAGAACGGGTAATACCTAAAGACATATAATCCTCTTTGAAAAAACGTCAATAACACATACATAGCCCCATAATCAGGCCTATTCTTCCTCAATTATCCACCCTTCGGCCTTAAGCTGCTCTACAGAAAGCGCTCCATGCCTACGAATGCGTAAAGTATTTTCACCGCATATTTCCACAATGGTAGAAGGTAACCCGCCGCTAGGTTCGGGCTCTTGCCACACAATGCCGTGTACATGCTCAAGTAAAGAAGGGGAAAGTTCCTGCAATATACGCGGCGGCGCCTCACCGCTCACATTGGCCGAAGAACACACCAAGGGCGCGTCCATGGCTGTGGATAAATATCTAGCCATGGCATGAGAAGAAATACGTATGGCCACTCGCCCCGTACCCGCCGTAATACATTCCGGCACATGCGCCTTGGCTTCGCATAAAATGGTTAAAGGCCCAGGCCAAAATTTTGTCGCCAAGCGCTGCTGCACCGCCCCCCAAGACGCAATGCGCTGCACCTGCGTTAAATGCGAAGCAAGCAAAGGCAAAGGCTTGGTATTGGGTCTATTTTTCGAAAAAAACACTTGCTCCAGGGCTTTTTCATGAAACATATCACAGCCCACAGCCAAAAAAGTTTCAGTGGGATAGATAATAATTTTGCCCTGCTGCAAAAGCTGGACGGCCTCATGGAAAGTGCGTAATCTTATTTGCACTTGAAACGGAGCATCATTTAAGGGAGTTTTTTCCATGGCTAAAAAACCTTTACGCATTATGGCAGTGGGCGCTGTTAAAACGGCTCATTGGAAACAAGCCGCCGCACATTATGTGCAGCGTATACAGCACTGGCGCGCACTACAAGAAATAATTGTTAAAGACGGCGATGCCGCCCTCCCTATACCAGAACGCAATGCCCTTGAAGGGCAACGCCTACTTGGCAGCCTTCATGCGCAAGATATTGTCATTTGCCTTGATGAAAAAGGCAAAAACTATACGTCTCAAGACTTTGCCAAGTTTTTACAAAACATTTCCGAAAATGCCACTCGTACGCCTTGTTTTATCATAGGCGGCGCCTTTGGGCTGGATGCTAAGGTTCGCCAAGCGGCGCAGTATACCTTAGCCCTTGGCCCCATGACCTTTCCCCATGAATTGGCACGTGTGCTTTTATTGGAGCAAATTTACAGAGCCGAAGCCATTATACGCAATGTGCCCTATCACCACCAATAACACTTAGTTTTTTTGCACAGACCAAAAGTACCGTTTGTCCCCATGAACCTTATAGCTGTATTCTGCTTCTGCCTGCCAGCCTAATGCCTCTAACTCTGCTTTTGGGGCAGGCTCAAGGGTAAGAAAAATAATGCGCCCTTGCTCAGCCAAGGCCGGCGCTACTAGCTCTAGCATTTGCGCCCAAGGCATAAAAGCACGGCTTACAATCATATGCGCCGGCTGCGAGGCCTCGGCAAAAAAGTCTTCTGCCCGCCCGCGAAACACATGGGTATTTGGCAAGGGGGTTTGTGCCAAAACATTACTTAAAAATAAGGCTCTTTTTTCGCGCACTTCAATGAGGTGATACTGCCCTTCTTGCCACATCATGCGTAAGGGGATGCCGGGTAAACCCGCCCCTGCGCCCAAATCAAGGGTTTGAAATTCATCAGATAAAGGCAAGGGGAGCTTATTTAAAAAAGCCGCCAAATAAAATGAATCCACCATGAGGTTAGTCATACATTCTTGCCAATGTCTTGCGCCCACCAGATTCATGACTTTATTCCAGCGCATAAGCATTGTAAGGTATGCGGCCATGGGCGTGAGAACCTTGGTATTTTTTAAGGCAGCTGGTACAGACCAAGCAGCGCTAAGCTCAGCCAATTGCTCGGGGGTAATGGTTTTAATTTTACTCATGGTTTTACTGTATCAGTAAGCGCCACAAAAGCCAATGCGCTTATGCCACCCCTTCTGCCAAAGCTTCATACAACACTTGAGGCATAATATTGAGCGTCATATCTTGCCCATATAAAGACGCAAACAAAGCCCTTCTGGCACCATCATGCCCCGTATAAAAGGAAAATAACATATTATGCATGCCTTTTTTTCCTTGAGCATCAGGTGCGGCACAGCGCGCATCCACTGCCACCGAGCTACGACAAGCATAAGGGCGCACAGCATAAATGACACAAGCCCCCGCCGCATCTAAAAAAGGGCAAGGAATATAATAATCCTCACGGCTATGGCTTGCGTCGTCTTTGCCTTCTCCATAAAAAGCCTTACCCCATTGTAAGTAACTTTGGCTTATGTCTTTAGCCTCGGCATGCCAAGCAGGATATTGCTGTAAAAAATGTTCGCGGCAAGACGTATGCTCCTGCATATATGCCAATATCAATGCCACCTCTTGAGGCGTACACAATACCAATTGATAACAACAGCCCGTACAGCCTTTAGTGCAAGCCAAGGAGCTTCCTTGTGCGGCGCAGGCCTGCGCCAAGCCTTCCCCTTCGGCCTCCAGT
Source organism: uncultured Desulfovibrionaceae bacterium (assembly GCA_964369995.1). GTDB lineage: Bacteria > Desulfobacterota > Desulfovibrionia > Desulfovibrionales > Desulfovibrionaceae > CAYJAD01. The sequence goes on from CAYJHH010000014.1 coordinate 26,625, forward strand.
ACCGTATTCGCCACCTGTAAAGCCAGCAAGCCCTCATAAGAAGAGGCCGTCATAAGTGCAGTGGCAGGTATAAGCGCTTTGACAGAAAGCAAGGTATCTGCAAGTAAACTTTGTGATTCTAAAAAGGCAGGGGTTTGCTCTGCATGATACGATAACATTTGCGCTTGCACAAAATAGCCCTGCACAGCGCGTTCTAAAGCTCGCTGCCCATCATTACAGGCCAAAAGCTGCGTTGCATCTTCATTCCAAATATATTTCATCGCGATTTCCCCCTTATATGGCGTTGCCATAATGTCTCTTGACGCTATAGAAAAAGCAAGGCACTATGAATTACCTGTGAAAAAAACATCAAGTAGGCATCAAAGCCTTTTATCCAAAGGAATACACCATGCCCCTTAGAAAATTGCGTAAAGCTCAAGCCGTAGATGCGGCCTGCATTCTTTTCTCACTGAATACCGAGCCAGACCAAATTCTTAAGATGATTGAACAAATGGAAAAGAATGATTTTGCCCCCCAAAGCCTTAACCGTGAGCTTTTTTGCCGCGAATGGTATGGCTTTGTGCATGCCTCCATTGTGGCAGGCCTTATGGTCAATGCGCCCAACAGCGTTCTTGTGGAATATTTACGCACCACCGCATCCCTTTTAAACACAAGGAATATACCCGCGGAAGAAGCCAAAAATTTTGTGGATATACATTTTTCTCCTTACATGGACTTGGTAGGTAAGGAAGAACAAAAAAGCTGTCCTCAACATTTTTTTGCCACCGTGTGTGGCATTGAAAAACTTGAAGATGTGCCTCCGCGCGCCGCGGCCTTTATTTCCGGAACCATGGCCTTGGTCATGAGCGCCGTGGCAGACAAAATGGAACAATATGAAATTTTAGCGGATTAAAAGTGCAATCACGCCCCTGCCTTCACCGCAAAAGCTCTCACGTGCACAAATGTTCTGCCTTTAGCTCTTTAAAGATTCACTCAAATCATCGCCAAGGGCAGATTCATGGGGGCTCATGAGCATATTTTGCGGCAATGTGGTGGAAGTTTGCTCAAAAATATTAGATAAAATACTATTGGACACCAGCATTCCACTTCGCGTTAACCGCAAATAGCCATCACGTATGCGAATAAGGCCATTTTCATGCAAGGCCTGAATGAGTAATTTATGATCTTTCATGAAATTACGTCCCGTAAGCGCCCTGTAAGCCTTAAAGCGTAAACCACGAGCTGTGCGCAAACGCAACATCACAAGCTCAAGCACCCTTTCGCGCGGGGTGAGCACGGCTGCGCCTTCATCTAAATTTCCCTGCATAACTTGTTGCGCCCATTGCTCTTGGTCATAAGGATTAGTCCAGCGCCGCCCTTGCACTGTGGACGTGGCCGAAGGCCCAAGACCCAAATAATCATGCCCTTCCCAATAGCCTAAATTATGCCGACACTGAAAACCCATACGTGCAAAATTAGAAATTTCATAATGCAAATACCCTTGCTCTTCCAAAAGGGCGGCGCCTTCCATAAACATCACCGATTGATCACGCTCGGGCGGTAAAACAATACGTTTTTCATAATAATCTCGCTCAAGCTTGGTGCCTTCTTCCAATGTGAGGCCATAGGCAGAAATATGCGTAGGTTTCATGCGTGTGATTTCACGTAAGGTATTGAGCCAATGCCGAATGCCCTGCCCCGGCAAACCCCACATAAGATCCACATTGATATTGGCTATGCCCGACTCTCGCGCTTGCATGACAGCATATAAACTATCACGCAATTTGTGCGAACGCCCCAGCATATGAAGATATTCTTCATCAAGACTTTGTACACCAATGGAAAGGCGATTAATACCTGCTCTGGCAAAATCGCTCATGCGCTCCTTGGTGCGTAAAGATTCTGGATTGGCCTCAAGGCTGATTTCCACATTTTCTGTGAGAGAAAAAAATTTAGTTATGCGCTCAAGCAATAAATCCACCACGCGCACAGGCAAAAGCGAAGGCGTTCCGCCCCCAAAAAATACCGAAGATACCGTCTTCCCCTGATAACGATCGCCCCACATGCTAAGCTCTAAAAATAAGGTATCCACATAGGCTTTAAAAGCAGCGTCATGCAGCACATTTACTCCACGCCCTAAGGGCAAGGAATGAAATGCACAATAATGACATTTTGTGCGGCAAAAGGGAACATGGATATACAACAGCATGAAATTTTCTTCCTCTTCAAAATATTGACGCTTGGCTCGCATCAAGCAGTCATTGAGCGCCTATAAATACGTTAAGCGTATGGAGAATACGGCGCAGTGTAGTGTTTTCTGCACAGAACAGCAAGCCTTTAAAACACAGCAAAATGTATGCCGCCTTAACTCGCCCCCTCCTGATGGTAAAAAAACATACTTTTTTACTACACATGCCCTAGACAAGGGCGCAGCAGATATTATTATATAGTCATGGGTTCGTTTGGGTATCCTCATAACCTATCTCAATTACCAACCTTACTCCTCGCACACCATTGAGATTTTAAGCGAACCCGGTGTCATTACGTAAAGTTATTTTCCTAAACTGGCAGTACCTGCCGCGCACCGTACAGGGCGGTGCCCCCCTCGCACTGGGGATGCATTCTGCATCCCCTCATTTTTTTCCTGCCTTTAAGGTTGCAATTACAACCCCGCTACCCTTTCAACCTTTTCCCCTCTTTTGCTCGGCTTAAAAGCCTTTAAATACCCCCTTTTTTACCACTTGGCAAAAAGCACAAGCCTGCGTATACTGTGGCACTTTTTTTGAATTATTTATGGCCATGCCATACAAGGAGCTGCATCATGGATATACGTTTTCAAGCAGGAGGCCCCAAACTTTGGAAAGCTTCCGTCATGCTTGTTTTTGCCTATAAAGGGGAAGATCCCGCCACCTTATGCCCAGAAATTGAAGCCACCAGTCCTTGGTTTACCATAGCACCAGGACGGAAAGATTTTGCCGGTAAAGCCGGTGAATTGGCACTATTCCACGGACATCCCGAGCAAGATATCCCGCGTATTCTCGCCATTGGCCTTGGTGATCGCAAAAAATTTACGCTCCATACTTTGCGTTTGGGCGTGGCAGCTGCGGCTGCGCGTTGCCGTGATATTGGCGCTGAATCCATTTTAGTGCCGGTGCCTGCTTTACAGCAATTGGGTGCGGATAATCTGCGCCTAGTAGAAGAAGCCATGTATGCGGCTTTTATAGGTCTGTACCGCTTTACAGCTTTGCGCACTCCCGCCAAAGATGGCGAAGGCGAAAAAGCAGATCCTGCGTGGATTGCTTTGGGCTTTAGCGAAGAAAATGTTCCCGATGCCGAACATGGCGCCGCCAGACGCGGTGAACGCGCCGCCGCAGGGGTTATTCTTGCACGCACCCTTGCCAATACGCCGCCTAATATCTTAACTCCCATGGCTTTAGCCGAAGCTGCGCAAAAAATGAGCGCAGAGCATGGCATGAAATGCACCGTCTTTGATGAAGCGACACTTACCACCATGGGTTGTAATACCCTTTTAGCTGTGGGCGCTGGCTCTGCACAACAAACCTGCATGGTGGTCATGGAACATGCGCCCAAGGGGCATGAAGATGAAGATCCCATTATTTATGTGGGCAAAGGTTTAACCTTTGATTCCGGCGGCATTAGCTTAAAGCCGGCCACCAATATGCATCACATGAAAAGCGATATGTCCGGTGCCGCCGCCGTTATTGGCGCCATGCATGGCATTGGGCATAATATGCTTGAACGCCGCGTTATTGGTATTATTGCTTGTGCTGAAAACATGCCCAGCGGCTCTGCCATGCGTCCCGGTGATGTGGTGAAATCCCTTTCTGGCAAAACGGTGGAAATTTTAAATACCGATGCCGAAGGGCGCCTTGCTTTGTGCGATGCGCTTACCTATGCGCAGCAAACATATACCCCCACTTTCATGGTAGATATTGCCACCTTAACCGGAGCTTGCGCCGTGGCTCTTGGCACCGATGTGGCAGGCCTTTTCACCGATGACAGCGCCTTAAGCGATGAAATTCAATCTGTTGGTAAGCTTGTGGGCGATAACTATTGGCCTCTGCCCCTTTGGGAACCCTATGCAGAAGGCTTGAAAAGTGACGTGGCCGACATAGCGCACATGGGCGCGCGTGAAGGCGGTGCCATTTCTGCTGCCTTATACCTTAAGGCCTTCATCAACGAAGAAACGCGCTGGGCGCATTTGGACATTGCCGGCAGTGATTGGGCCTTTAAAAAGACCGCGCTTGCCCCTGTGGGCGCCATTGGCTTTGGCGTGCGTACCCTCATTGAACTTGTACGAGGCAAAATATAATGAAAGTTTATCTTATTGGCGCAGGCCCCGGCGACATGGGCTTGCTCACCCTTAAAGGCAAAGCAATTTTAGAAAAAGCCGATGTCATTGTTTATGATGCATTGGCCAATGCAAATATGCTTAATTTTGCGCGTAAGGATGCAGAGCTTATTTATGTAGGTAAGCGTGCCAACAATCATGCATTACCTCAAGATGGCATCAACGCCCTTATTATTGAAAAAGCCAAAGAAGGCAAAGTAGTGGCTCGTCTGAAAGGCGGCGATCCGTACATATTTGGTCGCGGCGGCGAAGAAGCTGAAGAACTGCTAGAAGCCGGTGTTCCTTTTGAAGAAGTGCCGGGCATTTCTTCCACCATTGCCGGCCCAGCCTATGCCGGTATTCCGCTTACGCATCGCTCTTTTGCCTCTTCGGTCACTTTGATTACCGGCCATGAAAACCCTGACAAACCCGGCTCCGTTCATAATTGGGACGCTTTGGCACGTTCGGCTTCTACTCTTGTTTTTGTTATGGGAATGAAAAATTTACCGGAAATTACCAAAAACCTCATGGCCGCCGGCATGGATCCTAAAACGCCTGCTGCTTTGGTGCATTGGGGTACCACGGCGCATCATCGTTCCTTGGCCGCCACCCTTGATACTCTTTATGATGAAAGCCAAAAGCAAGGCTTTACCAACCCTTCTGTCATTGTGGTGGGTCATGTGGTTTCCTTACGTGATAAATTGAATTGGTTTGAACAAAAGCCCTTGCTTGGCAAAGGTATTGTGGTCACGCGCGCTCGTGAACAAGCCAGCGGCCTAGCGCATTCCTTGGCTGAACTGGGCGCCCATGTGATTCAATTTCCCACCATTGAAATTCATGAATTAGAAGACTTTAGCGCTGTAGATGCTCGTATTAAAGAGCTGGACAGTTATGCATGGCTTGTATTTACCTCCGTCAATGGTGTTAAACATTTTTGGAAGCGCTTACAACACCATGGTCTAGATACACGCGCTTTGCATGGTAAAAAAGTAGCCGCCATAGGCCCTGCCACAGCGGATATTTTGCGCGAGCGTGGCCTTGAGCCGGACTTTATCCCTGAGCGCTATGTGGCCGAAGGTGTGGTGGAAGGCATGCTTAAGCTTGGTATGCAAGGGCAAAAAATTCTTTTACCCCGAGCTTTGGAAGCCCGCGAAGTACTACCAGAAGCGCTACGTGAAGCTGGAGCCACGGTGGACGTGTTACCCGTATATGAAACCAAGCCTGCCGGAGCACGTAAGGATGAGGTCTTAGAAGCCATGGCCGCTGGTCAATTGCATTGCGTAACCTTTGGTTCCTCCTCCACAGTGGATAATTTCCTTTCCCTCATCGATGCCGAAACCTTAAAGAAGCATCCCGAAGTGAAATTGGCCTCCATTGGCCCCATCACCAGCAAAACTTTGCAAAAACACGGTTTACCTTGTGACATTCAACCTGAGGAATATACCATTCCTGCTTTGGTGGAAAGCTTAGTCACTGTTTTTGCTAAATAGTCGACACTGAAAAACAACTTAACTATCAGTAAAAATAGAACTTATAAA
>CAYJHH010000015.1:0-32426 GCA_964369995.1 uncultured Desulfovibrionaceae bacterium
GGAAAGGGGAAGGGGGTCTGGGGGAAGGGGAAAACCTTTTCTTCAGAAAAGGTTTTCCCCTTCCTCCCGAAAAATCTAAATCTAAAATACAATGAATATACATACCATACCCACCCCCAGTTATGTGCTTGATGAAAAAAAGCTGATAGAAAATTTAGAAATCTTGCATGGCGTACAACAGCGTACAGGCTGTAAGATTTTATTGGCGCAAAAGGCTTTTTCCATGTTTTCTTGTTACAAAACCATTGGTCAGTACCTGTCGGGTACCACAGCCAGCGGTTTATATGAGGCACGCCTTGGGCATGAAGAAATGGGCGGTGAAACGCATATTTTTTCGCCGGCTTATAAGGATGAAGATTTTACACATATTGTGGAAATTTGTAATCATATTGTGTTTAACTCTTTGCGACAGTTGGAAAAGTTTCGCCATCAATGCGGCACAGCATCCATTGGTTTGCGTATTAATCCGCAATGCTCCACACAGGGTGATCATGCCATATATGATCCGTGTTCCCCTGGCAGTCGTCTTGGCATTGCCCGCGAAAATTTTGACATAAGCTGTCTACAAGGTAGCGGCGGCGCGGCTGTGGAAGGCTTGCATTTTCATACCCTTTGCGAGCAAAACTCCGATGATTTAGCCACTACCATACAAGCTGTTGAAGAGCAATTTGGTGATATTTTACATAAGGTAAAATGGCTCAACATGGGCGGCGGTCATCATATTACTCGCCCTGATTATGATATTGGCTTATTGGAGAGCATCATCACGCGCATACAAAAGACCTACAATGTGCAAGTATATTTAGAGCCCGGCGAGGCCATTGCATTGCGCGCCGGTTACCTTGTCTGCGAAGTGCTGGATATAGTAGAAAATAGCGGTATTACTACGCTTATTTTAGACGCATCCGCCGCATGCCATATGCCGGATGTTTTGGAAATGCCCTATCGGCCTCCGCTTAAAGATTCTGGTGAAGCAGGTGAAAAAGCGCATACATATAGGCTTTCTTCCTTCACTTGTTTGGCAGGAGATATCATAGGCGACTATAGTTTCGACACTCCTAGAAATATAGGTGATAGACTGATTTTTGAAGACATGGCCATTTATTCCATGGTAAAAAATAACACGTTTAACGGTATTCCTTTACCGCATATTGTGAGTATGGATGCCAGTGGTCAGTGTCGTATGGTAAAATCCTTTGGCTATGAGGATTTTAAGCAGCGCCTGTCTTAAATAAGTTGCGCCGAGATATACATTTAGAGAGAAGCCCCCGCCGCCATAAAAAGTTTTTGAGGGAGGGGGTTTGGGGGAGGGAACTTTTTCAAAAAAGTTCCCCCCCCCAAAAAAATACAAACCTAAAAAAATAAACAAAAAACAAATAAAACAAAAAATAAAACATACACATGTCTAAAATAACTACTCCCCAACAAGACGGATTTATCATGCCCGCAGAGTTTGCGCCGCATGATGGTTGCCTTATGATTTGGCCTTGCCGATTAGGCTCGTGGCCGCATGAAGCTGAAGCCGGGCGCCGCGCTTTTGCAGAGGTGGCAAAGGGCATTGCGCGTTCAGAAAAAGTCTTTATGCTTGTGAGCAAGCAGGGCCTTACTTCTGCTCAGGAAGCTTTAGGTGCAGAGCCGCATATTGAGCTTATTCCCATGGAAAGTGATGATGCTTGGGCTCGGGATGTGGGGCCTACTTTTGTGGTAAATGCCCATGGTGAGCGGCGCGGTGTGGACTGGTTTTTTAATGCCTGGGGCGGTGACTTTGACGGCTTGTATGCGCAATGGGAGCAAGACGATGCTGTGGCGGCAAAGTTTTGTGACTATCTTGGGGATGCATGTTACTCTGCTCGCCCCTTTGTACTGGAGGGCGGTGCCATTCATAGTGATGGAGAAGGTACCATCTTGGTTACGGAAAGTTGTTTGCTTTCTGAGGGGCGCAACCCAAAGCTTAGCCGAGAGGCCATTGAAGAGCAGCTTTATACATACCTTGGCGCAGAGAAAATTATTTGGTTACCGCGCGGCATCCATAATGATGAAACCAATGAACATGTGGATAATGTGTGCGCTTTTGTGCGTCCCGGTGAAGTGGTGCTTGCTTGGACAGATGAGAAAGATGATCCGCAGTTTGCTCTCTCCCAAGCCTGCTTTGAGACCTTGAAAAATAGTCATGATGCCAAGGGGCGTTCTTTTATGGTGCATAAGCTGCCCATTCCCAAAGAGCCTATTTGCATTACTGAAGAAGATCTCACGGGCTATGTGTTTGCTGAGGGTGAAGATTTCAGAGAATTAGGAGAGCGTTTAGCGGCTTCCTATGTGAATTTTTACATCTCCAATGGGCATATTCTTTTGCCACAATTTGGAGATGTGCACGATGCCTTAGCCGTAGAAATTTTGGCAAAACTGTTTCCAGAGCGAAAAATATTACCCATTGCCGCGCGAGATATTTTGGTGGGCGGAGGTAATATTCATTGCATTACTCAACAAATACCACAAAAAAAACAAGGATAGCCCATGCGTAACGTCACTCTTAGTGCAGTACAAATGCGCTGCACAGCAAATGTTTTTGAAAATATAGACAATGCTACCACAAAGGTACGCGAAGCCGCCGCCTTGGGAGCGCAAATCATACTTTTACCGGAACTTTTTGAGCGTCCTTACTTTTGCCAAGAGCGCCGCTATGAATACTATGATTATGCATTGCCTGTGGCAGAAAATCCTGCCGTACAGCGCATGAATGCCCTTGCCAAAGAATTGCACGTGGTTTTACCGGTGAGCATTTATGAGCGTGCAGGCAATAGACTGTTTAATACCGTAGTTATGATTGATGCTGGCGGTGAAATTCTAGGTATTTATCGCAAAACCCATATTCCTGACGATCATTACTATCAAGAAAAATTTTATTTCACGCCGGGTGATACAGGCTTTAAAGTATGGGATACAGCCTTTGCTAAAGTGGGCGTGGGTATTTGTTGGGATCAATGGTTTCCCGAAACAGCACGCTCCATGGCGCTTATGGGTGCAGAAGTCTTACTTTACCCCACAGCCATTGGCTCAGAACCCATTTTAGATTGCGACTCCATGCCCCATTGGCAAAGGGTTATGCAGGGGCATGCAGCGGCCAATATCATGCCCTTGGTAGCAGCCAATCGCATTGGCTTAGAATACGTACAACCTTGTGAAGCCAATGGCGGGCAAAGCTCCTCTTTAAACTTTTACGGTTCTTCTTTTATTACCGATGCCACAGGTGAAAAAGTCACAGAAGCGGGCCGCGAAGAAGAAAGAATTCTTTGCGCAGAATTTGACTTAGACGAACTGGCTCAAAATCGCCTGCATTGGGGTTTATTCAGGGACAGGCGCCCACATTGTTATAAAATTATTGCTGAATAATAATTTTGTGGGAAGCTATTTCTCATGAAAGTATATAACAAAACAACAGAAAATCCCCAAAGGCTCATGTGCTTTTGGGGATTTTCTTCAAATGTACTCACTCTATCCATACAACATATATTATTGTGCGGGCGGCGACGTGGCAGGTTGCGTTGTGGATTCTGTCACCACAAGCTGTACTGGCGTGGCATGCACCACTGCAGGTGAGGCTTGTGCTGGAGAAGCTTCGGTATGACTAGGGGCAGGACTTGCAGGGACAGCTTTAGATTGCACAGGTTGCACACGTTGCGTGGACTGCGTGGACTGCGCGGACTGTGAGGATTGCGCAGGCTGTACAGGGGCAGCAGGCACATAATTTACCTTACTCTTGGCCTTTGGCACAACGGGGCTGGCCTCTTGCCCTTGTGGTGTAGATAACACTACGGGAACTGCATGGGTAACAGCTGGCTGTGTCGCTTCAGTTTTTTCAGCTGAGGGTTGCATGGCTTTTTCAGCTTGTACAGGGGCAGCTTGTGCAGTTTCGGCCGAACCCGATTGCACAGCCTCAGCTTGTGCAGCTTCAGACTGCTTAGAATCTATTTCTTTATGTTCTGCCTGCGTGGGCTCTGCCCGCTTAGGTTCAGAAATCTCCATGTTTTTTTCCACAGACGCATCATCGGTATTTTTCACAAGCACAGAGGCTTTATCATTTGTGTCAAAACGTGTTGAATCCTTTTTACGCTTAAACGACTCTATATCTTCATGACTTTCAAGTATGGTGGGCTCACCAGGTAAAGCAGGCGCAATGCGCGGAAATGCTTTAATTTCCACCGCAGCTTGAATGCCTATCACCGCAATTTTTTCTTCAATATTTTTAGCAATAAAAGAGGCCCAGCGCGGAAAATCCTGTGGAATATTACCAGATTGTTCAGAATAATCTTCATCGGTGCTATCTTTATAGCGTATGGTATAGGCCGTTGCAGAATAGTCCACTTCAAGTAAAACCTGCTCGCCGCGCCATTTATTGGTAGCATAAATGAGCCCTGGCGCCCTATCTTGAGCACGCCACTTGGCCGCATGTATACCCGAAAAAATGGCATCACGCACTTCTACAATACTAGGCGTATACTCAGCTACCACCACGGCTCTAGGTTCTTGCACTTGCACAGTAGAACGGCTCGCCGTACAGCCCCAAGAGCTTGTCATGGCAAGTAAACACATAAGCCATATTCTTTTTTTCATACAGTCTCCTTCGCATCCAATACCAATGAATACGACTGAATATTATAAACACTTTCCCCAGCACAAGCAAGGACACATCCCCTGAGCATCCCCGAAGAAAAACATTTAACAGGGTAGAATAATTTTTGTTTATCTAGTCGAACCTGAAAAACGTGTTTCCACACATTTTTCAAAAAAGCACGCTCACTCCAAATTCCCCTTTCGGGGACGCCAGAAGTAAAGTCTGGCTTATTTTACGTGGCGGCAAGTCATGCACAAGGCATGCCTTGAATAGTCAACACTGAAAAATCGTATTTTATATGTCTAAACTTTGCCTGAAAACGAATTCCATTCGTTTATTTCTGGTAAAGTTTATCAAGGCATATGAACTAAAAAAATTATTTTTACCAATATTTAACTACTTTTTCAGTGTCAACTATCTAAGCTGACAAAGTTCTTGTACGCAACAACTAAGAGATATTATGCTTTTTAAGTAATTCATAAAAATGCCCGCGTGACACCCCAGCTATGGCGGCACAAGCGCGAATATCACCTTTATTTTGCTCTAAAATTCTTTGTACATAGGTATGTTCTGTATATTTTTTCCATTCTTTAAGGGTAGGTGTACCCTCATGAGTAGACACAAAAAAAGCCCCTTGCAAAACCGGCGGCGCGCTTTGCTCTTCTTCCTTCACGCGATCACGCACCACAGCCACACGTATGTCTGTGGGTAAATGCACGGCATATAATTCTTGCTCCTCCTTGGCCACGATACAAGCTCTTTCCACTGTATGAATGAGCTCACGCACATTACCAGGCCAAGCATAGGCCATAAGTGCTTTTAAGCAGCTTGTATTAAAGCTCTTTATGGGTAAGGACTTTTTCTTGCAAAAATTAATCATGGTGTATTCTGCTAAAGCCGGTATGTCTTCTTTGCGCTCACGCAAAGGGGGAATGCGAATGGTAAGCCCCTGTAAACGATACAGAAGATCATCTCTAAAATGCCCGTCCTTAGCCATGGCGCTCAAATCTTTATTGGTGGCAGCCACAAGGCGAAAATCACTGGGAACCTCTTCTACCACACCCACAGGACGAAAACGCCGTAACTCTAAAGCACGTAAAAATACTTTTTGCATAGATAAAGGCAATTCCCCCATTTCGTCTAAAAAAAGTGTGCCTCCATGAGCTTTAAGCAACAAGCCTTCTTTAGATTTTTCAGCCCCAGTAAAAGCCCCGCGCGCATGCCCAAAAAGATGACTTTCCACCAAGTTTTCTGTCAATGCGGCGCAATCCACCGTAATAAAAGCTTCGGCACATCGCTCAGAGTTTTTATGCAATAATCGCGCAAAAAGTTCCTTTCCTGTACCTGTTTCCCCATAAATAAGCACGTTGGCACCCGAATGCGCCGCCTCTTGCACACGAGCTAACGCCGCCAATAAAGCCGGACTTGACCCCACAAGGCCTTCACGTTGCAAAATGGCTTCTGCACCATCGACGCCGCGGTTATGCCTATAGCCTAGGCTTTGTTCGAGCACAGCGCTTATTTCTTGCATATGTAAGGGCTTACATAAAAATTCCCACGCACCAGAACGCAAAGCTCTTTCGGCAATATCACCGTTGGCAAACTCTGTCATAATAAGAACATGAGGTTTTTGGGGCAAGGCAAGCACCTCGCGCATGCGTGCTATCCCATCGCCATCAGGTAAGGTTTTTTCCAATAAAACCACATCTACACCTGCAGCACCAAGAGCTAAACCTTGCGCAAGACTGGTGGCATGTAAAACCTTAAATCCCAAAGGTAGGCTTACCCTATCCACAAGTTCATGAAGTTTTTCATCCCTATCTATAATGAGCAAAGTGGGAACAGACATAGATCAACACTCCTCTATGATCAAAATTTTCAAAACGCATGAAAACACGCTTTAAAAAAAGCGCACGCAGGTATTTTTACCAAAAACACAAATGCTTACAAGAAGTATTCTTCTGAATGAAAGAAATTTTTACTGCACATACAAAAATTACTCCCCTCCTATAATACATAATCACGCTTTTGACTCTGTCATACTTTTCAGAAAATTTGTCATTTTTTTCTGAATTTATATTTTTAGCAAGTCCCCAAAAATTTGCTCATGGCTGAAACTGCTGATGAAATAACAAAAAAAACACCAACGCCTTCATGAAAAAAGTAGGCATGTTTTTTGTAATACACTACCCAAACAAGATTCTTACCCCCATAACCATGGGGACGGTTACAGCAAGATACAGATTTTTGTAATGCGCTTTTTCGATACGGTTTCTTCTCGCATGTTTTTTACACGAATGTGATTGGGTACACGGCGCTAACGCAAAAAATTATGATAATTATTCGCGTCGTCGAGAGAAGAGAGCGCTCTCTTCTCCTCCTCTAAAGCGGATAGATATTCTTCTGTCCTGCTTAGGGTGAGTCTTCCCATCATCCCCGCTTCAACAAAAGCCACAACTTTGGGATCGAGGGTTGTGGCTTTTCTCCTCTTTATAAAAGGTAAGGCTCAGTTTTCCTTACAGGTAGGATAACATTCATTTTTTATCCATAGCCCTATTTTTATTTATTAAAACTTTGCACGTACCTTGCTCATAATAAAGCCCCTTTTATACACATAAAAGGGGCTTTATTATGAGCGCTAGTACGCTGTTACCTTAGGATTTTTCTTCATCGGTATCAGCTACAGTAATATGAACATGGTGACTTTCATTTTTTACCAAGACCACAGCTGGCGTTTCAGGTTCACTTAGTTCTTTATCCTCTTCAATATTATACTCCCGAATAAAAATATCCCAGCATGTTATAAACAACACCGCCAACAAGGGGCCAATAATAAAACCATTCATGCCAAGTAAAGCAAAGCCCCCAAGGGTGGAAAGCAGCACCAAGTAGTCAGGTAAGCGTGTATCTCTGCCCACCAAGATGGGGCGTAAAACATTGTCCACCAGTCCGATAACAGCCACGCCAAAAACGGTTAAAATAATGGCAGATTGCACATCTCCCGTGGCAAAAAAGTATATGGCCACGGGCGCCCATACAAGGCCGGCGCCAATCATAGGCACCAAGGATAATAAGGTCATCACCCCGCCCCAAAGTATGGGGGCTTGTACGTCCAAAAACCAAAAAATAAGGCCGCCAAGCATACCTTGCACTATGGCTACCACCAAAGAACCATTAATGGTGGCTTTGGTTACTTCAGAAATTTTTTGAAAGAGCATGGCTTCACGCCTATCGCCCAAGGGTAAAGCTTTATGCAGTACATGAATAATAAATTTCTTATCACGCAAGGTGAAGAAGGAAATATATAATAAAAGCCCCACTTGAGCGATAATATTCACTGTTTCCGTGCCTATAGATACGGCTTGCTGCCCAATATACTTACTCAAAAAGATAACTAATTCCGTAAGCTTACCTTGTAATCCTTGGGGGTTAATATTCATTTTATCCATATATTCTTGTACTAAAGGAAAAGAAGTTTTTACCTTTTCAAAATAGGCATTCACATCAATATCCCCAGTGCTCAGCCCTTGATATACCGCAAGGCCTTGCTCTAAAAACTCACTGGCAATGAACATAAAAGGAATAACCACAATGAAAATGGTTATAAAAAGTGTTAATAACGATGCAATATTAGGACTTTTAGTCACTTTAAGAAAATAATTTTGCACTTGGGAAAAAATAATAGTTATGGCCACAGACCAAAAAATAATGCCAAAAAATGGAAACATTAACACCAAAAAAGCCAAGGTAACAATGACAAGGAGCCATATAAAAGACTTATATTCCATATTTGCATTCATATATTTCACCTCAATAAAAAGAATAAATTTACACTAACTACAGCATAAGACTAGAAAATTTCATTTAAAAAGTAAAGATATATTCCATGGCTCACTTTGTGCTAAGGTTTTACGCTGCACTTGGCTATGGCAAAGAGTTGACAAGCAAGCTTTGGTTTTGCATCTTTCATCTGTGTATAAAAATGAGTTTTAACCAGTGCCATTATTCCCTCTAACCCGTGGTGATGTACATTTATGCAGCAATTTCCTCCGGTTTTTTTACTCACAGGCCTTTCCGGCGCAGGCAAAACTACCTTGGCGCAACACATGGTGACGCGTTTACAACAAAGTGGAAAACACGCCCTTATGCTCGATGGCGACCATATGCGCAAAAGCTTATGCGCCGATTTGGGTTTTTCATTGGCAGACAGAAGTGAAAGCCTACGCCGAGTAGCTCATGTGGCCAAATTATTTGCTGAGCAAAATTTTATTTGTTTTTGTTCTTGCATTGCCCCCCTACAACAACAGCGAAACATGTTTAAAGAAATCATAGAACATAATTATCAAGAAATTTTTGTTAAATGCCCTTTAGAAATATGCCAAGCTCGCGATGTAAAAGGACTGTATGCCAAGGTGCGCCACGGACTTATTGCGGAATATACAGGTATTGCCTCCCCTTATGAAGAACCCGAAGCGCCGCACCTCACTGTGCGCACCCATGTACAAAGCCTTGAACAGAGCGTTGAGGAATTATACAATTACGCCCTTAAACACATGTAAGGAGTTTTTCATGCCCTATGTTAATATTAAAGTTACCGGCGGCGACCAGGCCCCCACAGAAGCGCAAAAAGCACAGCTTATACAGGAAACAACAGACATGCTAGTGCGTGTTTTAGGAAAAAACCCACAAACTACCGTAGTAATTATTGAAGAAATTCCCACCACAGATTGGGGCATTGGTGGGCAAACGGTGGCAGAGCGTTTAAAGCGCGCCTAAATTATACAAAAGATACAAAATTCTTTTATCTGTATGTAAAAATAGAATTTTATATAAAAAATACTATGCTATCGCATAAAAATCCATGTACAAAGTATACGAAAAAAGCACTTTATGCGCTCAGCTAAGGCTGTAACGGCTCTTGAACCGCATAAAAGCTTACCCCTACATAGGAAGGTATGGAGCGCACATACGCTAGAAAATCCATTTTAGAAACTTTTTTTGTACGTATGCTAGCGTGATATACGTGCTTTTCTCGTAGTATCCCCATATGCGTTATAAGTACCTGCTTTTCCTTTTGCCCCGGCCAGCTGTGCGCCTCCACCTCTTTTAAGAAAAAAACCACCATGGTATTGGGTAATTTTTCCAAAAAAACCGCGTTGAGCTGCTCCACCGGTACATAAGCAATGGAGGCTGTGGCAAGTGCTGGCTGTTGGCGCACTTGCTCCATATAAAGTACGTCTTTGTGTTTTACAAAAGCGTTTTTTGTGAACCATTCTTGTAAATAAATCTTAAAGTGTGAGTTTTTAGTATCTTCAAGTGGATAAGAATATAAATAGTTATGCTGCAAGGCATTGGGTATCCAATGGTACTCCATGAAATGCGCCCGAGTAAAAAAACCGACTTGCCCATTCATATAGCGAATTTTATGTAAATGTTCTTGAAATGACAGACCTTTATATCTTTGCGCATATTGTGCCAAAAAAGTTTCCACGTAGGTGGTACAATCAAAGCCCGTCTCAAAAGAAACATGTTGCCACGCTGTCACTGCATCATTCCCAATGGGATTAATTTTATATTCAGCCCCCACATAAAAATGGAGGCACCACGCCGATGACGCACTAGCGCACAAAAAAAGAACCATCAGCACACATATGCGTAACATGGCATATGGATATATTTTTTTTCTCAACATATATTCCTACAAATTTTCATGAAAGGCATACAAGTACAATACCTTTCTTTGTTTTTTCTTTTTTCCTTTTTTATAATATAAAAAAGCCTTTCTCAAGCATAGAGAAAGGCTTTTGATTTAGCAATAAAAAGAGCGATTATGCATCTTGCCTTGTATCGGCAATTTGTATTTCACGTATGGTAACCCCTTGCGGCATTTCATAGGCAAATTTAATGCATTGCGCTACATGTTCAGCAGTAATGGCGCCCACACCGCAGGCCTTTTTCCAAGTATCATAGCCAGCTTTAATGGCGTCGCTGGTGGTATGACCTAGCAGTTCTGTATCCACAGCGCCAGGGCACACACGCATGACGCGAACATTATACGGAGCCAATTCGCCGCGCGCCACTTCAGACATGCCCACCACACCGTACTTGGTAGCACAATAAGCAGCATGCGCAGCAAAGGGCTTCACCCCTGCAATGGAAGAAAGATTGATAATGGTGCCGCACTTTCTTTCCTTCATATCATTGCTCACAATTTGCATACCGTGCATCATGGCGGTAAGATTCAAATTAAGCATTTCTTG
The DNA here is from genome assembly GCA_964369995.1 of uncultured Desulfovibrionaceae bacterium. Taxonomy (GTDB): domain Bacteria; phylum Desulfobacterota; class Desulfovibrionia; order Desulfovibrionales; family Desulfovibrionaceae; genus CAYJAD01. The sequence goes on from CAYJHH010000015.1 coordinate 10,873, forward strand.
CCACTCTTGAGGACTTTGTGACTCAAGGCTACCAAGATACATAAGACCCGCATTATTAATAAGTAAATCTGTTTTTCCATACACAGCTTCAGCTTTACGCACAGCAGCTTCAAAGGCTTGTCTATCCGTCACATCGCATTGCTCGCACATGGCATTTTCCAGCTGTAGTTCTTGGAGTTTTTCTAGCCTTCTTGCTAAAAGCAATACAGGATAGCCCGCTTTACTAAATTCTATAGCCATAGCTTTACCAAAGCCAGAAGAGGCGCCAGTAATTACCACAAGTTTTTTCATATATATGCTCCTAAAAAAAATCTTGACCAAGGTCATGAAGAGAGGATACATGTTAGAGTATGCTCTAAGTCAAGCTTTTATTATGGGAACTAACATGAAATACTATTCCATTGGTCAAGTGGCAAAAATGACAGCACTTTCTGCGCATACATTGCGTTATTATGAAAAAGAAACCCTGCTTAGTGTGGAGCGAAAGTCCAATGGCATACGCATGTTTTCAGAAAATGATGTAGAAGTTCTGCATATAATCACTTGCCTGAAAGAAACGGGCATGAGTATTGCTGATATTAAAGCCTACTTTGCTCTCTGCCATTCGGGGAAAAATGATTTAAAAAATAGAGAAATACGCAAAAAACTTTTTGAACAGCAAAAAGAAAAACTCACACAAAAAATATCACAACTTCAAGGACACTTAGAAACTGTGACATATAAAATATGGTATTATGAAAATTTAGAAAGCCTTGGTGACGAAAACGATCCCAATAATTGCGGGCAGATGCGTGAAATATACCAACGCACACAAGAAAACGCTAAAAAATAACACAAATAAAAAAGAGTAGCCAAATAGCTACTCTTTTTTATTAAGAACTAAAAAGCACGTGTATCAAGGTCAAAACACTTAGATACGATGAGAACTTTTTTATCTCCACAAGGAGAGAGTTTGTATGACTTGCCATCTACAACTTTCTTAGCACTTCTCAGCACTAAGGCCCATGTTTGCCAATAGCCTTCAGCCTTTGGGCCTTGTTTTAAAATGTCTACATGCTCTTGGGAAACACCCCATTGCTTTAAATCAATACTCTTCGCTACCCATTGTGGAACTCTTGATCTCTTTTTCATGCGACACCTCCAGCATAAAACTTTCGAGGTTTCTTTACCTTTTCTTGCAAGTCTCGCCATGTGTCACAAACAAAAAAACAACAAAATCTACTCTAGCTAAACACAAGGGGAGTGAGTGCAAACCATACATAAAAATTGCCTTAACTATAATTAAGATAAGTCCGTTTTTTACTTTGTCAAAAAAAATTCACAAGAAAATTATGCTTCGTTTATGACACATTTTTTAAAAATTAATATATTGCAATTTCAATATATTATGGAAAAATAGTAATTCTACATTCATGATAAAATAGCTACAGCATAGGCAAAATTTATACTTGCAACAATGAAGGCAGCATGCCGCAGCAATGGCCTTGCCAAGAGTTTCACTCTCATCTATAATATCATATTTGAAAGACATAAAGTTTTCATCACCCTTGACGTAAAGCTTATGTAATGTAGGTGTATAAATAGGCACCATAACAAAGAAAGGAAAAATTATGAAAGACTTGAACGTTTCTAAAAAGCTCACTCTGGGCTTTGGCTGCATTTTACTGTCTGTGTGCGCCTTAGGTTTTTTCTCTGTTAACGAAAAAACGCAAGCTGCAAAGCAAGCTATGGATATCGTAGATAAAAGCCTTCCTGAAATTTTTGAAGTAGCCCAATTACGCGAAGCTTTTAATGCCGCGTACTTAAATATGCGTACCTATCGCCTCACACGGGACACAGCAAACTATAGAAAAATTCAAGAAGATATTGAAAATGCGCAAAGTTCATTAAAAGACTTACAAGCCTTAGTGCAGAAATTTCCTGAGCTTAGCCAATTACGTCAATTTGCCTCTACATTTACACAAATATATAGTCGATACACCGACTCCATTCACACCTCGCATCAAACCATAGAAGCATTTTTAAAAAATCAAGAACAATTCAAAAACCTTGATATACAAATTGATCAAAGTGTGAGTAAAGTTATTGCACTTATTCAAGAAGAAATACAAAATGCTAGCCAAATGCATGACCTCACCGCCCTTACAGAGTTTTCCAACACTCTCGTGGCCACGGTAAAATTCAATGCCGCTTTTTTCAACTTACGCACAAGCGTTCATACAGCTCTCAACACCAATAACGCTCAAGATCTTGAAAGCATTTATACTAAGATTGCTGCACTTACCACGCAAGCTCAAGCCGACCAAAATGCTTTTCCAACCGAAGAATTACGCCAAGAAGTGGGCATAGTTATAGGTCATTTATCCGCATATGTGACGGTGCTTAAAACCATCATTCAAAATGTACAAGACCTTAACACTTTCTCCTCCACTCGCAGCGGCTATTCTAAAGAAATACACACACTTATCAATAACAACTTTAGTAATTTAAGTACAGACATCAATGCAGAGCAAATGAAAGCTGTACATGGACTAAACACCAGTAAAACGAGCACTATTATTTTCATTGCCGTTTTAGTTATTGTGGGTGCAGCTTTTTCCATTTTCTTAACACGCAGCATTACAGGGCCATTGAACAAGAGTATGGGTTTTGCTGAAGCTGTGGCTCAAGGAAATTTAAATGAAAGCCTTGATGTGTATTCCAAAGACGAATTGGGTAAACTTGCCGACGCTTTACGCATCATGGTCACTGCTTTAAAAGAAAATATTGAGCAAGCCACCGAACAAGCCATCACAGCCGCGCGCCTTAGTGAAGAAGCACAGCAAGCCATGGAACAAGCCAAACAAGCCCAAGCCGCCGCAGAAAGCGCTAAAAAACAAGGTATGCTCGACGCTGCCGGTCAATTGGAAGGTATTGTAGAAGCCGTATTTAGCGCCGCCCGTGACCTTTCAAGCCAAGTGGCAGAATCCGAACACAGTGTAAGCGAAAGCTCTGACCGCATTACTGAAACAGCTTCTGCCATGGAAGAAATGAACTCCACAGTGCTTGAAGTAGCACGCAGCGCCGGTGATGCCACCCATGTATCCAATGATGCACGCGGTAAGGCAGAAAGCGGCGCGGTTATTGTGCAAAACATGGTAAAACGTGTAGCCGAGGTAGAAAATCAATCCCAGCAGCTTAAGCAAGATATGGTGCAACTTGGTGAGCAAGCCGAAGCCATTGGTGCCATCATGAATGTCATCTCTGACATTGCTGACCAAACCAATCTGCTTGCCCTTAACGCGGCCATTGAAGCGGCTCGAGCCGGTGAAGCTGGGCGCGGATTTGCTGTGGTGGCAGACGAAGTGCGTAAGCTAGCAGAAAAAACCATGCAAGCTACTGTGGAAGTGGGCAGCGCCATTGCTGGCGTACAGACCAGTGTAGAGCGTAATATGAAAAATGTGGACGGCTCGGTGCATAGCATTGTGGCTGCCACAAGCCTTGCTCAAGAAGCAGGACAATCCTTAAACGAAATTGTGGAGCTTGTGGACTCCTCAGCAGATCAAGTGCGCACCATTGCCACAGCAGCAGAACAGCAATCAGCTACTTCTGAAGAAATTAATCGCGCGCTTTCTAGTATTAACCAAGCCTCCACAGAAACAAGTCATGCCATGGCTCAAGCCACCACGGCTGTCATGAATCTTACCCATCAAGCAGAAAAATTAGAGCAAATCATACAGGAAATGAAAGAAGCCTAAGAGCTCATACCTAAAAAAAATACACTGCCGCAAGATTACACTTGTGGCAGTTTTTTTATGCCCAGATATGGCAAAAGTTACATTTTATCTACAAATATGTAACAAAAAGAAATCTTGTGAAAAAAAGTATAAAATGACATTTTCCAGAAAAGAACGTTTTTCCCACTAAAACAGCGCTTATTTCTTTTGAAATGCTTTCTCTTTATCCATTTTTTTCCAGCCACAGAAAACTTGTCTTCATTACAAAAAAACTGTAGTGTTGACTCATTGCCAGAGAGAATTTATATTTACCAATACTCAGGACGTTACTCGCTTATTTTTTTGCCATAGAGGTTTTTCGTGCAAGATTTACATCTTACATATCATTCACCAGTACATACATTTTTTAAGCAGCTTTATGGTAACAGCACTCAGGTTTTGTGCTGTTATGATCAACAAGGGCTTATACGTTTTTGTACGGATGCATATTTAAATTTTTTCGGTTCTACCTCGCTGCAAGATCACCTAGAAAAATATTATACCTATAATTGCCAGGCTCAAGGCCTAGGGCAAGATGTTGCCAAGCTGTGCAGAGAGCATTTGGATAAAGCACTTGCAGAAAGTGGGCATATCTTCCCTTGGGTACATGTGTTGCCGGGTGGAGAAAAGGTTCAAGTACAATATACTTTTTCTCGTATAGAGTTTGAGGGTAAGCCCTTTATTATAGCTGTGATTTTAGGCACACAAAATAACAAGCAAACTTTAGAAAATTTTTACTATCAGGATAAAAATGCTCAGGCTTTGCTTGAAGCTTCGCCCATAGCCATATGCCTATGGGATAACAAATATACTCTCATAGATTGCAATAAAAGTTTCATAGAACTTTTTGGGCTAAAAAATAAAGAAGAATATGGACTTAATCCCCACGCTTTTTATCCAGAAATGCAATCTAATGGCATGCCCTCAGAAGAGTTTTCCGTTCAATTGCTCAGTGAGGCCTTTGCCACCGGACAAAGCAATGGGGAGTGGTTATGGCGCAATAAAACTGGGGAAACCGTGCCTACGCGTGTTTCTTTGCGTCGCGTCACCTTTAATGGCCAAGAGATGGTGGCAGAATACATTTATGATTTACGCATTCTTCGCGAAACCCAACGCCGCGCCAACCAAGCAGAAATTCGCAATCAAATCATGTTAGACGCCATGCCTCTGAGCATGTCGTTTTGGGATAAAAATTACAACTTAGTGGACTGTAATGCTGCTAGCGTTAAACTTTTTGGATTTTCCAGTAAGGAGGAGTACCTTGCTAAATTCAATGAAGTTTCGCCGCCTTCACAACCCAATGGTAAACCCAGCTTAAAAACATTACATGAAAAATTTGATCAAGCTTTGGCCGAAGGGGTAAGCCATGTGGAATGGATGCACAAGCAACCTGACGGCTCCCCCGTTCCTGTGGATAAAATTTGTGTTAAAGCGAATTTAAATGGTGACGATATGGTCATAACTTTTTCGCGTGACCTGCGAGAAATTTATGCCACCAAGCAAAAGGCTGCCGAAGCAGAAGCTCGCAATAAAGCTGTACTTGACGCCATGCCACTAAGTATGTCTTTTTGGGATAAAGAATATAACCTTATAGATTGTAATCTTGAAAGTATCAGCATGTATGGCTTTAAAAACAAAGAAGAATACATGCAGAAATTTAGAGAAGTTTCGCCAAAGTTACAGCCCAATGGCAAAGACAGTGTTACAGAATTGCACGCTAAATTTGATGAAGCCATGCTTTATGGCATAAGTCATATGGAGTGGATGCACCAAACGCCCAACGGCGCCCCCTTACCTGTGGATAAAACATGTGTGAAAGCCAAGTTACACGATGACAATGTGCTCATCACCTTCTCTCGCGACTTACGTGAAATTAAAGCTTCACAAAAGGTTGCCGAAGAGGCCGAATTACGTAATAGGCTTATGCTCGATTCCATGCCCTTGGGAGTGCATTTTTGGGATAATAATCTTAATCTCATCGATTGTAACCAAGAAAGCCTCTCGCTGTATGGCTTTACCACCAAAGAGGAATTTAAAGAAAACTTTTCTAAAACCTACCCTGCAGTACAGCCCAATGGGGAAAACTCTGAAAAGCTTATTAAAAGGTGTTTAGAAGCAGCCCTCTCGCAAGGCTATGCCTATACAGAATTTTTATCCCTCACGCAGCATGATGAAAAAAGCGTTTTACCTGTAGAAATTATTCTCACACGCATTACCTATAAAGATGGTTATGGCGTTATTTGCTATATACGCGATTTGCGCGATTTTAAAGCCATGCTAGCAGAAATTAAAGAAGTGGAAAACGATTTACGCACTGCAAAAAATATTGCCGAGAAAAACGCCGCTGCCAAAAGCGAATTCTTAGCCAATATGAGCCATGAAATACGCACACCCATGAATGGTATTTTGGGGCTCTTACACCTTTTAGATAAAACCACTTTGCAAAATGAACAGAAAAGTTATGTGGAAAAGTCCCTCACATCTGCCAATAATTTATTGCGTATCATCAATGATATTTTAGATTTTTCAGCACTCGAATCTGGTAAATTTCAATTTGTTCACGCTCCCTTTAGCATGGAAGAAATCTGCAAAGATATATGCGAGATTTATGAAACGCAAATACAACAAAAAGGCCTTCAATTCCATGTGCACATGCCCCTTGGTGCAACCAAGCTCATGGGCGATGCCCTACGCCTTAAGCAAGTATTCTCTAACCTTTTGGATAATGCCTTAAAGTTTACGTCTGAAGGAAGTATTAGCCTGCACATTGAAGAAAAGCCCGCTCAAACAGAAAAGCAAAAACTTTTCATGTTCTCTGTACATGATACAGGCATTGGCCTTTCCCCCGAACATGTAAAACATATCTTCTCTGCTTTTTCTCAGGTAGACAGTTCCTTCACCCGCGCCTATGGCGGTACAGGTCTTGGGCTTGTTATTTCGCAAAATATTCTGCAAATGATGCACGGGGATATTTGGGTAGAAAGTGAGCTCAACAAAGGTTCTACCTTCTTCTGTTCTGCCATTTTTGATGTGCTGGAAGAAGCAACACAGCAAGATGAACAAGGTCAAGCTTTGCCCCAAAGCTCAGGACATTTACTCTTGGTGGAAGATAATATCATTAACCAAATGGTGGCCACAGAGATTTTGCAACATGCTGGCTACTCCGTTGACGTAGCAAATAATGGGCAAGAAGCTCTTGATATGTTAGATGAAACAAATTACGATTTAGTTCTTATGGACATTCAAATGCCCATCATGGACGGTCTTACCGCTACCCGTAAAATACGTGAGCAAGAAAAATTTACACATTTGCCCATTGTGGCTTTATCCGCCCACGCCCTTGAAGAAGATAAGCAAAAAAGTTTTGACAGTGGCATGAACGAACATACTACAAAACCCATTGTACCTGAAGAATTGTATAAGACCATAGAATATTGGATTCGAAATGCAGCGCTAACAGCCTAAATTAGCTTTTACACATAAGCTCATAATAAAGCCGAAAATACCGTGTATAACTCTATTTTCGGCTTTTTTCTTGTGATATTAAAAATATATAAAGCCTATCTCATAATTACGCAAAAACGTATTTTGAGAAGCTCCTCATGGTCAAACCATTGTTTGGCGCCATGGCGTGGCCATGGGAACACGCCAAAAATAGTGATTTTGAGCGTAGTGAAATGAAAAACAATTCACTTTACGATTTGGCATACTATTTGCTTTTAAAATTTGTTTTCTGAGGATTTTTTGGGCTCTGGATTTGAATTTATGGCTTGCCTTTTAGGCTATACTGCAACTCTTGAACAAAGTGTTCTTTCAGTAAGCTGTGTCAGAAGTGAATTTCAGATCACGCATAAAAAACAAAACAATATATTTAAGGAGTATACCAATGAGTGAAATTATCAAAATGCAACCTACCGAGCGCATGAGCCGTATTGTTATTCACAATGGTGTTGTATATCTTTGTGGGCAAGTGGGTTGTGATTCTCCCACAGTAAAAGAGCAAGCTGCAACCATGCTTTCACGCGTGGATGCTTTACTGAAAGAAGCTGGTACAAGCCGCAATCGCATGCTGTCCGCCACTGTATATCTACGTGATATGAAAGACTTTGCCGAATTCAATGAAGTATGGGACGCTTGGGTAGTACCTGGTGAGCCACCTGCACGTGCTTGTGTGGAAGCACGTTTAGCAAGACCAAACTTGCTTTGCGAAGTATCTATTATCGCAGCGCTTCCTTAAGTAGTTTACGTAGTATTTTTATGGGGAGCAAAAATCTTCTTAAAAAAAATATTTCGCTCCCCATACCCACATGGATCTCTATTTAGTTAATGCTTAAAAACGTGTTTCCACTCGTTTTTAAGAAAGGCACACCTGCTCCAAATACCCCTTCGGGGCCACCGGAAGTAAATTCCGGCTTATTTTACGCGCGGCAAGCCATGCCAAGGGCATGTCTTGAGTAGTCGACATCTGAAAAAAGCATTTCTTATGTCTAAAGATTGCCAGAAAACGTATTCCATACGTTTATTTCTGGCAATCTTTATTACGTTATTTGATTTATAAGTTCTATTTTTACTGATAGTTAAGTTGTTTTTCAGTGTCGACTATTTACATAAGCTATCTACAAAACAGGATAACCATATTCATGTAAGCGCCTATAGAGCGTTGTTCTTGATATACCAAGAATTTTTGCAGCGCTGGCAAGATTGCCCGACACACTTTGTACAGTGGCGAGAATAGCTTGCTGTTCCACATGTTTGAGTGATTGTGGCTCCCACACGTGCGATGCGGTATGTTTTTCCGGAAGATGAAGCATATTTGCACAAATACTTCCCTCATCAGCCAAAGCCATTCCCCTATAAATGGTATTTTCCAATTCTCTAATATTTCCAGGCCAATGATATGAAGTTAATAAATCTTCAGCATCTTTTGTGAAGGTTAATGGCATTGTCATGGAGGTGGACAGCTGTGTAAGAAAATACCGCGCCAAGAGTAAAATATCTTCACTCCCACGCTCTTTAAGCGAAGGTATTTGTACAGGAAATACATTTAAGCGATAAAATAAATCTTTTCTAAACCGTCCGGCTCGCACAGCTTCTTTTAAGTCCACATGCGTCGACGCTATGACGCGCGCTGTGGTATGCACGGATTGATTACTCCCAATACGACACACTTCTCCTGTTTGCAAAACACGTAATAACTTCACCTGCATGGGCATGGGCATATCACCAATTTCATCCAAAAGAATGGTACCGCCATTGGCCAATTCAAATTTGCCAGGTCTGCCCCCTTTGGCCGCTCCCGTAAAAGCACCAGGCGCATAGCCAAAAAGTTCACTTTCTAGTAATTCCGCAGGAATAGCACCGCAATTAATGGGTACAAAGGGACGCCCGCTCTTATAACAATTATTATGAATGGCCTGCGCAAAAAGCTCCTTCCCTGTGCCTGTTTCCCCTTGAAGAAGTATGGCGCACTTTAATAAACTCCCCCGCTGAGCCAAAGCCATGGCTGAACGCAATGCTGCAGATTCCCCTATAATATGATTAAAGCTATAGTGCGCTCGTGTGCCGGTATAACTTTCTGCTATTTTAGTAATTTCGCCCACGGCTTCAAAACTGACCACAACACCCAAAAGCGTATTATCCGTGGTAGTTACAAGTGTAGGTGTATAGATAATATCAACACATGTATCAGCATGGGTAATGCGCGCTTTCACATTTATCCATTTACTGGGCGCGCGTTGTATATAAGGGATATCAAGAATCATACCTTCCAGAACATCGGATTTCTTTCCCACCAATTGGGTATTATGTAAGATTTCACAACCACGACTATTTACTTGTAAAATAGTGTTCTCATTATCCAATACAAGCATGCCCGTTCGCACAGAGTCAACAATTTGATCAAGAAAATGAACTTGTTTGTCTAATTCTTTATTACGGCGTAAAATGCGTAATTCGCGCTCTATGGCCTGAGCTGCAGTGACAACAAGGTGCAAGGTGTGTTCATGTACATACGGGCATTTACCATTGACCATAAGTACACCTAATAGCTTATTATCCTTACCAAATAAAGGTGCTGCTGAGCTTGTGTATTCATGGGCTAACTTACAATAATGCTCCGTCCCTTTAAGCTGAATGGGCTCTTTATGTAATAAACACAGGCTCACCGCTGTGGTACCCACATCTTCTTCTTTCCATCGAAAACCCGGAGCACAATTTCTTTTTTCACTATCTATACAAGCATCTTCTTTACCACCCAAATGCAAAATATAGCCCTGCGCATCCACCACAGCCACAGTGAAGGTATCCACGGCAAGAAGCTTTTGCAATTCCATATAATGCGGCCATAATACTTCCAACAGCACAGCATTTTCTTGATAGAGCTTTGTAAGCTCTTCTTCTGAAAGCCGACATTGCGTATGGGAGCGTGCATGAGCGTTGACACCACGCATGTGAGAGCGTTCATGCGAACGCGCAATGGCTTGCTGTAAATCAAAAGGGCGATTTTCTGAAGTCATCATATATCCTTTATGTTCAAATATGAAACATGTACACATTTGAAACAGTAGTATGCAGGTTGAATTTACAACACAAATGCACGCTTCCGTCAAGTTATGTTTCAAATATGAACACTACTCTTCCTCATACGCTTCAAAACGCTGCTCCTTCAAAGATCCAAGCCCTTTTTTCTTCCTGTGAACAAGAAATTTTCAGTATACAAAATACTTTTTTTGACATGATTTTCTTCTTATGAACAAAAAAAACACTGAAAAAACATTATATACAATAGATTTTTGGCCATTTGCATGGTGCTCCTTAGTGTAAAAAGCACATTTTTTCTTCTTATGGCACTTTTTTTGCTCATGGTGAGAGTCAACAAGATAACTTTTTATATGGATCACCGAGGAGACTTAATCATGAAGCGTTTTGTATGTTTTGCCTTTATAACCACATTACTTGTGTCTACTGCTGCAGCTGCTTATGCTGAAACTTGGAAATTTTCTCACACGCGCCCCCAAAATGCACGCTTGCATGAGGATGCACAATGGTTTGCTGATACTGTAAAAAAAGCCACCAATGGTGAAGTAAGTATTAATATTTACCCTGCCAATGCCTTAGGTGACTATACCGTGGTACAAGAACGTGTGGGTCTTGGAGCCATTGACATGGCCTGTCAAACCGCTGCGGCTGCCGCTGACAGACGCATGCAAATTGTTTCTTTTCCTTATCTTATGAAAGATTGGGCTCAAGCTAAAGAAAACTTTGTTACCGGTGCACCTTTCCTAAAAATCATTGGGGATTTATATGCCAAACAAGGCATCACCTTGCTTGCAGCCTACCCCATGTATTTTGGCGGTATTGCCTTATCTAAAAAGCCTGAAAATTACCAAAACCCCACGGCGCCCAAGGGCTTAAAGCTTCGTGTGCCTCCTGCAAAAACATTCCAGCTCATAGCAGATAATTCCGGTTTTATCGGCACACCACTGCCTTACTCTGAAGCCTTTGCTGCCATGCAAACCGGCGTTGTTGACGGCGTATTGGGCGCTGGTGCAGAAGGTTATTATGCTTCTTTTCGCGATGTAACCAAGTTCTATTTACCTGTAAACACACATTTTGAAGTATATTTTCTCATTGTAAACACAGAGTTATTTGAAAGTCAGCCCCAAAGTGTTCGTGATGCTGTCCTTGACAGTGCAAAACAATTTGAAGTACGTCGTTGGAGCCATGCAGAAAAGGATCAAGCGCATTTTGAAAATGAGCTAGCCAAGTACGGTGCAGAAGTTTTAGCCCTAAGCCCTGAGCAGTTAGACGCTTATGCTAAACATGTACGCGAAAACTCTTGGCCTGCTGTTTTAGAAGATATTGGTAAAGAGTGGGGTCAAAAAGCTTTAGATACTATTCGCTAAAGCTACCCTGCTTATATATGGACAGGGCATTTATATAATCATATAAATGCTCTGCTCTTTCACTCACATTAAGCGCACAAGGAATACACTTCCATGTCAGATATAAAAGAAATGATTACCATTCACATTGATGGTCACCCCACCTTGGTGGAAAAAGGCTGTACCGTAGCCTCGGCACTCATGCGTCATGGTGCACAGCCCTTTAGGCAATCGCCTGCCACAGGTGAAGCACGGGCGCCGCATTGCTTCATGGGTGTTTGTTACGAATGTCTTGTGGAAATTGATGGTGTTGCCAATCGTCAAGGCTGCCTTACACAGGTACAAGAAAATATGAGCATACGACAGCAGCAAGAAGCTGTGGCACCGCCCCAATATCTTCATATTACCGATGGCACTGTCGAGCCACATACATGTACATGCAAAGCTTCCAATAATCAGGAAAACTAGAGGTTATTATGCAATTTTATGACGTTGCCATTGTGGGCGCAGGCCCTGCAGGCATGGCATGTGCTGTAGAACTTTCTAACCATGGCGTTTCTGTTTTGCTTTTGGATGAGCAAACAAAGCTTGGTGGCCAAGTATACCGTAATATACAACACTGCAGCGCTGCACAAAAAAATCTTTTAGGAAGTGACTATACCGCAGGTTTGCCCCTAGCAAATAGCATTGCCAACTCCTCATGCACCTACCTTGCAGGTGCATCTGTTTGGCAAGCCGAAAAAGAAGGCAAACTTTTTTACTCTCAAAACGGCACATCCCATAAGGTAGATGTGGCTTATATTGTTAACGCCACAGGCGCCATGGAGCGCCCCGTACCTTTTGCAGGATGGACATTGCCTCACGTTATCACCGCCGGCGGTGCTAGCAATGCTTATAAAGACTCTCAGCATGTGCCCACAGGCCCCGTGGTCTTAGCCGGCAACGGCCCTCTTCTTTTGCTGGAAGCCGTGCATCTTTTACATCTTGGCGTCGCTATTCAGGCCATTTTAGATACAGGCCCAGCTTTACCCACATGGAATGCGCTGACAAAACTCCCCAAGGCCTTGAGACGCGCGCCTTATCTTTTGAAGGGCGCTGCCATGCTTGCCACATGCAAAAAACATAAGGTGCCATATTATCATTCCATTCGCAATTTACGTGCTCATGGAGAACAGGCTGTTGAGCGTGTTACCGCCACGGTAAAAGACAAAGAACTGTCCTTCCATGTGGCGAGCTTAATAACACATTTTGGGGTTATTCCTGCCACGGCATTATGCAATCAAATAGGTTGCCGCCTTGCTTGGAATCAAGAACAGCGCTATTGGTACCCTGTCACCGACGCATGGGGCAGAACCACAGAGCATCGTATTTTTACCACAGGTGATGGAGCCGGCATAGAAGGCGCTCAAGCAGCAGCCTTACGTGGAAAGCTTTCTGCCCTTGAAATTGCCACATCTTTAGGGCGTATTCCTGCAAGTCAAAGAGATGAGCTCGCCGCTCCCCTCAGAGCACAATTGCACCATGAATGCGCACCCCGTCCCTTTGTGGATGCCATATTTACCCCCAGCGCCGATTGGTACCCTCTGGATGCGGATACGCTCATTTGCCGCTGCGAACATGTCACCATTGGCGATGTGAAAGAAGCTGTGCGCAAAGGTTGCACCAATGTTAATGATATTAAAGCTCTTATTCGCACAGGCATGGGGCCGTGCCAAGGGCGCATGTGTGCCAATGGGCTCACAGAAGTTGTGGCAGCCTTACAACATATGGCGCCGCATGATATGAAGCCTTTACGCATTAGGCCACCGTTAAAGCCCATTCCCTTACAAGAATTGGCTACATTAGCTCAGCTGCCAAAGGAGGGCGCATAATGCAACGCACACATTTTGATGTAGTGATTATTGGGGGCGGCTTTATGGGTCTTGCCACAAGCCTTTTCCTTGCTCGTGGCGGCAAAAGCGTTTGCCTTTTGGAGCGGGACACCACGGCTCGCCATGCCTCTGGCGTTAATGCAGGGGGCGTGCGTGTGATGAATAGGCACTTTGCAGAACTGCCCATCAGTATAGAGTCTCAGCGCATGTGGCGCCAGATGGAAAGCATCGTGGGCTGTGATTGTGGCTATCGCTCCTCAGGCATGATATGCGCCTTGGAAACAGAAGCAGAGCTTGCCGATATGGAAAAACGTCAGGCGGTTTTAAAGGATTTAGGACATCATTTCGAAGAATTGGTAGGCCAAGAGCGCTTGCGTGAAATTATCCCCGCCATTGCACCTAAGTTCATCGGCGGCGTGTATTCCAAGGGCGATGGCTTTGCGCTTCCATATAAGGCGTGTAAAGCTTTTCATGTGAGTACCATAGCCGCAGGCACAAAAATTTATGAGCACAGCCGCGTGGTGAGCATTGAGCGCCAAGCCGGTGTTTTTCACGTGCGCATAGATAATGGCACGACTTTTACTGCACCGCAAATTCTCAATAGCGCCGGCGCTTGGGGAGGGGAAATTTCCGCCATGGCCGGCGACCCCATTCCTTTGGAGCGTAAAGCCATTTCCATGACCGTCACTGCGCGTATGCCACGCTTTATTACCCCCGTGGTTTCAGGCTTGCATCGAGCTTTATCCTTTAAGCAAATGGAAAATGGAACTGTGGTCATTGGCGGCGCACGCCCTGCCCTTATGCATCCCAGCAAAGGTGACGAAAACTATGAAGATACACGCATGGATACTTTAGAAATGTGTGATTCAGTAGCCACAGCGGCGGATTACTTCCCCATCATGAATACGGCCACCGTGGTGCGTTGGTGGGCAGGATTTGAAGGCTATATGCCGGACAAATTGCCTGTGGTGGGCGCCTCACAAGCTGTGGAAGGCTTGTATCATAATTGTGGTTATACAACTCACGGTTTCCAATTGGCTCCCATGATGGGCAAAACCCTTGCAGAACTTATGCTTGGAAAAACACCCGCATACTCGCTAGATGATTTTTCCCCTGCGCGCGAGAGCCTCAAAAGTGCTTGCCAATCCCAAGGAACAAAGATCAAAAAGTCTTGGAATTAAAAAAGTAGCATAAGACGTCAACATCGCACTTATAGCCCCTTAGTGTACCGTAAAAAGTATGTTAAGGGGTTTTTAGTTAAAGTAGTCGACACTGAAAAAGCATTTAAACCTCGGTAAAAATACACTTTTTAATCTATACACCTTAATAAACTTTACCAGAAATAAACGAATGGAATTCGTTTTCTAGCAAAGTTTAGATATTTGAAATAGCATTTTTCAGTGGAGACTATACAATACATGCCCTTGGCATGGCTTGCCGCCACGTAAAATAAGCCGGAATTTACTTCCGGCGGCCCCGAAGGGGTATTTGGAGCAGGCGTGCCTTTCTTAAAAACGAGTGGAAATACGTTTTTAAGCATTAACTAAAATAGGAAAATCGCTCATGCTGCTCTGCCATACCATGATCCTTGGCTAAAGCCCTATACTACTCTTACTGCATACATATGAGCTTAATCTGCATAAAAAATATTTTTTCTCCTGCTGCATTCTTGGTCATTTTCAAAAATTTTATACTATTTTTTTGAAATAAGAATAAACATTATTGTATAAAAAAAATATATATACAAAAACAACACCATTCTCTTTTTTTATACAAAAAAGAATATTTCTACTTTACTCTTTAACTTTACGTATATAAAGCCTCTTTCGAAAAATGCACAGCTTCCTTTTTCTTCTTCATCGTATACATTTTTGTGCTTTTTTTCCCATAAAACAAGATAAAGCCTTACACAACAAAATAGCAAAACATTATCTTAATGAGGAGTTCATTTTTTAATGAGTTGACGAAAAAAAACAAGTGGTGCATAGATATATGGCGCGACTTGTGCTTTTTGTAACAGATACTCACCATATACCCATAGGAAAAACGACGTGCAAATTCCAGAAAATATTCACCCTTTTTTCATTCCTACCATAACGCTTATTGGCACAGGCGCTGCCAATAGAATTCCTAAAAAAATACGAGATCTTAATGCAAAAAAACCTCTTATCGTCACAGATAAAGGCATAGCCTCATCAGGGATTTTATCACAAGTTACTCACATTT
Organism: uncultured Desulfovibrionaceae bacterium; assembly: GCA_964369995.1. Classification (GTDB taxonomy): domain Bacteria; phylum Desulfobacterota; class Desulfovibrionia; order Desulfovibrionales; family Desulfovibrionaceae; genus CAYJAD01. The sequence goes on from CAYJHH010000015.1 coordinate 26,608, forward strand.
TGGACGCAGCGCATATGCCCTATGTTCTTTATGATGGCACCATTCCTAATCCTACGGATGAAAATGTACGCGAAGGGGTTGCCTTATACAAACAGCATGAGTGTGACAGCCTCATTACCTTGGGCGGAGGCTCTGCGCATGATTGCGGCAAAGGTATTGGTCTTGTACTTACCAATGGCCAAAGTATTCAAGCCTTTGAAGGTGTAAATAAGGCCGTTCACAGCTTACCTCCCTATATTGCTGTTAACACCACAGCAGGAACAGCCTCAGAAATCACTCGATTTTGCATTATTACTGACTCGGCACGTAAGGTAAAAATGACCATTGTTGATTGGCGCGTTACCCCTTCAGTTGCCATTAATGACCCCTTACTCATGCTTAATATGCCTTTATCCCTCACCGCTGCCACCGGCATGGATGCCCTTACGCATGCCGTAGAAGCCTATGTTTCTACGGCGGCTACGCCCATAACAGATGCATGCGCAGAAAAAGCCATGCTACTTATTGGAAAAAACCTGCGTACCGCTGTCATTCAAGGTAAAAATTTAGAAGCACGCGAAGCCATGTGCTATGCCCAATATTTGGCAGGAATGGCTTTTAATAATGCAAGCTTAGGCTATGTACACGCCATGGCACATCAATTAGGGGGGCTATATAATCTACCGCATGGTGAATGCAATGCCATACTTTTGCCCTATGTGAGTGAATACAATCTTACGGCTAGTATTGACAAATACGCCATCGTTGCACAGCTACTGGGGGCAAACACAGAGGGATTAAGTAAAGAAGAGGCAGCAGCCTCCAGTATTCAAGCCATACGCTCTCTTTCAGCTTTTGTGGGTATTCCTGCATCGTTACGTGTATTAGCCCAGCGTTATAATACGGACATTCATACCAAGGATATTCCCCTTATGGTACAAAATGCCCAAAAAGACACATGCAGCCTTACAAACCCACGTGAAATAGATCCAAGCACAATTGCACAGCTGTATGAAAAAGCATGGTAATTTTAAAATAAGCCTGCATGTTGCATGACCATTTTATGAAATGTGTTTTTAAAAAATGCACTTACGTATGCTCTTAGTATGACCTGTTGTTAAAAATATGGTGTAAAACGGGAAGAATTTTGGCATAGCCCTGAAAAACGCGCATAGCCACGCTTTTCAGGGCATAAATCATTTTATATTAGTTAGTTAATGCTTAAAAACGTGTTTCCACTCGTTTTTAAGAAAGGCACGCCTGCTCCAAATACCCCTTCGGGGCCGCCGGAAGTAAATTCCGGCTTATTTTACGTGGCGGCAAGCCATGCCGCAGGCATGACTTGTGTCGTCGACATCTGAAAAAAAGTATTTCAGTTGTCTAAACTTTGCCAGAAAACGTATTCCATACGTTAATTTCTGGCAAAGTTTATTACGTTATTTGATTTATAAGTTCTATTTTTACTGATAGTTAAGTTGTTTTTCAGTATCGATTACTTAGTCGCTAGCTCAAATACTAGCAGTTTGCATAAAAATACAAACAATAACTGTGCAGCACAACATATCAAGAGCACTATGCTACTTTGACAAATATTTAGCTTGGCACGGCCTCTTCATCTTGCAGCTTTGCTTGTTGTATTTCTTTTCTTATGGTGTACACCAAGGATATTACAGTTAAAGCAATAAAGAGCCAGCAAATGGGCGTACTCCATAAAATAGAAATATCACCTTGAGACATGAGCAAAGAACGCCTCAAATTATTCTCAAAGAGAGGGCCAAGAAGAAATGCCACTAAAAATGGTGCTTCCGCCACATGATGCCTTGTCATGAAAACCCCTATGATGCCCATGAGAATAAGCACAAGAATATCAAAAGAGTTATTGTTAATGGAAAAAGATCCAAAAAGGCATAAAATTAATACAATGGGAAAGAGAACTGCACGTGGCGCTTTTGTGATTTGACTAATAAAGCGAATGCAAAGCAAACCAGAAATTAAAAGGAATAATGAGCTTAGCATAATGCCTATGTATAAACCATTGACCAAGGGGGCATTTTCCACAAAAAGCATAGGACCTGGGGTGATATTATGCATCATAAAAGCCCCAAGCATAACCGCAGTTACCACGTCACCCGGAATGCCCAATGACAAAAGGGGAATAAGTGTGGCACCGCACACTCCATTATTACCGGCTTCTGCAGCAGCAACACCTTCTAAGCTCCCCTTGCCAAATTCTGCGGGGTTTTTAGAGTAGCGTTTAGCTTCGCCATATGAAAGATACGCAGCAGGCGCGCCGCCAATGCCTGGTATGGCTCCAAGAATAACCCCAATAAAACTTCCCCTTACTATGGACTTAAAACAACGCTTAAAATCATCAAATGTTGTACGATCATTTCCTATGGCTGTGGAAGCAATTTCATGTTTAAGATGGCTTGTTACAGCTTTGATAATTTCAGGCAATGCAAATAAGCCAATAAGAATGGGGATAAAACCTAAACCTGCCATAAGGTTCACATTATTAAAGGCTAAGCGCCCTGTACCATACACAATATCCATGCCAACCGTAGCAAATAGAAGGCCTAGGCAAGCAGAAATAGCTCCTTTTGCAAAGGAGCCCCCAGAAAGACCTGCCACAATACTTAAGGAAAAGCAGATCAGTGAGAAAAACTCTGCAGGGCCAAAAAGTAGCGCAAAATTAGCAATCATGCCCGCAAAGAAAATGAGGGATAAGTTTGAAATTAAATCTGCAAAGCACGAGGCATATAAGGCCATATTTAACGCTTTCCCAGCCTTGCCTTGCCGAGCCAAGGGGTAACCATCTATGGCTGTACACGCAGCAGCAGCCGTGCCAGGTGTTTTAATAAGAATGGCAGAAATACTCCCCCCATACATGGAGCCTTTATAAATACCAAGCAAAAGCATAATGGAGGTGATAGGATCCATATAAAAAGTAAATGGTAAGGAAAGCGTGATGGCCATTATGCCAGTCAGGCCTGGCAAGGCGCCAATAATAACCCCTCCAAGCATACCGGCAAAGAGTGCGAAAATATTTTCAACACTTGCGATTAATTGAAATCCCAGTTGGATATTTTCTAACATGTAAAACTCCTTTACAAAATACCGCTTAAAATTCCCAAGGGAACAGGTACAGCAGCTATTTTAACAAAGAAGCCGTACATAATAATCATAAGTATTGAGTTAACAACAATAAGCCTTTTCCAGTTTTTTTCACCGCAAAGTATAGCAAAACCAGTATATAGTAGAAAACATCCCACAAACATGCCCAGTATTTCTATGGTAAAATAAAAACCCAACAAGAGAATAAAAGCCATGATAAGCGAAAAGAAATCAGAAACATTCATGGGCTCTTTCTTTGTTTCTTTTCCTTTTTTTGCTTCTCTATAATAAAGGCGAAAAGAGTTTATGGTCATAAAAAGAGAAATACACAAACCTAAAGTACAAATCCACGTGGGATACGCAGCAGGAGAAAGCTGATTTGAAGTGTGATAACTTGGTACTACAATATATGTAGGCACAATCCAAAACACAAGCAATGCAAATATTGCAGTGGAAACAAGACCAAGTTCTAAGTCTTTTTTTATTTTATTCATGGGTTCCCCAACACGCGTTATGAATTTTCAATCTTTTTTTATTTAGTAAATGAGCTTTAGTATAAACCTTATAGGGAATATCATGCCTCACCTAAAGTAAAAATAAAATATTTAAGGAAGTACTGCGCACAGCACTTCCTTAATATTTTTTAATGAGGTTTCTTATTTAATATATAAATTAAAAGAATCACCGATGGCTTTGAATTTTTCCATTTGCTCCAAGACAAACTTATTGGTATCTACAGCATTTAAAACATAAGGGATGGATCCCATATTTTTGGTTTGCTTGACCCATTCTTCATTGTTAGGAAGGGCTGCAAATATTTTTTGCCATTGGTCAATAACTTCTTGAGACACACCCTTAGGTGCAGCAATGGCATTCCATGCCACAAAATTTTCTAAGTCGGGAAAGCCGGCTTCGCGCACCGTGGGGATATCAGGAAAGCCTTCAAGGCGCTTATCTGTGGTTACAGCAAGAGCACGCAAGGCGCCGCCTTCTACCAATTGGTCATGAGCTGCGGGGAAAGTGAGTGCACCAGCCACAATATGTCCGCCAATAATAGCATTTTTGCAATCGATATCACTATTAAAAGGCACGCTAATCACAGCATTTTTTTCAAGACCAATGGAGTTTAAAAGGGCAAATACCGTCAGTTCTTGAATAACAAGCTGGCCTGTATTGCTAAAGGTAATCTTGCCTGGGTTAGCTTTTACAGCATCCGCAAGATCTTGTAAGGTTTTATAGGGGGAATCTTTTTTTACAACAATAACCATGGGATTGATATCAAGAAGGCCTAAATATTCAAAACTGTCCATGGTATAAGGAATGGTTTTATTTAAAAGAGGAAAAATAGCTCCATTGGCCACGCGAGCATTAAGTAAGGTATATCCGTCTGGCTTGGCATCGGCCACAAAATTTGAACCAACAATGCCACCAGCACCCGGTCTGTTCACAACAACTATGGGATGTTTGAAGATTTCTTTGGCAGCATTTGCCATAAAGCGCGTAGCTAAGTCAGCAGCTCCACCAGGCCCCCAAGCCACAACAACTGTCACGGGCTTGTCTGGATACTCTGCCCATGCAGAGTTGGCAAATGGCATAAGAAATCCTAGGGTTAATACAAAAGCTAACAGTGTTTTTTTCATCATGTGATCCTCGTGTTCTCATACATAGTTGTTTTAGAGTTACACCCATCTCAAAAGCATTTCATGGCATGCCGCTTCAATAACATTAGCCCAAAAGCTTTTGCGTTTTCTGACACTTTTGCCCATGCGTCCATGCACAAAAAACTTACTGCTGCACACCTTATATTGAACAATATTTATAATAAAATTGTTCAAAGTGAGATGTCATTTTCATTACTTTCGCACATGTGACATAGACTGTGAAAATAGTGACAATTATTTTAAAAACTGTCAATACGGCTTCGGCTTTACGCTTTGATTCACAGCCAAAAAAGTACACTTATCAGTTTTTGTATTTTGTATGACAACATATTTTTATCATTATGATTTACATTTTACTCTAAGATAAACTTAACACTTTCATACAATGCATACACGCAAAAAACTACACATAACATACTGCATTATTAACATTTAAAAATATGTTAATTTTTTCACAATTTTCTTTTATGTAGAAAAAAATTTCAAAAATCAGCATGCACATACCACCCCCCTCTCCGGAAAAGCACCCATTTTTTACACAGAAGGCTTTCAAGATAACGCCCTGTAAAGCAGCTTGCCCCAAGCAAAGCTCACCTTGACAGTATTAATTTTTCCAGTTAGGCAAGCCATATTTAGTTTTCATAAAATTGTAAAAACAGGATACACCATGCAAGAAAATGCACTTATTATTTTTGGAGAAAGTGAATTTACAGACGTAAAAGGATTCCATGAACATGCCATAGAACCCAAACCAGCCATTAGATCATGCCGTTATCTTGAAAATACAGGCGAAAGAAATTGCACCATGGGCGAATGGGAGTGCGAAGCCGGACAATGGCAAATAGCATCACATCCTCATGATGAATTATGCGTTATCACAGAAGGCGAAGCCTATGTAACAGATAGCACCGGCGAGCATCTCTTTAAAAAAGGCGATACTTTTATCATTAAAAAGGGCATCAGCCATCAATGGAAAGTGCCAAAATATGTGAAAAAAGTTTTTGCCATAGTAAGATAGTCGACACTGAAAAACAACTTAACTATCAGTAAAAATAGAACTTATAA
>CAYJHH010000016.1:0-32018 GCA_964369995.1 uncultured Desulfovibrionaceae bacterium
ATTCGGAATTTCCGAATAGTTCAAAATGAGGGCTAGCAGAAAGCAGTGGTGATGATAAATGAAACTTGCAAGATTTTATTTTTCCCACGGAGTTTTGACAGCAAAGAGCTTTTTTAAACCTTGCAACTGTCCATGACTTGGCGGAGAGTCCAAAGCCTTTTGCATGGCCTCCCACTGTGCAGAGTTTAGCTGACAACGGGAGCTATCTATAACTATTTCTTTAGCCTCAAACAAACAATGTTCCAAAATAAAATCCTCATGACTTTTACTAGCAATCTGTGCCGCACGGTCAATGAGACTTTTTTGTACTTGAGATAAGTGTAAAGACATTTGAAATGATTTAGTCATGATGTTTTCTTCTCAAAGAAAAAATAGACTTATCGTTTAGCTTCTGTCAATTTAAAGATGCTTGTGAGATGTTTTATAGTGACGTTTGTATGACAACGAGATTAAAATATTGATTTATGAATACTTAAAAAAATAAGTTAAGCAAGGCATAGTATCTCTATGCAAATTTATAGGGGGTAAAGATGCAAAGGCAAGCCGTGCCAACGCCGACCCAAGCGCTACTTGAGGAGTATCTTGCTAAGTGGTGCGCCTTGGAAGATTACGTGCAGCAAGAAAATGCACTTTATAGACTTTTCCATGAATTATGCCCACACAATACAAATATTGAAGACATACTTATCAAGTCCGCATCACTGAATCACTTTTATAGTACTCAAGTTTATTACCTTTTTCAGCTCGTGAAACATATTTTTGCAATTAAGAATTTAGATGATAGAATTCAGGCTGGAGATAAAGATTTGATTGATGAAATTGCAACTATTACAATTACAGATAACAAGGGCAATTTACAGAATAAAAGGTACTACTCATTTGCAACAAAATTTTGTAGCCATCATAACCAAGACGATTTTGCCATATATGATAGCTTTATAGATAAGGTGCTACGACATTTCAGAAAGACAGGAAAAATTAGCCCTTTTCAAGATGCAGATTTAAAGAATTATTACAAATATTCTGACATGTTGTGCGAAGTGAAAAGTGTATTTTCTCTTAAAGCTACAACAAAAGAATTAGATAGGTTTTTATGGCAATTCGGTAAAGATTACTTCCTCAAATAAGTAATATTGGTTATTATGTCTAATTTAGTTAAATCTCTTTATAAATATTACTCTCCGCAAAGATGGGACAATTTTGCCAAAGATTGGACAATTCGCTTTACCCCTCCTAGTGAACTAAATGATCCTTTTGAGTTTAGCCCGCATGTTTCAAGTTTATCCGAAAAAACCCCTGAAGCGAAATCAATTCGAGAAAGGATAGGTATCATACTTGAAAAAGTTATTTTACATTTTAAAACGTCATGGGAATTCTTGGTTAAGACAGGGATAAAAGGGCTTCCAATGTGTATTGTAATGCTGCTTTTTGGACCACTAATAATTAAATATATTTCAAAAAGTTTTTTCGATAGCAATAGCACGAAAAGGTTTTTATCGGCCCTAGTAAATGTCACACTTTCCCGAAAAAAAGGGGTGTTATGCTTAACTACTAATATGCAAAACTTATTGATGTGGGCACATTATGCTGACTCTCATAGAGGATTCGTGGTGGAGATAAGCACAGAAGATGATATTTTTTGCATAGAACAGGGAACTGAAGGTAAACATTTCAACCAAATTAAGTATACTAGTGCTAGATGCTCAAAAGCATTTGATGCTCTCACAGTTGATGATATTTATTTTAATAAAGGCGATATTTGGGCATACGAGGATGAGTGGAGAGTTGTAGTATCACTTGATGATAAAAATATTCCATGGAAAGATAGCGAAAAGGGGATAGCTTATATTTCACCTAGCAATATTGTCAGTATAATTTTTGGTGCATCTATGCCTATGGAAGACATTAAAAATTATTGTCGTCAAATACGTACCCAAGCAGAATGCAAAAATATCAAATTAAAGAGAGCTCTTACTCATCTTTCTCGCTATGAGCTTGTGATAGAAGATATTACGGAAGATTTTTATAAAGAAGATGATAAAAAATAGTTTTTTGTAATATTTTAAGTTGTTATTAATTTGTTGTCGAATATTGCTTATATTGCTAGCCATATCCCTATATGATATTTACGACTATACAAAATCACATAAAAAGAGACCCATATGCCCATACTTCATTGGTTGACAAGAGAACAAGATTTACACGCATCGGGGCGTGCGCCGTACCGTTTGCTTGAGCATGTAGAAAGCTACGGAGATAAAGAAGCGCAGAATATGCTTATTCAAGGGGATAATCTGGATGCGCTCAAAGCCCTACTTCCGTACTATACAGGCAAGGTGAAGTGCATTTATATTGACCCTCCTTACAATACCAAGTCAGCCTTTGAGCATTATGACGATAACTTAGAGCATTCTGTATGGCTTGCCATGATGTATCCTCGCTTGGAGCTTTTGCGGGAGTTATTGCATGAGGAAGGCAGTATTTGGGTGAGCTGTGATGATAATGAGGGACACTATCTTAAAGTTATTATGGATGAAGTTTTTGGGCGGAAAAATTTTTTATCAACGGTTATTTGGCATAAAAAATATTCTATTTCGAATGACCATAAAACAATTGCTCCAACTCACGATTTTATTATGGCTTTTTCAAAGTCTGACGCTTGGAAAAGAAATTTACTAGAGCGGTCTGAAAAAAATGATAAACAGTATAAATATAGTGACGAAAAGGGCGTCTTTCGGCCTGATAACTATACGTGCAATAAATCTTCAGATGAACGACCAAATCTATATTATGCAATAATACATCCCAAAACCGGACAGGAAGTATGGCCGAAGAAAACAGCGGTTTGGCGATATGCTTATGAGGAGCACTTGCGTCATGTCTCTGAGGGATATATTTTTTGGGGTAAAGACGATAATGCGAAAGTCCCATCTTTTAAAAGATATAAACATCTTTTACGCAATCAAGGTATAGTTCCTCAGAGTATGTGGCCCTATGAAGAAGTACACCACACAGACGGAGCGAGAAAGGAAGTACGCCTTGTTCTTGAGTCAGAATCTCTCCAAGACGATTTTTTGACCCCCAAACCAGAACGCCTCATCCAACGCATTCTGCATATAGCCACTAATCCCGGCGACATCGTCCTTGACTCTTTTCTTGGCTCAGGCACAACAGCAGCCGTAGCTCACAAGATGGGGCGTCAATATATAGGCATTGAAATTGGCGAACATGCCGTTACTCACTGTATCCCTCGCTTGCAAAAAGTTCTGGAAGGCGAACCAGGCGGCATTTCTGCACTGACCAATTGGCAAGGCGGCGGTGGCTTCCGTTTCTACAAGTTAGGCTCTCCTATTTTTGAAGAAGACGGCTCCATCTATAAGAATATCACCTTCGTTCAATTGGCAGCGCATGTATGGTTTTGTGAAACTGGTGTGCCTATGCAGGGCATCCCCACGACACCTTTTTTGGGTGAGCATGAAGGCAAGGCGTATTACTTGCTGTATAATGGTATTTTAAAGGATAAAAAAGCCAATGGCGGCAATGTATTAACCAAGAAAACGTTAGAAAGCTTGCCGCCTTATGATGGGGAAAAAGTCATCTATGGGGAGCGGTCGCTGTACAGTGCCGATAAACTCAAAGTCATGCGCATTACCTTTAAGCAAACGCCGTATGATATTAAGGGAAGATAGGGGGATTATATGCTTATTTTAAAAAATTATCAAAAAAAGACCCTAGAAACCCTCGAAAAGTTTTTACAAAGGGCAAAAATACAAAGTCCTCAAGCGGCTTTTGAGCATGTGGTGCAAGAATGCCCATCGGACACGCTTCCCCAACGCTATACATCCCTTTGGGGCTTAGATGACGTGCCCTATGTGTGCTTGCGTTTGCCAACAGGCGGCGGCAAGACGCTTTTAGCCGCGCATACGGTGCAAGTGGTGACGGATGCCTACCTTGAACGTGACTTACCTTGTGTGTTGTGGCTTGTACCCACCAATACCATACGCCAGCAAACGGTGCAGGCATTGCGCAAAGACGGACATCCTTACCGTGAAGTGCTGAAAGAAGCTTTTGGCCTTAGCAATGTGCAGGTGGTGGATATTGATAACGTGGCTATGCTTCGCCCCAAGGATATATTTGAAAAAGCTTGCATTATTGTGGGGACTATCCAAACTTTACGTGTGGAAGATACCACAAGCCGCTCCATTTATAGTAGTAATGAAGCTTTTGAGCCGCACTTTGCCACATTGCCCAGTACAAACGAAGGGCTAGATAGAGGTGAAGATGGCAAGGTATTATATTCTTTTGTGAATATGCTGCATCAAATACGTCCTTTGGTTATTGCAGACGAAGCTCACAAGATGAAAACTAGCCTTTCCAATGAGGTTATGCGCCGCATCAATCCTGCTTGTGTGGTGGAATTTACGGCAACACCTGTGGCGAGCAATGTTCTGTATAGGGTGTTTCCTTCTGAGCTTAAAACGGAAGAAATGGTCAAGCTGCCATTCAACCTTGCCGAACACACTACGTGGGAACAAGCTGTACTAGAAGCCGTGGGTACTCGTACAAAATTGGCAGAAATGGCCACGCAAGATGCCGCATATATCCGTCCCATCGTGCTTTTTCAGGCAGAGAAGAAAAATCAAACTTGCACGGTGACAGTATTGAAAGATTTTCTTATGGAAAATGGCATTGCAGAATCAGAGATTGCCATTGCCACAGGGGAACAACGAGAGCTGGATAATATAGACCTCTTCGATAAAACGTGCCCTATTAAATATGTCATAACCGTGGAAGCTCTTAAAGAAGGGTGGGACTGCTCCTTTGCTTATGTGTTTTGCTCCGTGGCCAATATTAAATCTGCCACCGATGTGGAGCAGCTTTTAGGTCGGGTTATGCGTATGCCCTATGCCAAGGCAAGAACGCAAGCGGCGCTCAATATGGCCTATGCCCACGTTATTGCACCTACCTTTGGCGAAGCGGCAGAAGGCATGTATGACCGAATGCTCAATATGGGCTTTGACGGGCGTGAGGCGGCGCATAATATTGCAGGATATGGTGCAAAACAAGGAACGCTTGGGGATTTTTCAAACACTCCTTTAGGGAAATTTGCAGAGCCCAAGGCTGTACAACCTTTAGAAATTACGCTGAAAAAAGCTCCTGATTTTAGTACTATACCTGAAGTAGATATGGAAGGTATTAGCGTAGAAAAGCGTGACTCTGGCTATGTGGTGACTAGTAAGCATATCATGCCCGAAGCCGTGGAAGAACGAGTTTTAGCGGTGGTGAAAAAGGGGCAAGAAGGGGCTGTTCAGCGTAGTGTGGCTTTGCACAATCAAAGTGTACGGGCAGCGGCACCTAAAGCACCTTCTGAGCAAGGGAAGGGCTTTGCCGTTCCACGCCTTATGGTGGAGGTATGGGGCAGCTTAGAGTGGGCGGAGCCGGAACTTTTTTTACAAGCTATCAACTGGTCGCCCTTGGAATTTGTGAAAATAGGCGAAACTCCCATAGATGCTAAACTTTTTAACTATGACCCCAAGAGTAAGGAATTTATCTTTGACCTTGATGGTGAAGCTTTGACGTGGAAGGCTAGTGAAGCGCAAAGCCAATATACGCTGTATGCTTTACCGCAGACGTGGACAGATACACAACTTGTGCGCTGGCTTGATAATAAATGCAGGCAGGACGATATTGACCAACCGGCAATGTTGGAATTTTGCCGGCGTAGCGTAGCCGGCTTGTTGGAGATTGAAGGGCTTGACCTTGCAACGCTGTATCGAGCAAAGGATGCCCTTGCAGCGGTGATTAAGAACCGTGTGGTGATTTTGCGTAAGGAAGCACAGAAAAAGGGCTTTCAACAATTACTTTTTGCACCTTCTGCACGGGTTGAAGTCTCCTTTGATGAGGCATTTCGCTTCCCTGAATGGGGGTATGCTGAAAATATTTCTCCATATACGGGAAGTTATATGTTCAGCAAACATTACTATCCTAATCCCCGTGACCTGAAGTCCAGTGGGGAAGAATTTCGCTGCGCTCAAGCCATTGATGCCCACCCCAAAGTGAAAATGTGGGTGCGCAATGTGGATAGGCAATATGGCTCTTTCTTCCTGCCTACCTCTACAGATAAATTCTACCCCGACTTTGTGGCCATGCTCGATGATGGGCGCATTGCCCTTGTAGAATACAAAGGCGCACATTTGCTTAGCAGTGATGATACCAAGGAAAAACGTAACATCGGTGAACTATGGGCAAGCAAGAGCGGCGGCAAGGGCGTATTCTTGCTTGTGAGTGAAGGTGGGGAAGGCATGGGCTTTGATGTGCTGATGAAAAATATATAAACATGTAAATGTATATTTTATAAATGATACTTGCTAATCGCTAGCAGAGTAAAAGGAAAATATATGCATATATCAAAGGTACATATTAAAAATTATCGTCTTTTGAAAAACACTACTGTGGACCTTGAGGAAGAATTATCCTTAGTTTTGGGTAAAAATAATACAGGCAAAACATCGTTAATACAAATTTTTGAAGCAAGTTTTCCTGATAAAAGAGGGCATGGATTTAGTTATAGTGATATTAGTAATAGTTGTAAAAGTGCATTATATGAAGCTATAACAAACAGTGTATATTATGAAGAGAAGCCTTTAGGGATAGAATTTGATGTATATATACAATATGATGAAAATGACAATTTAGCAAACTTGAGTGAACTAATGCTCGATTTAGCTCCAGAGAATAAATTTATTGTGATAAGGAGTTTTTACGGAATATATGTAGAGCAATTTTCAGTAATATATAATGACTTTAATATATACAAAAAAGATAAAAAAACAGAAAAAAATGATGAATACTTGTTCAGAGAATTTCTTGAAAAGAATCATGTTAAATATTTTAAATTTTCGCAATTTAGTGTTTTATATGATTATAAAAGTAACTCTTTAAAGAAAGATATATTTATTGAAATAATTGATAAAAATATTTTAAAGAGAATTTTATCAGTAAAAGTAATACATGCAAAAAGGAATGTTGGAAATAGTAAATCAGTTGAATTATCAAGTCTTTCTAGGGATTACTATAAAAACATTACAGGTGGGGAAAAAAATACTGATGCTAGTTTTACGTTAGAAAAAGCAATAGATGAAACTGATGACAAATTAAGTAATATATATGAAAATATTTTTTCAAAGATAAAAAATAGCATACTACGTTTTGGTGGGATAAAAGATAAAGAAACAAATATAGATATAGTTTCAAGCATAGACGCTTCAAATTTGATTGAAAACGGTACAACTGTTGTTTATAAAAGTTTTGATAATGGAAACTATGCGTTGCCAGAGCAGTACAATGGATTAGGATATCTTAACCTTATTAATATAATCTTCAGAATTGAAATTGCGCTTTGCGAACTTAAAAAAATAAATTTAAATGAGAAAGAATCAGATATAAATATATTGTTTATTGAAGAACCTGAAGCGCATACGCACCCTCAAATGCAGTATGTTTTTATAAAAAACATTAAGGAACATTTGAATATTGAGCGAATGTTGCCAAATGGAAAATTATTGAAACTGCAGACGATTATGACTACTCATTCATCGCATATTGTTTCTGAGTGCGAATTTGATGATATAAAGTATTTTGTGAAAGATGGATATAGCATTGAATCGAGAAATTTGAAAAGCTTAAAAATAGACTATGCTAAAGAAAGAGATGAAAATAAAAATCATTATAAATTTTTAAAACAATATTTGACATTAAATAGGTCAGAAGTTTTTTTCGCTGATAAAATTATTTTAATTGAGGGAGATACGGAAAGAATTCTTCTTCCTGCTATTATGAAAAAAATGGACCTAGAGTTATGCGGAAAAAATGCCGATTACTTACCTTTATTATCACAACATATTTCTGTTGTAGAAGTTGGTAACTATTCGCACATATATGACAAATTTATTCAGTTTTTGGGAATAAAAACATTAGTTATTACTGATATAGACTCGATACGAGAAGGTGCTGCTTGCAGGGTAAGAGATGGATTAGAAACAAGTAATGCCTCATTGAAGCATTTTTTTTCATGCCTTATCAACGAAGGAAAGTTATCACTCGGCGAAATTAAAGACAGAAAATGTAATGAAAAAATTCTTATGGCAATTGATTCTAAAGAAGGTAAGGAATGGGATTTTAATGAAAGTGGTAACTTGATGATTGCATATCAGTCTCTTGAGAATTCATACCATGCAAGGAGTTTTGAAGATGCTTTTTTCCATATAAATAGAAATTTTTTCAATGAAAAACTACTATTTCCAAGTTTAAAGAATTTTAAAAAATTTGCTGATGAAAAAACCGATGCTTATGAATTGGGGGAAGAGTGTGTAGACAAAAAAACATCCCTTGCTATGGATATTTTACTCAATAGTGATGCGAATTTTTCAAATTGGGATGTGCCAGCTTACATTCGAGAGGGATTAGAATGGTTACAGGGCAATTAAAGAGTGAACTTACAGAAATATTAAATCATATAGAAAATAAAAATAACTTTTTGTTGAGTGGTGGTGCAGGGAGTGGAAAGACCTATACTTTGGTAGCTGTAATAAATTCTATACTTAAAAACAACCCATTAGCTAAAATTGCATGTATAACTTATACAAATGCGGCAGTGCGCGAAATTCAAGAAAGAGTTTCAGGTGCAAATGCAAACTTGACAGTATCTACTATCCATGAATTTTTATGGAAAAATATTTCGCACTTTCAAAGTGAATTACGTGAGACCTTAATAACTAGTGTAAATGATGAAAATATTGATATTAAGTATCATGGCGAAGTACCTATATCCCATGATTTTTATGACGAAATAGATATTACTTATCAAGAATATCTAAAAATAACTGACGGAGTTGTATCCCATGATGAGGTAATTATTCTTGCTCATCAAATGTATAAGAAATACATTAAATTATGTAATATTTTAAAAGATAAATATGATTTTATTTTTGTAGACGAGTATCAGGACACGTCTCCTTTAGTGGTAGAGATTTTATTGTGTTTTCTTGCAAATAGTAAAAAAGAGAATATTATTGGATTTTTTGGTGACGCTATGCAATCTATTTACGATGATGGAGTTGGCGATATATATAACTATTTAAAATATGACTGCATTCATGAAGTTATAAAAAATCAAAATAGAAGAAACCCTCAAAATGTTATAGAGTTAGCAAATAAAATTAGAACAGATGCTGAAGAAACCCCGTTACTCCAAGAACCTTCTGAAGATTTGAATGCTCCTAATATGCTAAATGGTACTATAAAAAAAGGCACAATATCTTTTATATATGGTGAAGATTGCAATTTAGAAAATCTTAAAAAACATACCATTTTTAATGAGTGGGACTTTACAAATGCAACTAAGACAAAAGAGCTGCGTTTGACGCATAATCTCATTGCCGATGAAGCTAAGTTTGATAAATTGCTGGATATATATGCTAACGACCCAGTTTTAAAATTAAAAACAGATTTTTTTAAATATATTTCTGAATGTGATATCGAGATTGATATGAGTTGTAAATTCGAAGAAGCTATGAGAAATGTACAATGGATTAGGTCAAAAGCAAGAGATAAAACACTAAATGGCAGGCATCATTTAGATATATTTTTGGATAATGAAGAAAACAAGAAAATATTTGAATTGGTTAAAAGTAAAACTTGTGCCGAAGTAAAAAAAATATTTTTCTCAAAAGATAGTATGTTAGCTGATAAAAGCGAACAAGATGAAAAAAATACCCGACCATCAAAAAGGGATTTTTTAATACGGCATTTATACAAAATTAGCTCAATAATTTATGACTATGAGCATAATAACTTTAATGAATTTATAAAAAAAACTAGTTTTAAAATACAAATTTCAGAGGATAAATTAAAAATTAAAAAAGAAATTGAGCATATGAAATCCATAAGGGATAACAAGTCAATTTTTTATTTAATAGAGTGTGCACATAATAGTGGGCTATGTATTAAAGATGACAGACTCAATTCATTTATATCAAGCAATGATTATCTTTATAAAAGAGTTTGTGAACTAAAGTTTGAGGAATTTGAATTTTTATATCAATATCTTGAAGGGTATAGTGCTTTGTCTACCCAGCACAAAGTTAAAGGCGCAGAATTTGATAATGTGTTAGTAATATTAGATAATGGCAAGTGGTCTAATTACAATTTTAACTATCTTTTCAATAAAAATCATCCAAGAATAAATAAAAATGTTTTAAAAAGAACTCAAAAACTTTTTTATGTGTGTTGCACAAGGGCGAAGGAAAACTTAGTTGTTTTTTGCAATAATCCTTCGCCTGAGATGTTAGCAACCGCTCATGAGTGGTTTGGCGCGTCAAATTGTATCAAACTGAATGGCGGCACTTTTTAAGGTAGCTTTATTTTAGTATATGTCGCTTGTGGATGATATAAAGATTTAAAAATTTTTTCTGATTGTAGATATTTTTGCAGCATGCCAGAACAAGATAGTGCAAGAAACAGAGCAACAGAGTGAGCTTGACAATTTAAGGATTTTTCTGGGTTGAACTCAATATCTGTAAAAGCATCATACAATAGCACCTCATCTGCCAAATTTTTATTTCTAATAAGAAAGTTTAAGTATATCCAGTCATAGAATGCAGTGGTATTATCTGCATCCCATTTTATGCCCTTATAGAGAAAGTATTTAAGTCGCCCATTTTCTTTAAGTCGTAAATCTTTTTTGGCTTTATTGGATGGTAGTTTGATTATGTCAGTGAACGGCCCTCCGCCTTCAAAAACTTTGCAAGATTGAAATGTTGATTCAACGGTATATAGAGTTTTTTTTTCCTCGTTCCTTATGCTCAAATTGAACGCACTAAGTGCGATGCCTAGTGTGTTTTCAGACTTTGTTGAAATTTCGAGTGGATTTTTTATAGGTAATTCTGATAACGCTCTCTCATGGAGAGACTTAATTGATTTTTGCTTTTGCGTCACTGAAAACCCTGGAAACCATTCAAAATCAATGTTATTTTTTTTGACCAAGGAATTAATATTAATTTCTTCAGAGTTTAAGTTAGGGTAAAATATTGGTCTTGTGGCCATGTTGACCTCCTACGCCGCTGGTTTTGTAAAATTATTTTGTTACCATAATCCATAGTCTATTCTTGGGAAAAAGGCTTGAGGTTCTATCTCACATTGTATGTTTGCATTTGATTGTTGGATATGTTCATAGCTCGCTTTATCTTCAAAAAATATTTTTCTTATATATGAAGGGGCTATTGTGTCAAAACATATAACTTCAGCTTGAGGGTTTGTAGGATATGATACTGGGAGTTTAGAGGTTTCTCTGATTTTAACTGCTCCTGAAATTGAACAAGTGATAACTTGTTTCTCTTGTTCCTCAAAAAGCCTGTTAAAGGCATTTATAGTTTTAAACGTTTCAATAGGATGAAGTCGGTATTCAGAACAAGCAGCATTACTCGGAAAAAAAGCACAATCTTTTTCCCATAAGACGCTTGCATCAAGAAGTATTACCGCCCATTTTATTTTTTGATCTTTCATTCTTGATGGATAAAACATTTTGTAATTGGGAAACGAAATAGATAAGCATGTGCCATCAGTATATCCATCTAGTCGTAAATCATCTGTATGGGAAAAAGTGTGTTCATTTAATTCAAGTTCAGAGCGTGAAATTAACCCATGCTGTAAAATGGAAGGGAGATTTTCGACCTTAGTAAAATGTGTTAAAATCGTAATACCTCGAGATGTCACATCGGTTTGTGTAATTTTTTCAGAATTCATATGCTCTCCTTTTGCGTATTATCGTTTTTCTGATAATCATCGCATAAGCTTTTTTTGTGGTTTTAGCAATAGGAGAGTTAATATTTCTGCACTACCAAGTAAGAGTCCGATGCACTATTGAGAAAAAAAGGCAAAACACGTCTTCATATAGTCACCATCGACATCTCTGAAGAGCTGATATACCGCTTTGTTTACGTGTGCATCTAGTGTCTGTTTATCCATGTGTGCTACCTCAGTAAAAAGCTTATGCCGTAGCTTGGTTAGAAAATGGTTAGAAATGCGGTTAGGAAAAAGGTTAGGAAAGTTGTTTTACCTGAAGCTACGCTTATGGAAAAACACTCACCTAACTCTTTTGCAGCTTTACTAACGCAATACTAACATCTCAAATGCAGCTTTGGTTTACTCCTGCATAAAGCTGTATTAATCACAGTAAAGCCGCATCAATGCTTATCATAAAGGATTTTAGCTTTTAAAGCTAGGTTAGGAATAGGTTAGGAAAGCACTTTTTTCAAAGAAAAAACCCTTACAGTTTTCACCGTAAGGGCTTGATTTTCTTGGTTGCGGGGGCAGGATTTGAACCTACGACCTTCGGGTTATGAGCCCGACGAGCTACCGAACTGCTCCACCCCGCGACATGCGGTTGTGCAACAACCAGAAAGACAATCTATGGGAAAGGAGGGTGTTTGTCAAGCGTAATTTTAGAAAAAGTGAAATAAATTGTATAAAAACATAAATGCAATTTTTTATACTACTATTACAAATAGTTAACGACAGTTATTTTTTTAGCTTTTTCCTCAAAAAAGGTGCAGAAAGAAAAAAATCTTATTTACAGGTCATTAAAAAGGTCATTTTTTGTTCGTTCCTCACGATATGCCCAAAGGTTTAGCGTTATTTCGACCAAAGAATGTGTTACTCTATGAATAATTTGCTAACAAGTAACCACGGGCAAATATAACGCAATGCTAAAAGCTATAAAAGATGCTACAGTTACAGGCGGCATCACCATCTTTTAGGAAAGCATTGCAGGTGCCACCACGGTTAACGGCGGCTCGCTTGTGGTGAATGCGGCGGGGAAAACCGTCACTACGGGAGATATCAGCGTTGGCGTAAGTGGTGGCTTAAGCGTGAATGTAGGAACCTTGGATGTGTCGGGCGCTAGTTTGAATGTAGCTAGCGGCGCCACTTTTACCACTGGTACAGAGGGGGAATTCATTGTCAAGGCCGCAAACTTTGGTACTTTTGAGCAAAGCGGAGCATATACTTTTAATGGCTCTGTACAACAAAAACTCGACAATGACGGTAATCTTGCCTCGAAAAACGTGGGCTTTACGGGAATGCAATATACTGCTTATAATACGCTCTTAAGCAATTTTAAAACGAACGCCGTTACAGGAAGCGGCACCTTTGAGCTTGATGGCGTGAGCATTAACACCAGTACAACCTATTTAGTCGACACTGAAAAACAACTTAACTATCAGTAAAAATAGAACTTATAAGTCAAATAACGTAATAAAGATTGCCAGAAATAAACGTATGGAATACGTTTTCTGGCAATCTTTAGACATAAGAAATGCTTTTTTCAGATGTCGACTACTCAAGACATGCCCTTGGCATGGCTTGCCGCGCGTAAAATAAGCCGGAATTTACTTCCGGTGGCCCCGAAGGGGTATTTGGAGCAGGCGTGCCTTTCTTAAAAACGAGTGGAAACACGTTTTTAAGCATTAACTATTTAAAAGAGATTCTAGATGGTACAAGCTTACCAGACAATGTGGTGCTTGGTAGTAATAGTACAGTAATCGATGCCGGTGACTTTGCCGCAGGAAAAACTGCAATCCTTGGCGGTGTTAAGGGTGATGTGGATAACTCTGGCACTCTTACCCTCACTGGAGAAGGGGCTGCCAATAATGTGCTTGTGCAAGGTGGTGTGATTAATGATGGCACTTTAAATTTTCAAAATGGTTGTATTACAAGTGGGTTAATACATAGTGGTACAGTTATTATTACAGGTAATGCTATTCTAAATGTTGACTTTACAAACACAAGCAATACCAATGTGCAAAATACCACCTTTACCGCTATGGGTAATACCACACTTGGCGGCGGTACTTTACGCATCACAAATGCTCATCTTGATAATAATATTGCCAATGCTTCCGCTGCATTTTTGCATAATCTGTCAAGTGGCATTGATGGGTATATCATAACTGAGCAAAATTTTTACACTGTGCTTGGCGTGGGTGACAGAGCTTATGCCGAAAATCTTTTTATCCAAAGTGGGTATGCTTGGGGTACTGGCGTGACGGTGGCTTTGTTTATTGCTACGCCGCAAACATTGGCAAGCGGTGGTAGTATAATGGTTGATGGCTCGAAGGCAGGCTTGACCGCGGTCAGCGCCCGTGGTGCCATGCATGCTGTAACGGCAGCCGTAAACATACATGACAAGGAAAACGGCTTAAACGCCGGCGACTTGCAGGCCAAGAGCTCCGCAAGCATGTCTGGCGTAAATGCCACCATAGAAAAAGAAACCACCAATGTGGATGGCTTTGCTTTCAATGGCGGCGTAGGCTTTGACCTTGCTCATGCAGATAATGGCGTGAGCGTGGGCTTAAATTATACCTTACAAGCCTCGGAACACGAAACAGGCATATGCTGAACGCCACCTTTAGATATGACTTTTAGCAGTATAAATACAAAGGCTTTTCAATGTATTTGGGCTTTTGCATGAAGGCATGACAAAAGCCCTAGGGTAAGATGAAATGGTCAGTTTTTTCCGACATTTAGAGGCGTTTGGCCGTTTTTTAAATTTTTATGCAAAAGCCCTTGTAGAATTACGTGACAGCGTATTTTGAAGAGCTTCTAGTATACCAATATGTCACATGAGTTGTTTTTTCGTGCAACACGCAATAGGGCGCTGTTAAAAAAAATGTACGGGGAATTCGTCTTGCTTTTTCTTGTACTTTTCTACACAATGCAGGGCGAAGTTATAAAGGTTGTGTTGTAACATTCTTTATAATCATATGTTTTTCATGCTTTGTATTGCAGGTAAAAAGGAGTTTTTGTGGAAAAAATAGCATTGGTTACCGGAGGTGCTAAAGGTATTGGGCGTGCGGTGGCTTTAGGTTTAGCAGCAGATGGTTTTGATATTTGGTTGAATTATCGCTCAGATCATACTTCTGCTCAAAGTGTTGCTACAGAAATTCAAAATCTTGGCCGCGCATGCACACTTCTTCCCTTTGATGTGAGTGATAAAGATGCTGTTCATGTTGCCCTTGAGCCACTTTTACAAGAACAAACACCATATATTTTAGTAAATAATGCAGGTTATGCAAAAGATACCGTCTTTGGGCTCATGTCAGATGCACAGTGGGAAGATGTGCTTAATGTGCATTTACACGGCTTTTTTTATGTGACGCGTAAAGTTGTACCGCTCATGATGCGCAAAAGAACAGGGCGTATCATCAATATGGTTTCCACAGCAGGGCAAAGCGGTAATGCAGGGCAAGTAAATTATTCAGCGGCTAAAGCAGGGCTCATTGGAGCCACAAAATCTTTAGCGCGGGAATTAGCACGGCGTAATGTGCTTGTGAATGCCGTGGCTCCCGGCTTCATTGCCACCGCCATGACAGAGCATCTCGATATGGCAGAACATGCCAAATATATTCCCCAAGGGCGTGCCGGCTCAGTGGAAGAAGTGGCCGCCTGTGTGCGTTTTTTAAGTTCTGAAGGTGCCAGTTATATAACAGGACAAGTGCTTGCCGTGAACGGCGGGCTCTATATGTGAGTAAAGCATGAATAAAGTTGCCATTACAGGCGTTGGGGCTGTTTCCGTTCTTGGGCTTACGGCTGAAAGTATTGCTCAATCATTATACACAGGGCGTGCGGGTATTGTTTTTGAGGCCCAGCGCCTAGAAAAAGGTATGCGCAGTGGCCTAACGGGCTGTATTGATGGCTTTGATGCAGGAAAATATCTTAGCCGAAAACAGCGCAAAAGCATGCCGGATTTTGCCATTCAAGCCCATAGCGCCGCCATGGACGCTCTTTTGCAAGCTGGCCTTACTGCGCAAGATATGACCAATGAGCGCACAGCTCTTATTTTTGGCAATGATTCTTGTGCCATACCTGTACTGGAGCAAGCAGAAGCTTTACGCCAAAGTGGCAGTACGGAAAGTATGGGTAGTGGACATGTTTTTAAGTGCATGAATTCCACCATTACCATGAATTTAAATGTTCTTTTTGGAAATACAGGCGCAGGATGGACGGTAAGCGCAGCTTGTGCCAGTGGCGCTTATGCCATAGGCATGGCGGCTGATGCCATACGCCTTGGACGCATGGATCGTGTGCTGTGCGGTGCGGCGCAAGAGCTTGGGTGGAGCGCTGTCAGTGCTTTTGATGGCCTTGGAGCCTTTTCCACACGTCATGATAGCCCGCATACTGCCTCACGCCCTTTTGATGTGAGCCGTGATGGTTTAGTGCCTAGCGGCGGCGCGGCGGCTTTGGTGCTAGAAGATTATGCCTTGGCGCAAAAGCGCGGAGCAAAAATTTTAGGCGAAATTTGTGGCTTTGGCTGTAGTGCAGATGGCGAAGGGCTTGTTTTACCAAGTCATAGCGGCCTTTCGCGTGCCATGCACATGGCTTTGCGTGACGCCAAGGTGCAGGCACAAGATATTAGCCTTATTAATGCCCATGCCACAGCCACGCCTCGAGGGGACGCCGCAGAAGCTGCCAATATTCGCCGTGTTTTTGGTGCGCAATGCCCGCCCATTATGGCCTTAAAAGCCTTAACGGGGCATGAGCTTTGGATGTCCGGCGCAGCGCAAGTGGTGTATGCAACGCTTATGGCAGAGCGAGGCTTCACGGCGCCTACGTATAATTTTACAGAAGCAGACCCTGCACAGGGCAGTGATGATATGCCTTTGAATATATTAACAGAGCGCCAAGAAAAAGCGCCGGAGCTTATGCTTTGTAATTCTGCAGGCTTTGGCGGCAGTAATGCTTGTTTAGTGGTGCGTTATTCATGAAAGCATGTGTTGTAGGAAGCGGCGTAACAGGACTGACGGCGGCCTTGTTACTGGCTAAAGAGGGGCATGAGGTACATATTTTTGAAGCAGGCCCTTTTCCTGCGCCATTACTGGCGGGCTTTAAACGTCAAGGCTTAGCTTTTGATACAGGCTTTCACTATGGGGGCGGCATAGGGGAAGGGGGCATATTGCGCCTTTGGCTCAAAGCCCTTGACCTTGAGAAGTATTTAGAATTTTATGACGCAAATAGCCTTGAGCGCTTTTTCTTTGAAGATGGCAGCGAGTATAGCTTGCAAAGTGGGGCGGAGTTATTGCCAAGTATAACACGGCAATTTCCCCATGAGAAAGATATTGTGTCAGCCATGACGCATCTTATGGGCGCATGTGATGCCGTACTTGCACAATCTCCTTATACAAACCCAACATTATATCAAGATCCTACCATGCATTTTGGCAGTCAGCAAAGTGTGCAAGAGCGCTTTGCGGCCTTGCCCTTGCCTGCAAGGCTTAAAACCATGCTCATGGCGCGCTGTGTTTTGTACGGTACGCCGCCCTCTCAAGGGGCATGGGAGCATTATGCATTGGTTTCCGGACCGTATTTTCATTCTTGCGGTACGTGGAAAGGGGGCGGCGCAGCCTTGGTAAAAGCCTTGTTGCAAGCGTTACAGGCCTATAATGTGCGTGTACAGTGTAAAAGTCATGTGGTGGGCATTGAAGGTGAAAAAGCTTCAGGTGTGCAGGGCGTGCGCCTTGAAGATGGCACGCTGATACCCTGCGATCAATGCTATTTTACGGGACATCCACAACAATTACACCATCTTTTGCCGCAAGGTCTTTTGCGACCGGCTTTTTATACCCATGTTCATGATATGCCGGAAACATTACCGGCCTTGATGCTTTTTGCAAAAACAACAGCTTTTGAGCCCGGACAAAGTATTTATGTGCTTACAAAAGAGCATGAAGAAAATGCCGACACTATTTTTTCCGCAGAGGGGCAAGAGTCTGGTTTATATATGTGCACGGGCTACCCTCAAATCCCTGCCACTGAAAGCAGGCATAATGAGGCAAAAACATCATTGCCACTTATTGTCATGCGTTTTTTATCGCCAGGAGCCACGGATGCTCTCTCAGAGGCGGAGTATAAAGCCTATAAAGAAAAAGCTGTGCAAGAGCTCATAGCTTTGGCAGAAAAGCGCTGTCCTCCCTTGCGCGGGCAATGGCAAGTTTTGGATGCCGCCACCCAGCGCACCATGCGCCATTGGGTCACAGGTGGCACGGGGTCTTTATACGGCATACAGCACACCTTGCAAGATATGCCCTTACTTTCCGCCACACGCTTACAAGGGCTCTTTTTGGCAGGGCAAAATATTTTACTTCCCGGTGTGCTTGGGGGCATTATCAGTGCCGCCTTGGCTGTGGGCTTTAGCCTTGGGCATGATACGGTTTTAGAGGAGTTTCGCGCATGCGCACGCGGGTAGTTGTTACGGGAATGGGGGCAGTTTCTCCTTATGGGGAGGGGGTGCAAGCTTTGGTGAACGGTGTAGAGCAAGGCAAACATGCCCTTACCAATTTTATGCAAGGTGCTGCCTTAACCGACAAGGCATATGACATTGGCGGCTCTGCTGTTTCTGTGGCGGGTATGGTGCCAAAGCTGCAAGAAAAACGCATAGCGCGAGAGCTGCGCCGCTCCATGTCACCCATGTCCATATATGCCACATTGGCCGCATGGGAAGCCTTAGAGCAGGCGGGGCTTGGGGTGGAAGCTACGCACACAGATTTTACGCAAAAGCGCCCGCGCATGGGGTTGGCATTGGGATCTACCCTGGGCAGTACGCAAGCTTTGCATGATTTTTTTGCTATTTTTTTACAAGAAAAAAGCGTTGAAAATGTACGTTCCACAGCTTTTTTTAAGGTAATGAGTCATAGCGCTGCTTCCAATGTGGCATTGGCTTGTCATGTGCGTGGCCGTGTGCTTGCGCCTTCTGCGGCCTGTGCTTCTGGTCTTTTAGCCATGGGGCTAGCCTATGAAAGTATTTTAGCGGGGCAAGAGCAATCCATGCTGTGCGGGGGCAGTGATGAGTATCATCCTTTAACTTCTGCCACCTTTGATCGCCTTGGGGCGGCAAGCCATGCCACGAATACAGAAGAAGCTTCCTTGCCTTTTGATGTGCGTCGTAGCGGTGTTGTGTGCAGTGAAGGGGCAGGGGTACTTTATTTAGAAAGCTTAGAAAGTGCTTTGGCGCGTAAGGCCACCATTTATGGGGAAATTTTGGGCTTTGCCACGGTGCAATCTGCCAATATTGCCCAGCCAGATGTGGATACCATGCAGCTTTGTATGGAAGAAGCTCTACATTCTGCAAAGTTAAGGGCGCAAGATATAGCTTATGTGAACGCCCATGCCACAGCCACATTGCAAGGAGATGCCGCTGAAGCTGAGGCTATTATGCGTGTGTTTGGGCATCATGTGCCGGTGAATTCTTTTAAAGGGCATATGGGGCATACCATGGCGGCGTGCGGCGCTTTGGAAAGTATAGCAAGCCTTGCCCTGTTACAAAAATCCCTATATGCCCCCACCTTGGGGCTTACAAAGCTCGATCCGCTTTTACCTGCGCTGAACTATGTTCGTTCTTTTGCATCTTTACAAGCAGATGCTCAAGGAAAAACAAAACCTTTACTAAAAAACTGTTTTGCGTTAGGAGGGTGTGTGTGTAGTCTCGTTATGGACAGATTTTACAATATATAAAGGTTTCTCATGACTAACGAAAGTATTAAAGAAAAAGTGAATAGCGCCTTGGTGGCAGAATTTGAACTTGATGCCGCAGATATGCATGATGACGCTCATATCCGCGATGATCTTGGCTTAGATAGTCTTGATATTGTGGATATGGTTATTGTGCTTGAAAAGGCCTTTAATTTTAAGATACCTAATCGCGAAGCTTTGGCACAAATCCAAACCCTTGGAGATATTTATGCTTATATAGCAGAGCAGCGCCATGCGGGTGTTGTTCCCGCACACGAGTAAAACCGTGCCGCAAGTCGCTTTGCAAGAAAGATATGGAGCCGACTGTGAGTGCCCAAGTTTTGTAAAAACTTGCATCATGGCGGCTCTTTTTGTATTTTGGACAGTGTGCATTTTGCCGGTGGGGCTTGTCTTTGTTTTGCTCATGAGTCCACTTTCCCTTATGGGGTTTCGCCCTGTATGGATGCAAACAGCAGCACGGCGCTATGTGTCTTTGTATGGGCGTGGCATGCTTTTTTTATTGCGCCCGTGGATGCCAGTCTATGTGAAAAATGCACAGGCGCTTATGCGCACAGGGCCCTGCGTGTTGGTGGTAAATCACCAATCTTTTTTAGATTTGTATTTATTAGGAAGCCAAGCACAAGGAAATCTTTGCCTTGTGAGCAAGTCTTGGCCGTATAAGAAACTTTTTTTCTTTGCCCCTGTGATGCGCTTTGCAGGTTATGTGGATGCTGAAAGCTTGCCGGCAGAAGAGGTGGCGCGTCTTTGTGTACAGCGTTTGGCTGAAGGGGCTTCAGTGGTCTTTTTCCCTGAAGGCACACGCAGTAAGGATGGCTCCTTGCAAAAATTTCACACCGGGGCTTTTTTACTTGCGCAGCAAGCAGGGGTACCCGTAGTACCCATGATTATTTATAATGCGTGGCGGGTTTTTCCCAAGGGGGCAAAACTCTTTGCACCGCAAGCCATTAATATGGAGTTACTGGAGCCTGTTTTTCCACAACATTTTTACAAAGAAACATTACCGCATAGGGCTATGATGCGTCATGTACGTGCTCTTTTTGCAACGCATATGCAAAGTTAGGTAATACGCTCAAGGAGGATGATTATGAAAAAACTCGTGATGTTGTCAGTGTTGGTGTTGCTCACTTTTGCCATGGGTTGCCGCCCTGGTGCTCAAGTCGTTAATTTGCAAAACCTTACCATTACAACGGCAAGTCAACAAGCCATGTCACAAGAAAGTGTGCGCAAAGCCATTGTTGCCGGTTGTGTAACCGCAGGATGGACAGCACGTGAAGTGAGTGCTGGGAATATTGAAGCACAAATTTTAGTGCGTGGTAAGCATAGTGTTGCTGTGGATATTCCTTATACTACTTCCACGTATTCTATTTTGTACAAGTCAAGCAGTAATATGGAGTATAATGGCGCTAGTGAAACCATTCATCCCAATTATAATAGCTGGGTGAACAATTTACGTAACAGTATTGATAAACAAATTGTTGCTAGCAACATGCAGTAATAGGCCTATGACGGATACATGTATTGGCGGCGGAAAATGCGGTGTGGCTAGGGATATAACACGTCTTTTGCCGCATCGCCCGCCCTTTTTATTGGTGGATAGTGTAGAACTGCCTGATACATTGGCACATTTTGACGGTGAAGATGCTTGGCCGGCAAGTAGTTATGCTTTAGGGCATTATCTTGTGCGAGAGGGAAATCCTTTCGTCAATGAGTATGGAGAGCTGGAATCTGTGGCCTTTGCCGAAATGCTTGCCCAATGTGCAGGCGCTTTGGGCCTATTACAAGATACTACGGTGCAAGAGGGTACAGAAAGTACAGAGCCTTCACTGGGCTATTTAGCCGCTTTAAAAGATGTGCGCATTTTGGGTAAGGCTCAAGTGGGCGATGCGCTGCATATGTACGTACGCTGTACCACTAGCATGGGGCAAATATCCGTGGTGGAAGGAAAACTCTTTTGCAATAATACTTGCTTAGCCACAGCGCAATTGAAAATTTTTGTGGAAGAGAGGACGCATGGCTAAGAAAGGTTTTGTTTTTGTCATCTTTGCTTTGACCTTACAACTGTGGCTAGGCATTGCCACGGCCCAAGGGAATAAGATCCAAGGAACTCTAGTACAGGACAATGCAGGGGGCAATACAGGGGGAGATGTTCATTCCCTATTGCAAACCCTATCTCAGCGTACGGCGTCCACCGAAAGCTTGTATACCACCTTTACCCAAGAGAAAAAGCTTTCTGTGCTGACTCAGCCTTTACAAGCTCAAGGCTATATGTGTGTGCAAAAGGAAAGCGAAACGCAAGCAAAGCGCCTTGTGTGGGCCTATACCGCGCCGCAATCATCGGGTTTTGCCTCCATAGGCGGGAAAAATTATCATTGGAATGGCGCCGTGCACACAGCGAAACCTGCCTCTGGCCCCGAAGCCATGGCCTTAAAAACCGTGGGCGAACATATGAGCGCTTGGGTACAGGTGCAACCTCAGGCTTTGCAAAAGCTGTACACCATAAAAAGTCGTGAATCTCGGGGGCGTATGTTTTTACTCTTGCGTCCACGGCAAAAGCAGAACTTTTTTGCAAGCCTTGAAGTGGAGCTTTTGCCTTCGCTAGACGGGGTGCAATCCTTACTTTTTACCGAAAAGAGCGGCGATACCATGCATATAACTTTTGCCAAGCCTAAGCGTAATCAAGCCTTGCCTGCGCCTTGCTTTGGTATTGCCCAGTAAAAACACAGTAAGAAAGAAGACCAGTAGTGTTTTTCCTGACAAATTTTGTGCGACACAGCCATATATTTCTTGTGCGCCATCGTGTGCTTGTGGCTGCGCTGTTTTGCTTGCTTTGGGTCATGGCTCTTTTGGGAGCCATGCGCTCGCACACGGATATGTCAACGCTTTCGTTTTTTCCTGATAGTGACCCGGAGTTGGTACGCATGGCGGAAGCCTTGCACATGGCGCCTTTTACGCGTTTATTGCTCCTAGATTTTTCTTTTCACCCAGCGTCGGCACGTTCCAGTGCTGCACATGCTTTGCCCGCTTCCACATCCACATCCTCCTCCCCCTCCACTGGCGCTTTGATGGCCTATGCACAAAAGGTACTTGCGGCCTTGCCTCAAGAGCTTGTAAGCCATGCCACGGCTTTACCGCCATTGCATCCGCAAAAGCTTATGGCTTTACTCCCAGCGCTCACAGATGCGCAAGCTTTAGCCTATTTAGAAGCCCAAGTACAACAAGATGCTGTGCACACTTCGCTCCTGCAGGCGCGCGAACAATTGGGGCAATTGTGGGGCGGATTCACTTTGCCATGGGTACAGCATGATCCATTGCAATTTCGCCAAATACTCTTTTCGCGTTTTCCCGCCATGCCAAGTTTTGGGCAGATAGATGCACAAACGGGGCTTGCTATTAGCGAAGATGCAAAGCATGTCCTTTTAGTTTTGCGCCCGCAATTTTCCATGCATCAAGCAGAAGAAGCCGCGCATCTTATGCAAGCCCTTGAGGCTGCTTTGCAAGCGCATGTTCCGCCAGAGGTACGGGTCATCACCACAGGGGCGCATAGGCATAGCGCTGCCAATGCCAGTACCATAGAAGCTGATATTCAGCGTATTTTAGTTTGGTCCTTGGTGGGATTTGCGCTGGTGTATGTACTTTTTGTGCGTTCATGGCGCGGCGCTTTATGGCTGCTAGCTACGCCCTTGGTGGCAGGCTCTTTGGCTTGGGGTGCCATGGGGCTTGTGTGGTCACTTATAGCCGGTCTTGCTTTGGGTTTTGGTTCGTCTATTTTAGGCATTGCCGAAGATTATGCCATGCATATGCACTTTGCATTGCGTCATGCGCGCGGACGCGGCGAAAGCTCTGCAGATGTGGTGGCGGCGCTGTATAACCCCTTAGTTCAAGCTTTTTTGCTTAATGGGGCAGGTTTTAGTGTCTTGCTTTTTTCTGCCATTCCGGCTTTGCGTCAATTGGCGGCTTTTGCGCTTTTTACCTTGACGGCAGGGCTGTTTTTTGCGCTTATTATACTACCTTTATGGGAAAGCTTTGCCACGCCGCCAATTATGCCAAAGAAACCTTGCCATGCGCAAGAACCTCCTTCAGATGTATCCTTGCGCTTTATGCCTGCCCTTGCTTGTGTGGGCGCATTGCTGTTTGTAAGCGCTGTTTTGTGGAAGGTGATTCCGGTGGATGTTTCTCCGCAAAGCATGGGCGCAGACGTGGCGCAAATTCGTGAAGATATGCAAAGCATAGGTGATATTTGGGGGCAAGAAGAACAGAGCTTTGCTGTGGTGCAAGGGCAGAGTATAGAGCAAGCCCTTGAGCGCACGCAGCATGTGGCGCAGCAAATACAAGCTCAGGGCTATGCGGTGGAAACTTTAAGCCGTGTATGGCCAAGTAGCGTGCAAATGCAAGAAAATATGGAAAGATGGCAAAATTTTGTGGCGCGTCACCCGCATGTATATGCGCACATTCAAGAAAGCGCCTTGGCACAAGGCTTCACGAAAGAAACCTTTGCTCCCTTTGGCACATGGTTTCACAATGCGCCGCAAGTCATTACAGAGCCATTGCTTGCTGAGGCCGGCCTAGCTTCCATGGTGCAAGCCTTTGTGGAACTTGGTAAAAACAGTTTAGGTCAAGGGCAGTATTTTAGCCTTGTGCTTTTGAACCAAAGTGCGCAACATACACAAAATGAGCCCACTGTGACGCCGCCTTCTTTAGATACGCCATCGCAAGAATATGCGGTGATTATTTCAGCGCAAGAAATGGAAAAAAAACTGCTTTTTCATTTGCAAGAGGAGCGTTATCTTTTTCCCATAACGGGTGCTCTTTGTCTTGTGTTATTGCTACTGTTTAGCCCGCGCAAGAAGGATATACTGCTTGCGGCTTTGCCACCACTGGTGGCCATAAACGGCATTTTATGCGTTATGCTGTATACAGAAACAGCCTTAACCTTGGCTTCCATGGCAGCTTTACCCTTGGTGCTGGGGCTGGCCATTGATCATGGTATCATCATGACGCATGAGCTTGAAAGCAGGAAAGAGTATGGCGTGAAACGCGCCATTGTGACCTCTTCATGCACGGCCATTATGGGCATGGGCTTACTTATGCTTGCTGAGCATCCGGCATTGCATAGCATGGGACAAGTGATTGTGGCCGGTCTTGTGGTGGAAATGCCCGTGGCTTTGTGGATTTTGCCTTTGTTTTATAAAAAATCTGCAAAAGTAAAAGGATAAATGCTCATGAATGCTGTTCCTATATTTTTTCATGGTGTTATGCGTTACACTGTTATAGTGCTTTGTCTTAGTGTTAGCGCTTGCGCTTTGCCCAAGGCTATGCTTCCTGTGTGGCAAAAAGCTCCCGTGGCGGTGGCCTTTACGGTGAAGCTTGCCAGCCTTGCAGAGCTTCCCATGCAGGGGGGAATGGAAATACATGCTCAGGGGGGGCGTATGGCACTTATTACGCAACATGGGCGTACCCTTGGGCAATGCCAGTGGCAAGAACAAAGCCTAGAGATGAGCACAGCTTCCATGCCTTTGGCAGAGCAGGCAATGGCTTTACAATGTACAGCTTCCGAAGGCCTTGGGGGACAAGTGAAAGCCTTGGTGCAGCGTGTGGCTTTGGCCAATTATCGTATTTTATATGGCGATACACATGCGCAGCAAGAAATGGAGCAAGAATATACCATTACAAGACAAGGTGATGTGTATACTTATAGCGATGCAGGTGAAAGTATGGAAATAACCTTCAGCACACAAAAATAAGCCAAGCTCAAGACAAAAGCTAAGGTAAAAAATTGACTTTGAATTTTATGACAGAAAAATGAGTTTCTGAAGGTTACATGGCGCCAAAAAGTATCAAATAAGCACGAAGTGCCGCCGCCATGAAAGTTTTTTGGAAGAGGGGCCAGCTCTGAGCGGGGGGAAAACCTTTTCTTCAAAAAAGGTTTCCCCCAGCAGGTCTTGCGAGCAATACAGAGTACAAAGGGAGTATAAAATCATGCGTAAGGCTTTACAGCAAAAAAGTTCAGAAAAGGTTTTTACACAAAATCATGCAGAGTGTCTGTATACATTGACGCCGCAAGATAGCATTTTTGCAGGGCATTTTCCGGGTAATCCCATTTTACCCGCGGTGGTGCAATGCCTTATGGTGCAAATGCTTTTGGAAGAAAGCGCTTTATGCCATGCGCACACATTTGATATTCAGGATGCAAAATTTATGGCGCCCATTATTCCCCCTTGCGCATTGCGTATTCATGTGCAGCAAGGGCGTAAAGAAGGGCAATTTGCCGGCACAGTGCACACTATGGTGCAAGGCGCTGAGGTGCTTTGCGCCAAAATAGCCTTGCGCGCGCATGATTTCATGGAGGAGAGGGCATGAGTTTTCGCCGTCGTAAACAGGCAAGTGCTGTGCCTGCGCTTATGTGTTGTATAAAGCGTACTGTGCGCCTTGAAGAAGTGGACCCTTTAAACATCATGTGGCATGGGCGTTATGCCAGTTGGTTGGAGGATGGACGCGAGGCTTTGGGAAAAGCTTATGGTATACATTATTTAGATTTTTTTGCCCAAGGCGTGGTGGCGCCCCTGAAAATTTTTCATGTGGATTATCAGCACCCTTTACACTACGGTGAAACCTACACTGTGGAAACGGCGCTGCTATGGAATGATGCCGCTTTGCTTGAAACAGAATACCGCATACTTGATGCCACAGGTAAGCTTATGACCACCGCCGTGACGACGCAATTGATGCTCAATAAGGCGCAGCAGCTTTTGTTAGAGCATCCTCCATTTTTTCAAGCCATACGTGAACAGTGGCAATCCGGTACCTTGTGTGCCAAGTTTAGCCCTGAGGGCGCTGCTGAGGCACAGGCATGCTTGTAAAGCCTTGTATTGTCATACCTGTGTATAATCACGGGAAGACTTTACGCGAGGTGGTGGAGCGCGCCCTTGTGTATGCGCTTCCCATTTTTGTGGTGGATGATGGCAGTACCGACGCCGGGCCGCAACAGCTCAGTGATCTACCTGTGACTGTTATTACACAGCCTTATAATCAGGGTAAGGGCAAAGCGCTTTTGGCAGGGGCAAGGGCAGCGCGCCAAAGCGGGCAAGCCTTTACACATATGATAAGCCTTGATGCCGATGCGCAGCATTATCCGGAAGATATACCGCTTTTTATGAAGGCCATGGAGCAAGACCCTAGGGCAATAATTATTGGTAATAGAGATTTTAGCGCGGCGCATATACCTAAAAGTTCACGCTTTGGACGCGTATTTTCCGGTTTTTGGATGTGGGTACAAACGGGGCAGCGCGTAAGCGATATGCAAAGTGGCTATAGAGCCTATCCTTTATCGCTTTTTGATACGCTAACAACGCAGGAAAGCGGCTATGCCTTTGAAGTGGAGGTGCTGGTTCGTGCCGCATGGGCGCATATACCCATAAAAGGCATTGCCGTTCAAGTATTGTATCAAGGGGCAGAGGAGCGTGTGTCGCATTTTCATGCTTTGCGCGATAATATGCGTATGACCTGGCTGAATACAAAGCTTACCACAAGGGCTGTTTTTTGGCATGCAGCGCGTGCTTTGTCCTTTGCATGCGCTACAAAAGCGCCAGGGCATGCAAATTCTGCTTCTGAAAAAAAAGTGTGGTCAAGCCGCAGTTTGGGCTCCCGTGCTCAACATGAAATTTTTCGCTTTATGGTGCGCTATAAAGCTTTTTTTGTGGCACAAATGGTGTTGCAAGGGGTTGTTTTCTACTATACTTTATGGCCGTCTGTGCGGCGCAGAGCGCGGCCGTATATTGAAAGGCGCTTTGGTAAAGCGCAAAGCGAAAGGCAAAAATTTTTGCACACATGGCGCCTTTTTGGGCAATTTGGGCAAGTGTTGCTGTGCCGTATGCTACACACTGAAAGCCAAAAAGAAAGCTTAAAACCCACAGAAAAAGCCTTTCAAGAGCATATGCAAAGTATTCTTGCCAGGGGCAAGGGATGTATCATTGTGGGAGCGCATGTGGGGGGATGGCAATCTGGCCTTGCGGCACTGGAACGATGGCAGGTACCCATTTCGGTGCTTTTATGGCGTGACCCAAAAGATGTGGATAAACACTATTTTGAAAAGCAGCCACAGGGAGCAAAAAGTCAGGTGCGTGCCATTAATGCCGCAGAGCCTTTGGCGGCTATGGTGGCGGTGCATGCGGCCCTTAAAGCCAATGAAATTGTGGTGCTTATGGGAGATAGGCGCATGGATGAAGCAGCTTTGCAAGGTGCAGAGCCTTGCGTCACAGTGCCTTTTTTGGGGGAGAATATTTTACTTCCCATAAAAGCTTATGCCTTGGCTTCTAAAACAGGCGCTCCACTTGTGGTGCAATTTACGGTGCAAGAAGGCCTGTATACTCGTTTATACTGTAGCCGTGAGATAAAGGTGGCGGCGAATTTAAATCATCGTAAGCCGGAAGTTTTTGCGCCCTATGCCTTGCAATATACGCAAGAGTTGGAAAAATTTGTGGTGGAAAATCCTTATCAATTTTTTAATTTTTACAATGTATGGTTGGATAAAATATGACAGAACAAGAAATTTGCACACTTTTGAAAACGGCAATGATTAAAGAATTACGTCTTGAAGATGTAACGCTAGAGAGCTTTGAAGATGACATGTCCCTTTTTGGTGAAGATGGCCTTGCTTTGGACTCACTGGATGCTGTGGAATTGGTGGTGTTGGTGGAAAAACATTTTGGTGTGGCCATTGCGGATGCTGAAGCAGCTAAGGCTATTTTTGTCTCTGCACGTACCTTGGCTAAATATATTAAAGATGAAAGGGATGCGGCATAAGCTATGCAAAAAAATGCCGAATCGTTGCGCACACAGGCGAGCCGTGCATGTGGCGTCAAAGCTGTGGTAACGGGGATGGGCTGCATTTGTGCGGCGGGTGCGTCTCCTCATGCTGCTTTTACTTCCCTTGAAAGTGGCGTACGTGAGCTTGCTGCCTCCACCGCCCTTGGTGCTGAGGCCATGGCGTATCCTTTTTTTGCGGCAGATACAAAGGCGCCTCATATTTTCCCGCAAGGGCGGCATTTTTCTGCGCAGGATACTTTGCATCTTGCCCAATATGCTGCACAGCAAGCTTTGGAAAGTGCAGGATTAACGGCGCAAGATAGGGCGCATATGCCCGTCATGGCAGGAACCACGGCAGGGTCTGCATTACACTTTTTGTATGATTATGCGCATAGTCGCTCTGAGCCGTACAAAACGGCGCCGCCTGTATCTTCTGTTACGCAAACACTTTCAGACAAAGATGATTACTTTGCCAGTAATCTTGCCATGTGTCTTTTGCCGCAAAGCCATGGTGCACGTATAACACTTGCCAATGCATGTACCTCCGGCGCCGATGCCATTGGTCTTGCTTTAGACGCCATTGCCCTTGGCGAACCTTGTGTGTTGTGCGGCGGCGCCGATGCTTTGAGCATTGTACCGCATACAGGATTTGCCAGACTTATGATTTATGACACAGAACCTTGCAGACCCTTTGATGGAAGTCGCAAAGGTTTAAATTTAGGCGAAGGAGCGGCTTTCTTGGTGCTGGAAAGTCAGGAACATGCTTTGGCGCGTGGCGCACAAATTTTAGGTTATGTACTTGGCTATGGCAGCGCCGCCGATGCACATCACTTTACGGCGCCGCATCCAGAAGGGCGTGGGTTACGCCGTGCCATTGAAGAAGCCATGCAGGGCGCGCAATGCACATGGCAAGATATGGCCTTTATCAATGCCCATGGCACTGCCACACCGGAAAATGATAAGGTAGAAGGCGCTGTATTACGCTCACTTACAGAACATGCAAAGATACCTGTCTGGGCCAGTAAAGGCGGAACAGGTCATACCTTGGGCGCCGCCGGTGCTTTGGAAGCTGTGCTGTGTTTGGAAGCCTTGCGTCAGGGACGTGTGCCGGCCTCCATGGGCTTTGAGCAGCCGGACCCAGGCATAGGCCTTTGTCCCACCACGCAAAGTACGGCAGTACACGCTTCATGTGCGCTTTCAACGTCCTTGGGCTTTGGCGGGGGAAATGCGGCGCTGGTGCTGGGTAGTGCGTCACATTTTGAAAAAGATTCTGCAAAACAAGGGGAAATGTAATCATGGCATGGCTTAATGTGTGCGGAACCGGCCTTGTGTATAGCTTGCCACATGTGGCAGAACACAGCCTGCAAAGCTTGCCCCGTGTTGAGGCGCAAAAAGAAGATTTTATAAAGCCGGATATGCAAGACCTGGCTCCGCTTTTAAAGGCATGGCGCGGGGGCGATTGCCCGCCACTGCGACGCATCCCCTTGTATGCACGCATGGGGCTGCTTGCGGCATTGCGCGCCCTTGAGCAAAGCGCCAAGGCGAAAAACACTTCCTTTTCCACCATGCAAGGGTGCGAAGATACAGCGCTTATTATAGGTACTGCGCATAGTGGCATTGTGATGAGTATGGATTTTATGGACTCTATTCTTGATGCCGAGCCCAGACTTTCTTCGCCCACAGCTTTTTCCCATGCTGTAAATAATATGGGCGCTGGGCTCATATCTCTTTTACTTGATGTGCGCGGCTCTTGCCAAACAGTATCGCAATTTGAGCTTTCCTTTGCCGGCGCATTGCAAGCGGCAACCTTACTTTTGCACAGTGGTCGTGCCAAGCGTGCGCTTGTGGGGGCCATTGATGAGTGCGATGCACGCTTTAGTCATTGTTGTCCTCACATGACAAATACAGCGCAAGGGGCTGTGTTCTTTTGTGTAGAGGCTGCGCAGGAAGATGACGCATCACAAAAAACTCGCTTACGTGCGGGCTTTGATAAAGCGTATATTGAGCAATCTACGCCATCCACAGTACTTGTCTCTGGTAGTGCAGAGCATAAAGCAGGTCAATGCCTTGCGCCGTATTATGGGCAAAGCATGCTTGCCCACGCTTTAGATGTGTATCTTTCTTGTAAAGACATGGGAAATAGCTTGTGTCTTTGCACGGAAAATAGGCAAAATCGTACTGCGTATATTGAGGTAAGAGCGTGTCGTTAAAAACTTTTTTTTCTTCATGTGATGATGTGGTGCCTTCTTGGCCTTTGGAGCGTGTACCTTCATTGGATGTGCGTGCTTTTTGTGCCATTTTACAATCCATGATGCAGGTAGCCGTGGGCAAACGCACTCCCTTGGGCTTAACCGCTCAGTCTCCAGATGTTTTTGCACAGCGCTCTTGGCAAGACTTTGAAGGCGAAGATATACAAAAAGAAGTGATGGATGCTTTTTATGCCATGTTTTTTGGCGTACAAACGTGCCCCATAAGTGCTGCACTTTCTGCACCTGTGGGGGAATTTGCCGCTGAAATGTATGCTTTGTGGCAAAATTCGGAACGTGAAATTTCTTTTTTTACTTCCGGTTCCACCGGAACGCCCAAAGCTTGTACGCATAAAGAAGAGCATATTCGCCAAGAAATCAGCAGTATAGCGCCTTACGTGGCGGGGCAAAAATCTGCTCTTGTAACGGTACCTTTGCACCATATGTATGGCTTTACCTTTGGTTTATTGCTGCCCCTTGCATTGGGTATTCCCTTACGCTCTGTGCCTTTACTTCCTGCCGCTGTGGCTTCAAATATGCAAGAAGGTGACTTAGTTGTGAGCATTCCCCTTTTATGGACGCGCTTCATAGAAAGTGATGCCTTTAAGCATATGACGGCGCCTAAAGAATCTTTGTGTCTGCTTACCGCCACGTCTCCAACGCCGCCAGAAGTTCTGGACGTTTTTCATGAACGTGGTTTTTTGATGCGCGAATTTTATGGCGCTTCCGAAATGGGCGCTGTGGGGTGTCGCCCCCATGCCGGAAAGTCTTTTGCTCTTTTGGGGCATTTGCAGCGTGCAGAGCAAGGCCAGAGTGTGGAATGTTTATCTCGTGTGCTGCCTTCAGGGCAAGGGGTGACTTATGAATTGCTTGACCATATTACATGGCATGGCGAGCGTACTTTTACTCATAGTCGCCGCCGTGATAAGGCCGTGCAAGTGGGGGGGGTGAATGTATTTCCTGAGCATGTACAATCCTTATTGCTTGAGCAAGAAGGAGTAAAAAATTGCTATGTGCGGCTCATGCGCCTTGAAGAAGGTGCTCGTTTAAAAGCCTTTATAGTGCCACAAGCAGGGATAGATATACAAGAATTGCGTAAGCAATTGACAACTTTTAGCCGTAAAAACCTTCAAGAAGCGCAAAGGCCGGGAGCGTACAGCTTTGGGGAAGATATCCCGCGCGGTCCTTTGGGTAAACCGTCAGATTGGTAATACCATAATTAGTCGACACTGAAAAATAACTTAACTACCCGTGAAAATAAAACTTTTACTTTTTGACGCCGTAGTAAGCTTTGCCAGAAATTAACGTATGAAAATACGTTTTTAAGCATCGACTAATTAGTTAATGCTTAAAAACGTGTTTCCACTCGTTTTTAAGAAAGGCACGCCT
>CAYJHH010000017.1:0-31034 GCA_964369995.1 uncultured Desulfovibrionaceae bacterium
TGTTGGGCTCAATGGTACAAAAAGGGTAGTTTGCCGCTTGGGCATTTTGGGCTTTTGTAAGGGCGTTAAATAATGTGGATTTACCAACGTTGGGTAAACCAACAATTCCAATGCTCAATGACATAGACTCACTCCAAAAAAATAATAGTATAGTGCCTCATGCTTGTAAGCGCCAAAAAGATTTTTGGCAAGTACAGTCTGCAGGCTTAGAAATTAGTTCGCTGAAATTATTGAATATTTATTTATACCTTTCTGCGATGTGCAATGCATTCAGCCACAATACTCACAGCAATTTCTTCCGGCGTTTGCGCACCGATGCTCAAACCTATGGGACAATGCACTGTGGCTAAAAGCTCTTGAGCTATGCCTTGCTGGCTTATATTGTCATACACTTCTTGCCTTTTTCTTTTACTACCTATCATACCAATATAAGAAGCCGGAGTGGCCAGGGCTTGTGTCAGCGCCGTTGCATCATGTATATGCCCACGGGTAACAATAACAATACAGGTATTTTTTGTGGGCGGACATAGGTTAAAACTATTGCGAAATTCCGGCACCGTATGTGTAGCATGCGCCCATGGAAAACGCTCAGGAGTGGAAAATTCTTCTCTATCGTCCAAGACGATAACTTCAAAACCTGCCATGGCGGCCATATGCGCTGTGGGTTGAGAAACGTGTCCACCACCTAGGATAATCATTTGCCAAGGAAGGGTATATTTTTCCACTATAAAAAACTCTTGTGAGTTTTCATGGCGAATGAGCGTGCTTTCTTCTTTTTTATCAAGTTTTTGTAAAAGTAAAGATTTTTGCTCTGTGCTTAATGAGCTGTCTGACCAGGAGCCTGTGTGCCACGTATTTTGCGAGTAAAGGGCGCGGTGTACGTGCCCCTGAGCATCTTCATGATAAAGAACATGGGCTTCATGGGTGTTAAGGGCTTTTAGTAAGGCTTCATAAAAGGGTGCGTCTTTAATGCCATATAAAGGAGTGAGTAAAATATCTAACACTCCTCCACAAATCATATCGCTTTGCGCGGCCATATGGCCCGTGAGGGTAAAGTGTAAGAGTTTTCCCTTTTTTTCACGTAAAATTTCTGGGCATAGCGCTATGCATTGCCCCTCAGCAAGGCCACCACCAATGGTGCCTGCCACAAGACCATGCGCGTCCACAAGCATTTTAGAGCCGGCGCCGCGGGGGGTGGAGCCTTGATGTTGCACCACACTAACGAGAACAATTTCTTTATCTTCTTGTAAAATATTACAAAGTTGTTTGAGTAGGTCTTTCATGTAAATATCCTTTTGTGCAATGTTCAATGCTATACGTTTTGCCTTGTGTGACCATGCGCCCTTGCAGGCGAGATAAACGGCGTAAAGGGCTGCCACATGGGCAAGGGGCAGGAAGTATTTTGGCTATATCTCCGGTGCGATAGCGGATAAGAGGCATGGCTGTACGCCCAAGTGTTGTGATAACCACTTCACCGTATTGGCCGTTTGGCATGGGCGCTGTGTCTTGAGGTTGTATGATTTCTACAAAAAGATCTAATTCACGCATGTGATATCCATTTTGCGCCATGCATTCCACGCCCACACTGTAGCCGGCTTCGGTAATGCCGTAATGGTCTAAAGAAAACAGCCCCAAGGCTTGCATACGTTGTTCTAATTCAGGGCTTAAACCTTCTCCACTGGTGAGGATGGAGCGCAGAGCCAAAGGAAAATGCTTTTGTAAATTAGAGGATGGATTCTCCAGTATATCAAGGAGGATACGTATTTGACACGGGGCGCCCACCACCGTGTGTGGGTTGTGGCTTATAAGTTCATGGCTTAGGCTTTGTTCTGTGGCGGCGGCATGGCCATCAAATACTTCAATGGCATTTTTACTCAATGCTTTACGCAAAAGCGCACTTACTCCGTGGGGAAGATGCGCCCCGGGCCAGAGGGCTAAAAGGCGCTGTCCACTGTGTATCAAGGGACTCATGCCCACGGCAAAAAAATCTTCGGTGGCGTCTAAATCTTCTTGGCTAAAGGCTATGCGCTTACTGGGGCCGGTGGTACCCGAGGTTTGTAAGCTGACCATGCGCTCCACATGGCTTAGGGATATACAGATAAATGATTCCCAGGCATGTAAATCTTGAGCGGTGGTGAAGGGCAATGTGTGAAAAAGCTCTTGTTGCAGAGATACAAGGTTAAAGCCGCTTAAGCGCTGCGCATAAAAACGGCTGTTTTTTTGTGCATAAAGTACGGTTTCGCAGAGTTTTTTCCATTGTTCTTGCTTGAGCCTTTCAGAAAAAGACGCTGCTGCTTGCGTGCTAGAGTGCGGTAATTTTTTTTCTAACCATGCATCGAGTACACTGGGGGGACATGTTTTTTTATAAGGCATGTTCTTTTCCTCTATGAAGGGCAAATCCAGCATGGGATGTGAG
The DNA here is from genome assembly GCA_964369995.1 of uncultured Desulfovibrionaceae bacterium. GTDB lineage: Bacteria > Desulfobacterota > Desulfovibrionia > Desulfovibrionales > Desulfovibrionaceae > CAYJAD01. The sequence continues at coordinate 2,417 of CAYJHH010000017.1, forward strand.
GTTATAGGAACAAAAAGGCATAAGTTTGCCTAAGCCGGATTTTATATGAATATGACAGCGGCGCAAACGTGCCAAATCCACCGAATACGCATCTTGAAAGGCCATGCCGGACACGGTAAAACGATTTTTGATGGAGTTTTTTTGCAAAAAAAGATCAAAATCATCTTGCACACATGTTTGCACACATGTTTGCGTAGGCGGCGCAGCACTTTGCATACCCCAGTGATGTGCCACAAATGTTCTGGCTTGTACCGCTGAGGAAAGGGGAGCATCCATACTTTGGGGAAGACAGCAAGTTGCCGCCTCGTGCACAGGCATGAGGCCATCTTGCGCTTGGCGTTCATAAACAGCGCTAAAGGAACATAAGGCATGCTCAGAATGCGGCGGGTGAAAATGCGATGCCTTAAGCATTCCAGCACTTTGTTTTTCTAAATTGTGTAAAAGTTCCGGTATGGTCAAACGCGGCGCGGCGCCTTGCTCCCAAGGGTAGCGCCCAAAAGAAGCCACAGGTTGCATATGTATACCACGCACCAAGGGGCCGCATGCCAATGCTTTTTGCAAAATAGCGCCCAATTCAGCATCATTAATGCCGCGCACCACGGTTATGACCAAGAGCACGGGCAATCCTGCGGCTAAACAATGCGCCAAGGCTTGCTCCTTTATGGACGCATAGGCACCGCCTCGAAGGGTAGCATAGGCCTGATCATGCATGCTATCCCACTGTAAATACACAAGACTAAGTCCTGCTTCTTTAAGTGCATGCGCATAGTTTTGATCTTTGGCCATGCGTAAGCCATTGGTATTAAGCTGTACAAAAGGAAAGCCTTCATCATGGCAAAGGCGGATGATATCTGTGAGATCTTCTCTTAATGTGGGTTCTCCGCCAGAAAGCTGAATATTTACAGCTCCGGCGCATTGCATAAGCTCTTGTAAGTTTTTTTGAATATATGCCAAACTGGGATCCACAGATGCTTTTTGCCCTTGCGCATTGGCATAGCATATGGGGCATTGCATGGTACAGCGCTGGGTCACTTCCAGTAAAACGCAGCAACTTTGCTGTACATGGTCTTGACAAATGCCACAATCGTGAGGGCAGCCCTTGGTCTTTTTTTCCAAAGCTTTGGCCGGAGAACTAAAGGTATTTCGTGGATAGGTTTGCACAAAAGAGTGAGGCTTGCACCACTGCTCAAAAGAAGGCGTGTTGGGACTATCTATCCATACGGGGACAGAAAATTCCCCATGGGCAGGACAGGTTTTTTCTAAAAAAATGCCCGTGCTGCGCTGGGTATAATAGGCTTTTACAGTGCGTAAACATTGGGGGCATAAACTATGCGTTTTTTGTAAAATATTCATACAGCTTTTAAGGACGTACAGCCAGCTCCAATTGATAACTTTCTGCTATGGTGCAAATTTCATCCCAGCAAGCCGCAAGTAATTCCCCACAGGAACTATGTCCAGCACCTATATTGGGAGTTTTTTCTTGTTTTTCTGCTTGAAATGCAGCCAATAGTTCATGACAATGGCCTGAACTTTGCGTGTGTTTATAAAACCATGCTTGATATTCTTGCACCATGGACATAAGAGCTGGGTGAGGGCGCTCTTCTTCTGCGCCGCGCCCTGCCAATAAACTGAGTATTGTGGCGCCACTTACCAAAAGTCCGCAAGGGCCTTCTTGACCTCCCATTCCCATACACAAACCATGCATACTGCGCAAAAGGTGATGATGTTTGTTTAAATCTTCTCCGGCGCTTTGCAAAAAAATCTGCATAAGTAATTGGCTACAGCAATATCCTTTATGAATTTGAGGCAGAATTTCCAGGAGAAGAGGGTGCATATATATTCCTTAGATGTGTTGCGCAATGCATAAACCGTAACCCATGTTCTGCTTTTTTTGTATATAGTCAGAGCATATGTCACTTCCATGCCAGAGAGCCTGCGCCACATATTTTGTAATGAGCCATGAGCAATCTTCTGCATGGCAAAGTTTCCAGCCAGATTTTTGTAAAATGTTCTGTAACTCTTGGCAATAAAAACCTTGTACGCCCTTGGGGCCAGGGCTTTTTTCATACACATCATGTAGTAATAAATACCCTTGAGGGCGGCATACTCTATGCCATTCTTTTAATGCTTGAGATGCATGAGGAAGTATGGAAAGTACACATTCTGCTATGATGCCATCCACAGCATGAGAAGCACAAGGCAGATGCTGCGCTTTTGCGTGAATATCTGCACCGCATGCCGCCAAATCTACACCATAAGCCGTGAAACCCTGCGCACGTAAAAAAGCTACTGTGTGCCCGCTGCCACAGCCCACATCTAATATGGTGGCATGGGGGGGAAATGGGCAGTACTGCAAAGCGTATTTTGTAAGGGCAAGGCCACCGGGGCGCAAGGGAAAGGTAGTGTGGGTATTGCTTAGATTCACAGCGAATTTTTTCCCTTATTTATCTTCTAAGAGCCTTTCTACTTCCAGCATTTTTCCTTGCGCTAAGGATTTGGGCGTAAGAGTTAATCCGCATTGCGGACAAGCCGGCAGAGAAACTTCAAAAGCATTGTCTAAATAAAATACCTGCATTTTTTTTTGTTCCAAAGGGCATTGGCAGCGCTGGCACAGCCATGTTCCGGCATCCGGTGGATAACTTGGAAGTAAGGAGCTCATATATTATCCTTTTTCATTTTCAGGAAAGGAATTTGGCACATGCATGCGATGGCACCATGCATCATGCAAATGGTACTTTCCTTGGGTATCTTGGGAGTAGCGCACCCAAAAGGTCACATTGCGCGGACGATAAGCGCCAATGCGATGTCCGCTTTCTTGTTCCACAAAGCAGGCTTTATGCTCTTCTACTTTTTGTACAGTAAGCGCCACATCTTGATGTAAAATATGCCGGCGCTCCAAATCATGGAGAAGTTGCGGTGCTATATGCAAAAAGAGGTGCGCATCTTTTTCGGCAAAGATATGTAAGGTGGTATCTTGAGGATGGCGTAAATCCTTACATGGCAAACAGTCTTGAGGGTCATACTGCTGTTGCGCTTTTTCTACCAAGGCCGCACGTTGAGCTCTACGGGCAGATATACCAAGGGGCTTTGCTTGCACAGGTGGAAGATCCGGAAGGATATCTAAAATATGCAAGCACTGTTTGCCCAATTGTAAGAGGCGCTCTTGACACATAACGCAAGAGACCAGGCTGATGTCTTGCTCATTTTCAGTATATAAAAGATGCTCTAAGTTTTTGGTGGCTTCTGCGGCAAGTTCGGGCTGAGAACACCAAATATTGCCGCCAAATCCGCAACAGGGCGTGGTTTTACCTTGATGCCTATGGGGAGTTATGTGCACATTATGCTGTGTGGCAAGGTTTGTAATGGCTTCTTGCCACGCTGTATTATTTCGAGCAGCGCAGGGATCATGCAAAGAACAGGCAAGGGCAGGTACCTCCTTGGGCGATGCCATAAGGGGGCTAAGCACTTCCCATAAAGAAATACAAGGAATATGCGGCAAATACAGGGAGAACATTTTCATGCAGGAAGCACAGGCCATGATGAGCGTGGGACATTGCAATTGACGCCAATTTTCCTTTAAGGTGTGTATGGCTTCGTCTGTGTAGGCTTTTTCCCCTGCCCAGTGAGCCGCAATGGCGCAACAAGAGAGCATAAGCCCCACCCCTTGTATATGAGGAAGACTTTTTTGATTGCGAAGCATTTCGTAGATGGCAAGCACTTGATCACCGCGCGTGGCTGCCAATTGACAGCCGGGGAAAAAGGCATGGCTAGGCTTTGCTTGTGTAGAATCAGCAAGAAGAAGCGTACAGGGACTTTGTGAGGCCGAAAGCATATCTTCCAGTGCAAATTCAAAGGCCGAAGGGGGCATATAGTTATTTTCCACCATATGCTGACGGGCATCAAGGCAAACCTCAGGCATGGAAAAACGCTCGGGGCAAATTTCTGTACATTGGTCGCACAGCATACAACCATTAATTAAGCTATTGGCTTTATGATCACCAAGTACAATGGCGGTATTATTATAAATTTGTCTGGTGTAGGCTCGAGGGAAGGAACCGTATTTTTGTAAATACACACATTCTTTTACGCATTGCATGCATTGACATTGTATACATCGGGCAGCTTCTGCGCGAGCTTCTTCCAAGGTGTAGCCTTGTTCTGCATGGTGAGCAAATATGGCTGCAAGGGGCTCGATGCCTTGTAAGGGTGTGTAAAGGTTACTCTTACCAAGGCTATCTTCACGCCCTGCATGTAAGGAGACCCCTGTGGCAAGGCGCTCTAAAGAAAGGGCCGCACAGCGCCCTTCACCGCATTGCTTGGCAGGGGAGAAATAGCTTTCCCCTGTGGGGGTATTTTCTGGCATACCACCGGCGCATAGATGTATATCTTGTCTTTGTGCCATATGCATGGTGCCTGTCTCAGGCTCTTGTCCCAAAGCTGTAAACAGGGCGGCGGCGGCATGAGCGTCCACAAAAAAAGCATGAAAATCTTCATGTACACTGGTAAAAAAGTCTACAGTTAAAGGCGCTGCTTGCAAAGTGATGTGCTGTTTTTGTAATTGATCCCACTCTTGCTGTACAGCTTCTGGAGGGAGCTTTGGAAAATGCGTGCATAAAAAGGTGTTGGCTGTAGCCTTGGCTGTGTCCTCATAAAAAACGGTGACAGGAAAGCTTTTTTTGGCCAATTCATAGGCCACTGTCATGCCCGCAAGGCCATTGCCAAAAACAGCAATTTTTTGTGTTTTGGGCGGGCGCGGAAAGGTTTTTATTTGCTTTTGCGTATGCTGCACGCAAAGTTCTTCCAAGCTTTGTATGGCTAAAGAGCCTCCAAGGTCACGGCGTAAACAGTGATTTTCGCATGGATGATCGCATATATAGGCTAAAATTTGTGGAATGGGCATATGCCTATCCATGATTTTACGCGCTTCGTTAAGGTTTCCTTTTTGCATATTTGCCATAAAAGCACGCACATCTAAATGTAATGGGCAATGCGCCTGACAGCGCGGCATGGCTTCTTGGGTGCAATGCGCTTCAATGCGATGTAAGGTATTTTGATCCATATCTACGGTTCCCCAAAAAGGCTAAAACAGGAAGAAAAGAGAAAAAAGGGGAGAAAGCGTATCTTTTGACCACTCTCTCCCCATATATAGCTTAGTAGCTTTTACTTAGGCATGGCTGCCAATACTTTTTCTGGGCGTGCAGGCAAGTGACGTACACGAGCACCGCAAGCGTTGGCAATGGCGTTAATGATGGCAGGGTGAGGACCGCAAAGGGGAATTTCACCCACACCGGATGCGCCGTGAGGTCCTTCTGGGCGTGGGGTTTCCACATACAGCACTTCCATATTATCGGGGGCATCCTTAATGGTAGGAATACCGGCGCCGGTCATGGTGCTGTGTTTTTTCAGATCTTCATAATCTTCGGAAAGGGCAAGACCAATACCTTGTACAAGGCCGCCATAAATTTGGCCATTGGTGATAACGGGGTTATTGATGGAGCCAATGTCGGCTACCATAACCATATTTTCCACCTTAGTTTTACCTGTGGCCACTTCTACGGCCACTTCAGCCAGGAATAAGCCATACATATAACAAGAGAAAGGATTACCCTTGCCTAAGACGTCGCATTCTGTGGCTTTGGCTGTCCACACGCCAAGATAGCGTGTTTCAAGGCCGGCTTCTTTCATGCTGGCATAGTCATGCAGGGAACCATCAGCTTTTTTCATGCCGTCCATGAGCATTTCGCAGGCCACACGAATGGCTTGACCCACCATAACCTGAGAGCGTGAACCACCTGCAGGGCCGGAATTAGGCGCCTTACTGGTATCGTTCATAACCAGACGGATTTTATCCATGGGAATATTGATGGGGCGCAAGCTTTCATGGGCAGTGCCAAGTACACCGGCGTCGGCGCCTTGGCCGTGATCTTCCCAGCAGCTACCAATGGTGACGCCGCCATCTTCGTTAAGCTCTGCCCAGGCTTCTGCATTGTCAGGGCCATCTAAACCAGAGCCATATACGCCAAGGGCTACGCCCACACCACGCTTAACTTCGGCGGTGGAATTGGCTGCCACACGGGCTTTGGCTTCTTCGTATTTGGGACGCATAAGCTCAAACATTTCAGCAAAGCTTAACACTTCTGGCGTTTGCTGTGTGGGGGTGGTGTCACCGGCTCTGTAGTGGTTAATGGCGCGTAATTCTAAAGGATCTACACCCATCTTCAAAGCCAATTCGTCCATGAGGGATTCGGAGGCAAATTCAATTTCTGGGCCGCCGTAACCGCGGAAGGCAGCGCCCCAAGCATGGTTGGTGGCAACCGTGCGACCCTTACCGCTCATATGGGGGATACCATAGCCTGCGCCGCAGAATTGTGCGCCGCGTAGGGTAAGTAAGTCACCAAATTCGGAATAAGGACCATGGTCCACAGTCCAGTCCACATCAAGGGCCATGATTTTTTTGGTAGTCTTATCAGCAGCCATGCGCACTGTGGTCCAGAAAGGAGAACGCTTACCGGTGTAATTTTGTTGCTGCTCATAATTATAGCGCAAGTGACAAGGACGATTTGTGGCAAGCACTGCTACACCCACAAGAGCTTCCATGGTGGGGCTAAATTTATACCCAAAGGTACCGCCGGTGGTATTTTGTACCATGACAAGATCTTTGCCCATTTCTACACCAAGGCCTGGGGCAATCATGTAACCATGTAAATGCAAACCAATGGACTTAGAGTGTAATACAAGCTGACCTTCGGCATTTACATAGCCATAACCTACGTCTGGCTCAATGGGAAGGTGCGGTTGGCGCTGCGTATAATACGAACCTTCTGCAACCACCATGTTGGGATCGTTGAAGTATTTTTCTGTATCGTCGCCTTTTTTTAAGCCTTGCTCAAAATAAATATTGGGAGTGCCTGGGTGAATTTCCATGGCATTGGGATCCATGGCATCATGGGCATTCATATATTCTGGCAAAAGTTCAAGTTCAACTTTAACTTTTTCAGCGGCTTTACGCGCATTGCATTCACTGTCAGCGCACACAATGGCCAAGGCATCACCATATTGAAATACCTTAGTATCATTTAAGATGGGGCGATCCCAACCATCACCTTTATTGGTGGGGAAGGTAATAAGGCCGGTAATGCGGTTTTTACCCTTCACATCTTTATGGGTGAGAACCTTATATACGCCAGGCATTTTTTCAGCTTCTGAGGTGTCAATACTCTTAATGTTAGCATGTGATACTTGGGCTTGAGCTATGGCAAGGTGTAAAGTATTGGCGGGCATACGAACGGCAGCATCAGCGCCAAATTCTGCGGTACCGGTGATTTTAGCCAAAGAGCCCGGACGGGTGAAGCCCGTACCCCAAATACGGCCATCGGCAGGCACTGTGTAGGTGATATCATCAAGTGTTTTTTCACCGCGCATAACTGCGGCGGCGTCCATAACGGCATCCACTAAAGGTTGATACCCTGTGCAGCGGCACACGTTTTTATGTTTTTGGAACCAATCACGCACGTCTTCACGAGTGGGATTGATATTGGTATCCAATAAGGCTTTAGCAGAAACAATGAAACCAGGGGTACAGAAACCACATTGTGCGCCGCCATGGTAGAGCCAAGATTGCTGTAAAGGATGGAGGTTGTCCACGCTGCCCACGCCTTCAAGGGTGGTTATTTCAGCTTCATCGGCCACGCGGCTCATTTTAATGATGCATGAACGGACTACTTTACCATCTAAAATAATAGAGCAAGCACCGCATTGACCTTGACCACAACCTACTTTGACGCTGGTAAGTTGTAAACGTGAACGTAATACGTCTGAAAGCTTTTCATCGCCGTCAACAAGAAGCGTTTTTGTAACGCCGTTGATGACAAGAGTCTTTGAAATCATCTGTTTACCTCCTTGAGGTATGGACTATGTGAAGCGCTTTATTACTCTTCACAGTGAATAAGTCTATCCTTTACCAAAGGCACAAAGAGGATATTGACAATGTGTGCATGAAGAGCAAAAGCCCCCATGTCCCAGCATGGCAATGTCTTTGTGCGTTATATCGAGTCCCGCCAAAAGGCGTGGTACTATAATATCAAAAATACTGGCTTTATGATACATGACACAGCCCGGTAAGCCTAAAATATGGGATGTGCCTAAGGTGGCATGCAAGAACATGGCTCCGGGAAAAACCGGCGCGCCATAGGTGGTGATATTTGCCCCCGTTTGACGAATGGACATGGGGGTTTTATCATCAGGGTCCACAGACATACCACCGGTTACAGTAATAATATCTGCCCCTTGTTCTTTAAATTGGAGAATGGCGTTTTTTGTTAACTCCACATCATCACTGGTGAATTCTTGTCCCAAAAAAGTAGCATTAAAATGCTTAAACTTCTTTTGTAAAATGGGGCCAAAGCTATCTTTAATGCGGCCATGATAAATTTCACTTCCCGTGGTGACAATACCGACGGTAGGTTTTTTAAAAGGCAGAACTTGTAAGGTGGGGGTGGAGGTTAAGCTTTCAAGGTGAGTAATTTTTTCTTCTTCTATGAGCAGAGGAATAATACGTGTGCCGCCTATGGGCTGGCCTTTTTTTACTTCTTGAAGTGTATGCAAGGTGGCCACAGCTATTTCATTAAGACAGTTCACTTCTAAAAGTTGCTGTGTGTCAATGGATAAAAGCCCGTCACAAGACGCTAAAAAATTAACACGTCCTTCACAAATATCTGAAAAATGGATGTTTTTTCCGCAAAGAGCAAAGGCTAGGCGTGTGGCGGCTTCATTTTCATGCAGCACACCAGGGATGGTTTCATAGGCATAGATATTTTCTTTGCCTACTCGCAAAAGTGTGGGGATATCTTCTTCTGTAATGATATGCCCTTTACGGAAAATGGCACCTTTATTGCCATTAACCACGATTTCAGTAATGTCATGGCACAGTGCAAAACCTACAGCTTTTTCCACTGGCACTGAGCGCATGCATTTATCAGCGAGAGACATGGGCTACCTCAAATTTAAATTTCATGAGATAGACTAGCGGTGTTTTTTCCCCATGTCAATACGCCTTATGGCAAAAGGGCAAGTTCTATTTTGGACTAAGTGTATTTGTTACCTTTCCTGCCTTAAGCCACATATCTATGCTTTCATAGAGAAGCTTTGGGGAAATGGGTTTTGATAAATGGTCATTCATGCCGTGGCTTAAGCTAATTTCTTTATCACCTGTCATGGCATGTGCAGACATGGCTATGATGGGCAATTTGGCAAAACGTTCCATGGCACGGATTTTACGTGTGGCGGTAAGACCATCCATGATGGGCATTTGAATATCCATAAATACCATGTCATAGTGACAGGTATTTATAAGATCAAGAGCCTCTTGCCCATTGTTGGCAATGTCCACGGTATGCCCGTGGGAGGTGATAAGTTCTGCAGCAATAAGCTGATTAATTTCATTATCTTCCACCAATAGAATATGCCCTGTTTGTATATATTGGGGAAGCGTAGAAGAGGTTTTTTCCAAAGAGTGTAAGGGGCTTTGCTCAGCATTGGTATCTAATTCAAAAACAGCACTAAAGTGGAAGCGAGACCCTTTGCCTACTTCGCTTTCAACCCAAATGCGTCCTTGCATCATTTCTACAATGCGTTTGGAAATGGTGAGGCCAAGACCGGTGCCACCATATTTTCTTGTGGTAGATGTGTCTGCTTGGGTGAATGCTTCAAAAAGGTGTGCGCATTGTTCTTCAGAAAGTCCAATGCCGGTGTCTTCCACGGTAAAGTAATAGCAAATTTTACCGGGGCCTTCATAAGATATATTATCAATATATACTGCTACTCGGCCATTTTCGGTAAATTTAACCGCATTACCCAAAAGATTAAGCAAAACTTGCTTTAAACGTAGGGGGTCGCCTATAAGCTTAGTATCTAAAACGTTTTCGCTAAAAATTTCGCCTTGAATATTTTTTTCGATGAACTTAGGTGCAAAAAGAGTGCGTAGCTCATCTTGCAGCTCTGCCATGGAAAAAGGCACATGTTCCATTTCTAATTTGCCAGCTTCAATTTTGGAAAAGTCCAAGATATCATTGATAATGCGCAGTAGGCTTTCAGCTGAGTATAAAATTTTATCCACATAGGATTTTTGTCTATCTTGTAACTTAGTGCGAGAGAGTAAGTGTAAAAGCCCTAAAATACCGTTCATGGGTGTGCGGATTTCGTGGCTCATATTGGCTAAAAATTCTCCCTTCACTTGAGAGCTTTTTTCTGCTTCATCACGAGCTAAGGACAAAGCCTTATGGCTTTCTTTAATTTCAGCCATCATGGCTTTTTGCACACTTACATCATTAAGATAGCTGATGACCCTTTCCTGTCCATTGATCATAAGTTTTTTTAGTGTAATTTCCACAGGAAAGAGTGTATTGGTTTTGATATTAATGAGCTCACCTTCATCATAGGCATAACCTTGACCAAAGGCTTCCATAAAGCGCTGTGCAAAAACTTCCACCATACGGCGCCCGTCGCTTTGCGTTGGAGGCATAACTCTATGGAAGTTTTGTAAATAGTCTTCTTTTGTTTCAAAACCATATAAAGAGAGAGATGCTTCATTGCAATCAATGGGCACCAAATCCTTGCTCCACGTATTGATGGCATAAGGGGCTGAGTTTAAAATATTATTTATATCTTCAAGGCGTTGCTCAGCTTTTTTCATGCTGGCTTTTACTTCTCGCAAATCTTTATAATACACAACGGCTATATCTTCGTAGCCATTTTGCGTGTGAACAATGTTAATTTCTACCGGTAAATCTTCGCCGTCCCTTGTCACATGCATCCACTCAAATTTGGTATAACCGTTTTCAAAAACATCGTTTAAATGCTTTGGAATAAGTTCACTGGAGCGTTGACCGTTGGGCTGAAATTCAGGTGTAAATTGCTTGAAATTTTTAATATAATCTTCTTTGTCCGTGGCGCCAAAAAGATGCAGAGTGGCTTCATTACAATCAAAAAGTTGAAAATCTTTATTCCACAAATCTACACCAATGGGCAAATGCTTAAGCAAAAGCTGCATGCGATCATAGTTGCTTATGATCTTATGTACAGGTAGCTCAGAAGTATTTTTTTCTGAAGAGTAGGAGATGACATATTTTTTGCCCTTAAGTAATAGGCATACTAAATCTATTTTTACGAAAAAAGATACATCATCTTTATCCACACAGGTCCAGTGAAAACTGCAATAGCCTTCATCGAGAGCTTTTTGTACATGGCCTAGCAATGTTTTTTGAGAGTTTTTACCGTCGGGCTGATATGTGGGGTAAAAAGCGAAAAACGTTTTAAGGAATTCCTCCTTACCAACACCAACAAGTTCCAATCGCTTACTTGTGCAATCCATAAGCTGCAATTGGTCGTTCCACAAGGTTGAACTAAGAAGAGAGGTGTTCATGATTTGTCGCGCTAAGGCGTCAGTATCTTCTTCTTCCTGTTGGGGAGGCACATTAACGGAATGCAGTGGTGTGGTGTGACAAAGTAAATAGCTGTGTCCGTCTTGTGCAATATGGGTAAATTTAAGAAGAGAGAGAAATTCTTCGCCCGTGTGTTTGTTGAAGAGAAAATTACAACTCACTTCCCCTTCTACCAGGGCAGTTCTTGCCATTTCTCGAAGCACATCTGCAGAAAATTTTTCATTGGGTTGACGTGTGGGGTACAGCCCCATGTGATTTTTTTTGTAGCTTTCGCCATCGTCAAATCCAAAAAGTGCTAACTGAGCTTTGTTGCAATATATATTTTCAAGATTTTCTGTCCAACAAGCAATACAATGCGGTGAAAAATCAAGCATGGCATAAGCTAAGGCCGAAGGGAGAGGAGAAGAGAGGGTGTGTTCTGGCATCTATATACCTAAAAATATTATAAAAAATTAACTATTCTTGAAAAAAATATTGTCAGCAAAATGCCTAAGTGGCACTTTAGCTACTCATAATCTCAAAAACAAAAATTAGCAAGCTTTAATAGAGCTTTTATGAAGCTTTTTATGGCTTTAATACCTAGTAAGATACTTTCTGTGGTGGGAGAGTACAGGGATATTTCCTATATATTAAATAGTCGGCGCTTAAAAACGTGTTTTCACACGTTTTTAAGAAAGGCACGCTCACTTCAAACACCCCTTTGGGGCCGCCGGAAGTAAATTCCGGCTTGTTTTACGTGGCGGCAAGCCATGCCAAAGGCATGCCTTGTATAGTCTCCACTGAAAAATGCTATTTCAAATATCTAAACTTTGCCAGAAAACGAATTCCATTCGTTTATTTCTGGTAAAGTTTATTAAGGTATATAAATTAAAAAGTGTATTTTTACCGAGGCTTAAATACTTTTTCAGTGTCGACTAAATAATAACAAAAAAGCATAAGGCAAGGGGAAATGAGTAAAAAGAATGGCGACTGCTTTTCGGGGAGCAGTCGCCATAAGGTATTGGAGATAAATCTATGATGTAAGCGTGCTATTAACGCTTCATATTGATGACTTGTTCTAACATAGTATCCACAGTGGTGATACCCTTGGAGTTACCCTGGAAACCGCGCTGAGTCACAATCATTTGCACAAATTCCACCGACATATCCACGTTGGATTGTTCGATATTATAGGCTTGAATGCTACCCATGCCTGCGGTGCCGGCTTCGGCCAATTGAATGCTGCCGGATTCTGCCGTTTCGGAGTACAAGTTACCACCTTCGCGATATAAGCCTTGAGGGTTCACAAAGTCGTACATGGCGATTTGGTATAAGGGTTTTTCCACATCATTATTATAGATACCATAAAGGACGCCGTTGGCATCAATGCGTGCATTAATAAGACTGCCTGAGCCGTAACCGTCTTGAGAGCTGAAATCAATGGAAGCCTCATCACCTCTGCTCACAGAAGAGCCCGTGGCACGATCAGAAGGTACCAAGGTGGCCAAGTTGCTATAGTCAATGGTAGTGGCAATACCACCGGCATTGGGCGTCATAAGATCGGCTATGGAGGTGGTGGAAGATGGTGTATTGCCTACAATACCGCCCATGGCCCATGGATTGACGGGGTTTTCCGACTGTAAGCCCAAATCAAATTCGATGAGAATATCATCAGCTTCTTTAGACTTGGTGGTATCTGTTTCGGTTTTAGACTGGCTAATGGCGTTACCCATGGGGTGCCCGGCAAAGTTTGCCGTAAACACAGGGTAACCGGAATCAGACACAGGCGTGGGTTGCCAAGACAGTGCAGAGTCAGGGTGACCTATTGTGCTTGTTAAGTCCACAGTATAGGCATTGTCATACGCCACTTGCCAGTCACCGCTATCTTTATAAGCAGATATGGCGGCCACATAGGCAGGGTCTGTGGGAGGAGTCACTGCAGGGTCCACGGGGGGCACTGCGGCGGCAAGAGCAAGGGCATCGGCAGCATTGGAAGCAGCTAGGTCAGCAGCCTCCAAAAGAGGTGTAGGATCCGTTGCGGGAGTTCCGGCTGCGTCAGTGGAGCCCACAGTTTGCCCCGGAGCTAAAGCTACGTTGGGCATATAGGAGTAGGCCGTTTGGCTCACAAGGTTACCTGAAGAGTCAAAAATCATGGTGCCTTTCATGAGGATACCGGCAGCTTCGGTGTCTTGGAAGCTTACAGCACCTTCTAATACACCTGTATCAGAATTATAGGTGCCGCCAAAGGTACGAGCATCTTCATTGGGATCCATGGTGAGTAAGTATTCATACACGGTGTACCCTGTGGGTAAACCATCAATGACAGGAACTTCATCACCGGTGACAGGGTCAATTTTCTTTTCAGGTACTTGGTCAAAGTAGCAAGTGAGACCATGTTCATTACCGGCTTCATCATAAATGGTGATGGGGGCAGGGGTAAGGTAAGCCTCGTCAGACAAAGGTGTTGTATCGTTTTCAATGGCATTTTTACCATCCCAGCTAGCAGCCATGGCAAAAAGCGGATTGTCTTCGGTGGAAACACTTTTATCGCGGCTAGGATCATCAGCCATAAGGTTTACAGAAAATTCTACTTTTGTGGTGGCTTTAGGGGCGATGGTCCACGTATCAAGCACGATATCTGTGGGAGAGCCTACAGTTTGAATACCTGTGGGCTCAGAGGCCAAGGGGTTTACACCAGTGGCAGGCAGGGGAGTATCTGTGTTATCCACAGGCCAGCCTTGTAAAATTTCACCGCTAGGCAGGCGTAAGTAACCTTGGTTATTAAATTGGAAGTTCCCGGCGCGGGTGTAGTAATCAGACCCTGTATCCGGATTTACCACCTTAAAGAAGCCCGTACCGGAAATGGCTAGGTCTGTGGCGGTATTGGTGGATTCAAAAGAGCCTTGAGAAAAGTCTGTCACAACGGTGTTAATACCTACACCAAAACCCACTTGAGTGGGGCCGCTGCCACTGGAAGAATCTTGATATAAAAAATCTTCAAAGTCCATACGTTGGCTTTTGTAGCCAAGGGTGCTTACGTTGGCAAGGTTGTTACTAATAACATTCATTTTCTCGCCATGTGCTAGCAATCCAGAAACGCTTGTCCACATACTTGATGAAAGACCCATAATTACCTCCAAGTAACCTAAACTAACTTATTATCCAAAAGAATGCCCGGCGTCCCGAAATTGCCATGGCACTCTGCCAAAAAAACTCTTTATGGTGTGGTGGTGGTACCGCTATCTGCTGTATTACCGTCTGTAGCGCTGTCGCCAGTGCTACCAGAGCCTGTATCCGTACCACTGCCGGTGTTTCCTGTATCTGTACCTGTGGTGCTATCTGTGCTGGTATCGCCGCTGGTACCGGTATCTGTTCCACTTGGGTTTTCTTCTGTTGTGGAATCACCTGTATCTGTGTCTCCATCCGTATCCACTTCTGGGGTCACGATATTCATGGAAGGCACCGAAACACGATGTACGCCGGCAAGGGGAGTGGTTCTTCCGTCGGATAAGGACAGATGCGCTATACCATCATTGTTAATAACACCGGTAACGAGGCCATCCACCACCATGGTGTGATCAAGCAGGGTATTGCCATTGGCAAGTACGTAGGTGGGGATTAAGCGATAGACACCATCAGCTGCCAGTTCACCGCCGGTAATGGTTCCATCCCAATCGTTAAAGGTATGCGTACCGGCAGTCATGGCGGGAAGTTCAATGGTTTTCACAGGTCTGCCTGTGGAGAGATCCCAAACTTCCATGATACCGCCTACGGTGGCTTCGCCCAAAGCAATGTG
The DNA here is from genome assembly GCA_964369995.1 of uncultured Desulfovibrionaceae bacterium. GTDB lineage: Bacteria > Desulfobacterota > Desulfovibrionia > Desulfovibrionales > Desulfovibrionaceae > CAYJAD01. The sequence goes on from CAYJHH010000017.1 coordinate 17,630, forward strand.
AGCTCCAGAAATGGTAACGTTACCTTCAGCATCTGTTTGCTTACTGATGGTATCGCCTGAAACGTCCACGGTCTTACCAATGTAAGAGGTGGCGTTCACAAGTTCTTGGCTTTGGGTGGCGGCGGTGAGAGATTGCATGCTCTCATTCATGTTCATCATTTGTTCAAGGCTGGAGAATTGAGCCAACTGCGCAATAAATTCCTTATCTTCCATGGGATTCAATGGATCTTGATATTGGAATTGCGTCACAAGCAGGAGCATGAAAGCGTCTCTGTCAAGGGTACTGCTACCGGTCTCAGAGGAAACGGCACTACTTATGGCGGAACTGCTTGTTATGGCTGACATGATCTACATCCTTATTTTACGCAACTTGAAGAAAATTCTTTAAGCTACAATGTACAATGATTGAGCGGCATTTCCTGCCGAACTACTAGTACTATGCATATTGCGTTCCAAAGCTGTTTCACTAATGTTTGTGTTATCATTTCGAACCTTTCCAAGGTTACGCAAACGCTCCATAAGCTCTTTTTGGGCATTTTCTTCCTGACGAGCTTGATTATATTGCGCATCTTTCCATGAATCTTGAGAGGCAGTATTTTCCTGTGAGCCTTGGCGCACTTCAATTTTATCAACCTTTACCCCTTGTTCCTCCAGCTGTGAACGGATGTGCTCCATTTGCTTATGCAAAATCTCTGCAGTTTCAGAGCGTTCAGAGCGAATAATGGCGCTCACTTCACCGTTACGCGCGGTAAGGGTGATATTGAGTGAACCTAGTTCTGCGGGGTGTAATTGCAATTCTAAGCTCTTGCTACCGTCTTTGGCGGCGGTAAGCATGGCCTTTTCCACCTGCGATGCAGCTTGGCTAGCCATTTGATTACGTTGAGCTTGCTGAGCATTGGCAAGATTTTGCGCTATTTGCTGCGCATTGCCGGCGCTAAGGCCACCAATACCGATAACCGGCGTGGTGATATTATTTGTGATGCTTACAGGTTTAGCTTCGCTACGCACGGCGGATTTATCAATGGCTTGTCCCCATAAAGAATGAGGGTTTTCTTGAGTTTGTTGCTGTGCATCGCCTTGCTGTTGCATATCTTTGGAAAATTCTTTGTCTTGTACAAGTTTTGCGTCAAGTTTTGCATCAGTGGCATTTGAGCTTTCATTTTGCATACTGGTCTTTTCCGAAAGCTTATCCATAAGCTTATTACCTTCGGTATTTACCAATATGTTTTTGTCCGCTTGCTTCTCCACTTGTTTATCCATTTGCTTTTCAGCAGGATTTACAGCAGGAGTTTCCAAATGCTTAGCGCGGGCATTTTCCAGATTGTTATTCACATTTTCAAGCACGGTCTTTTCTATCATGACCTTGCGCTGTTCTGATTCACGCGAAGAAAGTTCCGAGGCGCTTTTTTCAGCGGCCATACGCTCTCTGGCTTCTTGCATGAGTGGAGCTAAGGTGGCGTCCACAGCAGTGCTCAGTTTTTTCTTATTGGCAGCTTCTAAGTTAAAATCGCTCTGCGCTGGGGCCAAAAGGGCAGAAAGTCCTTCTTTATTCAGTGTAAGGCTTGCATTGTTACCAAATTGTCCCATAATTTGGTCAGAAATGGGGTCAGACAAGCCCAAAGCCTTGGTAAGTAAGCTTATTTCTTTTTGCGTAAAAACGGTACCTTGGCCTTGAAGGTTATCCATGGCATTTATCAAGGAATTTAAAGCGCCTTGACCATTGTGACCGTTCAATTGCTGGCGAATATCTGAATAAAGATCGCCGGAAGGATCAAGCTTATTGGTAAGAGCCTTAAGGGTGTCGCGTTCTTCTTTGTTTAAAGAAGGGTAGTCGCGCTGATTACTTAAAGCGGCCATGACTTCGCTTAAGGAGGAACCACCAGGCTGATCACTGAGTTTTTTTAACTCTTCTAAGCTTTCTTCAGGTGCGCCTTGGCGACGTAAATCACGCTCAAGGTCTTTAAGCTCGTTTTGAGTAAAAAGAACTTCATCAGCGGTGTAAGTAACACCATTGTCAGTGGTTAAATTATAAGGAGCTTGACTTAAAGGGGTTACTTGCGGGGTAGAGTCCAGTACGGATTGCACAGAATGACTTTCACCTTGAGCCACAGCATCACGAGCTTCTTGTTGACGTGCTAATTCCTCAGCAAAGCTGTCGCCGGCGCTACCGGAAAAATCCGCACCAATAAAATAGCTGTCGGTAAGAGATAAAATACTTTGGGATGTGGTGGGCAGAATTTGCATGGTAAACACTCCTTGTACCTAATGCTATACAAAGATTGTTCCAAAAAATAATATATAATAAAGTTAATATATTAAAAGAAAGCAATGAAGGGGGGGTGCTTTTATACGGCAGAAAATTCCTTCATAAAGGTCTGGTTGGCATGAAAGTTTTGCTATGACTTCTTTTAAAGAGGCTGGCGGGAAACCTTGTTGTAATGGATGATTCCCCCCATAAAGCCTCATCAATACGTGTATTTTATAAAAATTACACCTTTAACAAAGATTGAGTACCGCCGGCCATGCGTACCAATTCTTCTTGGCGGGCGTTTGTATCAAGTTTATGGCATGTGGTGAAAGTGGCACCTTGCTGCTCTTGTTTCACGATACGAAAATGACGTGAGCCTTGCGCGGCCAATTGTGGCCAGTGGGTAATGAGAAGCATTTGACGTTGCTTGGCAAGAGATTGTAAGCGTTCCGACACCATATTCAGCGTTAAACCACCAATACCGGTATCTACTTCGTCAAAAATGTAGGTAGCACTTTCTGCACCGCTTTTGATACTGACAAGAGCCAATAAAAAACGTGAAAGTTCGCCACCAGAGGCAATTTTATCTAAGGGTTGCGGTGCTTGTCCGGGGTTAGGCGCCCAGAGGATACGCGCTTTTTCATCTTGAATATCTTCCCACAATTTTACGGGAATAAAGTCCATAATGACATGCACATCTTTGGAAAAACCTAGGCCTGCCAAGGCTTCTTCTAATTTTTTGGCAAAATCTTGTGCGCATTGGCGTCGCAAAGGTTTAAGGGTTTCAAGTGTTGCTTGAAGTTTTTGCGCTAAGTTTTTTTCTTCCTTTTTAAGTAAGGCCATATCCAAGGCGCAGGAATCTAAAAAGGAAATGTTTTCTTCTACTTCAGCACGTAATTGTAAAATTTCCTCTAAGGAGCGGCGTAACTTTCGCTTAAGCTGTGCAAGAACATAGAGTCGAGACTCTAAGGCGTCCATATCAATGGTGGAAGCTTCGGGGGCTTTACGCAGGCGTGATTCTAAACTGGGAAGATTTTCACGCAATGCCGTTACGGCTTCGAGTTCTGCGTCCATGCCTGTATCGTAATGACCAATGCGCTCTAATGTTTGTTCAAATTGTCCTAAAAGCTCGCGTAAGCCCGGCCCATCATCCCCATATATGAGTGCAAGGGCCTGCGCATAGTCGGCTGCCTTTTGAGAGCAAAGTCTGGCTTCAGTGCGCAAACTTTCAAGCCTGTCTTCTTCACCTTCTTCCGGCGCTACTTTATCAATTTCTAATTGCTGCATTTCTAGCAAGTCGCGCTTTTCAGAAAGCAGTGCGTGCCTGTCTTGCAAGGCTTTATGCTTATCAGAAATGGCGTGTAATTGCTGCAAAATGGCATTGCGCTCTTGTAACAGCTGTGTATCTGGGAGGGTATCTTCTATGAGCTGCGCTTGATAGGCGGATTGCAACAGTTTGTGCTGTGCATGTTGACTGGTATGTACCAAAAGGTGCGGGCGTAGCTCTTTTACGCTGTCTTGGGAGCTTAAGCTATCATTGATATAGAGGCGGGAGCGCCCACTGTCTGCCATAAGCTCTCGGCGCAAAATAAGTTCTTGGCCTTCATGGAGAAAAATGGCTTCCACTTGCGCTTTTTCATGGCCTTGTCGCACCATATCTGCGCTCATTTTTTCACCTAACAAAAAATTTAATGCTTTAAGAATAAAGCTTTTTCCTGCACCGGTTTCTCCCGTCAATACATTCATGCCAGAGCTAAATTCAAGCTCCATGCTATCAATGAGGGCAAGGCCTTGTATACGCAAAAATTCTAACATAAGTATCTCTAAAATTATTTATTACGTAAACGGGGGTCTAAAATATCACGTAAACTTTCCCCCAGTAAATTGTATCCAAGTACAGTGAGCAAAATGGCTATGCCGGGGTACAGAGAAAGCCATGGGGCTATTTCTAAGACATTTTTACCCTCAAGGAGCATATTTCCCCATGAGGCCGTGGGTGGTTGTACCCCTAAGCCCAAAAAGCTTAAGGAAGATTCCACCAAAATGGCACCGGCAATGCCAAGGGTGGCAGAGACAAGCACAGGACTTAAAGCATTGGGTAAAATATGTATACTTAAAATACGTGTGGTGGAGGCACCATTAAGCCGCGCCGCCGCCACAAAATCTCTTTGCCGTAAACTCAATGTCTCTGCACGTACGAGGCGCGCCACGCCCATCCAAGATGTGAGGCCAATGACCACCATGATATTGGTGAGGCTTGGTTCTAAAAAGGCAATGACCGCCAAAATAAGGAAGAAAGAGGGAAAGCACAACATAATATCCACGCCGCGCATGATACCTTCATCCACAAGGCCACCAAAGTATCCGGAAATCAGCCCTAACATAAGGCCAATACTTACAGAAATACTTACAGCCACAAAGCCCACCCATAAGGATATGCGCCCACCATAGAGTAAACGCGAAAAAACATCGCGTCCCAATTGATCTGTTCCCAAGGGAAAGGCCTCACAGGGAGGCAATAAGATGGCGTCCAAATGCAGTGCATTGGGGTCATAGGGGGCAATCCACGGAGCAAGTAAGGCCGCCATGGACATGGTGAGAACAAAAGCTAGCCCTAAGGAAAACATAAAATATTTTTTAATGAAAAAAGCAGAAGGCGCTTTCATTATGCAGCCTCCTTGGCAGTGCGTATGCGCGGGTCAGCAAGGCCATAGCAAAGATCTGCCAAAACATTACCCAGTAAAGTCAGTACCGCGCCTATGACAAGATTACCCATGATCATGGTATAATCGCGTGCCATGACGGCTGCATAAAAAAGTTGCCCAAGGCCGGGCAGGGCAAAGATGGACTCAATAATCACCGAGCCGCCAATGAGCCCCGGTACCGATAAACCCAATAAGGTAATGAGGGGCAAAAGCGCATTGCGAAGTGCGTGATGAAATATAACGCGATAGGTAGATAAACCTTTGGCCTGCGCCGTGAGCATATAATCTTGGCGTAATACTTCGAGCATGGAGGAACGCATAAAGCGTGACATTCCAGCAATGGCGCCCACCGTATAAATGGTAATGGGTAAAATGAGATGTAAGGCCATATCCCAAACTTTACCTAGCGGGGAGAGGTGATTATAATCAAGCGATGTGAGCCCCGATATGGGCAACCATGTATTTTCAATGCCAAAATATAACATAAGTAGCAGGGCAAGCCAAAAACCGGGCATGGCAAAAGCTAAAAATACAACAATGGTGATGCCTTTATCTAGCCAGGAGTTTTGCTTCCAAGCAGAAAGCACTCCCATGGGTACAGCAATGACCAGAGTAAGGAGTAATGCCGCCACATTCATACCCACAGTAAGGGGGAGGCGCTCCATAATTTTATCTAAAACAGGGCGTGCGTCACTGGACATGGAAAGCCCAAAGTCCAAATGAACAATACGCCATAGCCATTGTGCATATTGTTCATACAAAGGCTTATCAAGGCCGTACAAGGCTTCTAACCTTTGCCGTGCAGCTTCACCCACCATGGGGTTTAAGGTGGTTTCAAGGTCGGTGGGGGAGCCGGGGGCTAAGTGAATAACCACAAAGGAGATGACCGTAATGCCCCACAGTACAATGAGCATCCAAAGGGCTTTGCGCAGTACACGCAAAGCCAAGGCAAAGCACAAAGAACCTTTGGAGGCCATGAAAGAAGTCATGGGGGAAGCACTGGGGGTAGGGAGCATATATTTTCCTTAAAAAGGGCGCCGCACTAAATATTTTTGCGCTCAATACTTTTGTATTAGATATTTTCGCGCTTGGTCATCCATTCATGTATACGCTGAACTTCTTCTTTCCACTGAGCAGAAAGACGCAAGTTAATGAAGTGCATATATAGCCCATCAAGAAGTTCCAAGCACACTTCCATAAGATAAATTTTTTCCAGCAAAAAAGCATCGGGATCATCATCATCGCTTTCTTTTTCAATCTTTGGAGTGCGTAAGCCATTACAAGAAAAATCTTCGGCTTTAAGTCCCACTTGCCAAGCTAAGTCATCTTTTTCAAAACGAACCAAGGCTCTTGTTACTTTTTTGCCCGTGGCAAGCCCAAAGCGCGCTTCACGCAAAGGAGAAAGGGAACCGGAAACAGAAGCCGTCTCAAGGCTGTCTCCTTCGCCGCCTTGAACCACAATGCGCTGTTCCATGGAAACAGAAAAGGGCATTCCGCCTTTATCGCTAAAATCTTGAGGAGCCGTGTCACTTTGGAACCAAAGCCACGTTAAAAATTCTTGTCCTAAGACAACATCGGTGGTGATTTCATTGGCCATGATTTACTCCGCGGCAAAATGGGTAGGTTCAAGCATATCCAGCTGAATCAGCTGCGCTTCATTTAAAAAAGTACTGGCAAGGCCATAAGGAGTCATTTGGTCAAGATGCAAATTAAAGGTCTTGGTGAAAAGCTCTGTAAAGATTTCTAGCATCTTATTTTGTGTAGACATGAACCACACGGTATTTTTCGTGGTAGACCAAACAACATTAAATTCTGCAGGGATGGGTAAAAAACGCTGACGCAAGCGCAAAAGCACTTGTTCTTTGAGCTCTTTTTTACGCTCTCGGCTAATATATGTCTTGTTTTGTTCTTGCATTTTCTTTTTTTCTTCACTTAAAGCCAAAGCCAAATGCTTTTTAATGACCCCAGGAGGCACGCGGCGCGTGTCTAAACGCAAGGAAAATAGAATATATTCACCTTTTTGTGGCGGAGCAGTTTGCCATTGCATATCTAACATATCATCAAAACATGTCCAGCCATGTGAAGTTTCTTCTGATGTATTATCAATATCTTGAAAAGCGTATAATTGTAATTTTTCTGTGATGCTAGTCCATAATTCCTTAGGAATATCGTCCATAATCCTAAAACGTGTAAATGAACTAGAGGCGCTGGCAAGTCCCATATGAGCTCCTTTATGTTTAAAACGTGACGTGCATTTTACGCTGTGGCGGCTTGCATGGCAAGTGCGGAAATATGGAAATTTAGTGTGGGAAATGTGGGAACATATGAGCGAGCAGCCTTTTGTGCTGGATATATTAATGTCTCATAATGATAATTATGTAAACTTTGATATGGGTATTTTTTTCATTTTTCAATTATTAACATATTAATATTATTATCTAATCACAAGTTATGAACAATGGCGTTTTATTCTATTCTGTTCCACTGTTCTTTTTTACAATCTACGTTTTGTCCACGTTTTGTTCTAGGTTCTACTGCTAGTTTGCTGTGTAAAGATCAGCAAAATTTTTTGTGGGCAAAGTTCAGCTTTTCATTTCTTTCACTTCATATTAGTAAGTACGGGCTTTGGGGGCACGCTCTGATACGTGTTTAAATTTTTTTTATGACCCTTAGTTCATATTTTTTATTTTAGGAGCTTATAATGCCCAATCCCAAAAATCCGTCACAAACTTCTCGTAAGACTTCTCGTAAAACTTCTCATGAGAATTCTTATGGCGCCACGCCCAAACATTCTTCTAAAGATTCTCCTAAAGATTCTTCTGGTAAAAAGTTTTCTGGCAGAAAACCCTCTGAGCCTCACGCACGTCAAGCGCGTGCGCCGCGTCCTGCTCAAAATGTACGTGATGCGCAAAATCACGCCGGTCACGAAGAAACGCATTTAGTGCGCATCAACAAAGCTTTAGCTGACGCTGGTGTGTGTTCACGCCGTAAAGCTGAAGAGCTCATTGCCGCAGGTAAAGTTTTTGTAAATGGTGAGCGTATTATCAACTTGGGGCATAAAGTTTCTCCGCATGATGTGTTACGTGTGGATGGGCAAACCATTGTACGCGAAAGTGCTCGTTCTTATTTGCTTATGCATAAGCCCATACAAACCCTTTGTACGGCTCATGACCCTGAAGGACGCACTACCATTTTTGATATTTTGCCGGCCACTTGGCGCCATAAAAGATTATTTACTGTGGGTCGTTTAGATTATTTTTCTGAAGGATTATTGCTTCTTACCGATGATGGCAATTTTGCGCAAAGACTTGCGCATCCGCGTTATCATTTACCCAAAATTTATGAAGTATGGGTACGTGAAACGGTAAACAATACCCATATTGATAGGATGCAAAGCGGCATGACTTTAGAAGAAGGGGAAAAGCTTGCCCCGGTGAAAGCTCGTGTATTGCGCCGTGAAGCCCGCTCTACCCTTTTGGAACTTACCTTACATCAAGGCATTAATAGACAAATTAGACGCATGTGCCGTGATTTACAGCTGACTATTTTAAAGCTTACTCGAGTCGTTCAAGGCCCCATCGAACTTGACATTCCCGTGGGAAAAGTGCGGGAGCTTTCAGCGCAAGAGTTAAAAGCTTTACATAAAGCTGTGGGTTTATAAAAAATGTTACTGTTGTGGGGTATGTTTTTCTAAGCCAAGGCTTGCCACCAAGGCGGCTAAAAGCAAAAGTCCCAAAAAGGCAATAAAGTAAGACCAACCAAAATATTCAAATACATAACCGGGTAGGTAGGAGCCTAAAGCGCCGCCTAAATAATAAATGGATAAATACAGTCCATTGACGGCGTTTTTATTATAAGGACAAATGCGATTTACGAGTCCCGGGGTGATGCTGTGCTCTAAAAATTGCCCTGAGCACAGTAAAAACATGGCAGCAAAGACACAGTAAATATTAGGAATAAGAAAAAGTAATAGGGATAAGCAAAAAGTAATTATACCCAAGCGAATACTACGTACACTGCCGCCCACAAGTTCTATAATACGACGTGACTTAAGGGCAATAATAATCCCCATGCCATAGCCCAAATACATAAGCGCAATGCGCCATTCTGATATGGTATTATCTATTTGCGTGAGAAAAAAAGGCAAATACGTAGCCAAGGCCACAAAAACAAATAAACACATACTTTCAATAAATAAAAGGCGTTTTATGCCAGTGGTGTGCAAAATATCATGAAATTCTGCCATGGAAAACTTGGTGAATTTTGTGGCAGGTTGCTTTTTTAATCGTGTAAGAAAAAAGAGCAAAATACCTAAAACCACAGCCAAAAAAAGAAAAGAGGCTTGCCAAGTGAAAGCTGATGCTATGATGCCAGAAAAAATACGCCCCACAAGCCCGCCTAAGATGGTAGCGGCAATATAGGTGGCCATGATTTGTTGTAAAGTAGCTCCAGTGTACTGTGCCGATAAATGCGCCATGAGCGATGTAAGCATGGCCGGAACCACAAGACCTTGTATGAGTCTAAAAAAAAGTATGGCCTCAAAGCTTTCTACCATATAGAGGCCACACGAGGAAAAAAAGAGCAAACTTACTGAACAAAGCAAAATTCTTTTGGTAGAAAAAGCACTTAAAAAAGCCCCGTACAAAAGCGGCGCAATGCTTAAGGGCACAAAAATCATTGTCATAAGCAAGGCTATGTGCGCATCGCTATAGGTTGGAAAGCTTTTTTGAATGGCAGAAAGCAAGGGTTGTGGTAAATACATGGTGGAAAGGGTAAGTATGGCCGCCAATAATAAAATATACAGTTCTTTGTGAACTTTTACTTGTTGTAAAAACATACTAAATCCCTCTTTACGCTGCGAAGCAATTTTTGCATCCAAAATACATGTGTCAGATATTTTTTAAACATAAAAAAATCTAAAATTTCTACTAGATACTTTATAAAAATCTTTGTGTTTAGTGGCATATTTTCGTTTAGGCGTCAACAAAACACGTACAGTAAAAGCACGCTGGACGCTTTTTATTTGTCATGTTTTGAAGATATTTTTCTTCTCACATCTTCACAAGAAAAATTCTTAGCTTATATTATGTGGTGCAAAGGGTATGATATATGGTGCCCTTTTTTCTTTGGAGTTTACTTGTATGTTATAGAGGATATCGCAATTTCGCAAAAAGGAGAACACATGATTATTCGTAAAACTCTAACAAACTTTTTTCTTTTCACCCTGTTACTTAGCGCAAGTTTAGCGCAAGCTGCTGCCCTGCCCAATTTTGTTGACTTGGCAGAAAAGGCCGGATCATCTGTGGTAAATATTAGCACAGAAAAAAAATCTTCTGGCAATAAACAAAACTTCATGAATGAATTTATCCCCGGTTTGCCTCCAGGGTTCGATCGTTTTTTTGAGCAATTTCAACCTTTTCAAGGGCAGCAACAACAAAGACCCGAACGCAACCAACGCTCCCTTGGTACAGGCTTTATTATTTCTGAAGATGGCTATATTGTGACCAATTACCATGTGGTAAAAGGTGCAGATATTATTAATGTTAACTTACAAGGCGCCATAGGTAAGGCCGAATCCATTGCCGCTAAACTTGTGGGCTCAGACGAAGAAACAGACATTGCTTTACTTAAAGTAGATGTGAAGGACAAACTCCCCTACTTAACTTTTGCTGATTCTGATCAAGCCCGTGTGGGCGAATGGGTACTTGCCATTGGTAACCCTTTTGGTTTGGAGCATACGGTAACTTCGGGTATTCTTTCCGCCAAGGGACGTAATATAAATTCTGGTCCCTTTGATAATTTCTTACAAACGGATGCTTCCATTAACCCCGGCAATAGCGGCGGCCCCTTGCTCAATATGCAGGGGGAAGTGGTGGGCATTAACACCGCCATTATTGCCAGCGGCCAAGGTATTGGCTTTGCCATTCCAAGCTCTCAAGCTGCCCAAGTGACTGAGCAATTAAAAACAGGTAAAAAGGTAAGCCGCGGCTGGCTTGGTGTTACCATGCAAGCGCTTAATGAAAATGCCGCCAAAGCTTTGGGGCTTAAAAAAGCTAAAGGCGCCCTCATTAGCAGCGTTATGGAAAATGAACCCGCAGCCAAAGCTGGCATTAAGGCCGGTGACGTGATCATTGCAGTTAATGGTAAAGAAGTGGATGACTCTGCTGCGCTTTTACGCGCCATAGCAGGCCAAAAGCCCGGCGCCAAGGCCACCGTTACCATCTGGCGCGATGGCAAATCCAAAGATGTGACAGTGACTCTTGGAGAGCGTAATGCCAGCCAGTTAAATGCAGAGCGCAATGGCCCAAGCACTGAAAAGCAAGAAGCTACCACTCTTGGCATTTCTGTGCGTCCCCTCACACAAGAGGAAGCCAAAAGCCTTAACGTACAAGGACAAGGCCTTTTGGTGGTAGAAGTAGAACAAGGCAAGCCTGCTGCAGAAGCTGGCATACGTCAAGGCGATGTCATTCTTTCTGCTAACTTGACCCCCGTGAACGATGCCAATCAATTGGCAAAAATCATTAAAGAGGTGACCGCACGCGGCGCCGTTATGTTACAAGTTAACCGCCGCGGCGATGTGAGCTTTGTGGCTGTACCTCTAAGCTCTAAGTAATAAAAATAAAAACCATTAAAAAAAGGGTATGCTTAATGTAAGCATACCCTTTCTTTATGGACAAGAAAGTCCTTTCCTTCTACACTGGGAGTTACTTTTTATTATTCAAGGGGACTTTCATGCATTTTGATCCTTACTATTATCCCTATGCTTCTCGGCGCAATGTTGTTTTTGGCACACGTGCCATGGTGGCAACCTCTCAACCTTTGGCCGCACAGGCCGGCTTACGCATGCTGCAACAAGGTGGTAATGCCGTAGATGCGGCGGTGGCTACGGCAGCTTGTTTAAGCGTGGTAGAACCCACAAGTAATGGCATTGGTGGCGATGCTTTTGCCATAGTTTGGATGCAAAAAGAGCTTTATGGTCTTAACTCTAGTGGCCCATCACCTAAGCTTCTTAGCCATGACGTGGTGAAAAAAGCCGGACATGACACCATGCCTCACGATGGCCTTTTACCCATTACCGTACCGGGTATACCGGCAGCGTGGGCAGCGCTTAATGCGCGTTTTGGTAAATTAAGCCTTGAACAATGCCTGAGCCCTGCCATTGATTATGCCGAAAATGGCTTTGCCGTGGCTCCCATCACAGCAGAGTTGTGGCAAAAAGCTTATAATCATTACATGCATGCAGCGCACAATCATACAGCATTAAAGCCCTTTTTTGAAACCTTCACACGCAATGGCAAATGCCCTCAAGCCGGTACACTTTGGCGGCTACCAGAGCAAGCTGCCACCTTGCGTGACATTGCTCAAAGCGGCGCAAAATCTTTTTATAGTGGTGCGATAGCAGAGAAAATAGATGCCTTTATGCGCCAAGAAGGTGGGTATTTGCGCGCGGATGATTTAGCAGCTTTTAGCCCACAATGGGTACAGCCCCTCAAGGTAGAATATCGCGGGTATAGTGTTTGGGAATTGCCGCCCAATGGACATGGCATCGTTTCCCTTATGGCCTTACAAATATTGAAGCATTTTGACATGGGTCATGCCGATGATCCCGAAACTATACACCGCATGATAGAAGCCGTTAAACTGGCCTTTGTGGACGGTCTTGCTCATATTGCAGATCCTCGGCATATGCGCGTGACAGCGCAAGAGCTTTTACAGGAAGATTTTGCCGCCATGCGTGCCTCTCTTATAGGAAAAACAGCATTGGAACCTGCACCGGCAAATCCCCCCAAAGGCGGCACTGTATACCTTGCTACTGCGGATGGTGAAGGGAATATGGTTTCCTATATTCAAAGCAATTATACAGGCTTTGGTTCTGGCGTGGTGGTGCCTGGTACGGGCATTGCTTTGCAAAATCGCGGCGCCTGCTTTAGTATGGATGCAAGGCATCCCAATGCTGTGGCTGGAGGGAAACTCCCCTATCATACTATTATTCCGGGATTTATAACACCGGCAGAAGGCGGAAAAACTTCCAGTAGTTCAGAGCCTTTTGGTTCTTTTGGCCCCTTTGGCCCTTTTGGAATGATGGGTGGTTTCATTCAACCTCAAGGTCATGTCATGCTTGCGCATCGCATGATAGATCAAGGCCTCAACCCTCAAGCCGCCCTAGATGCCCCTCGTTTTCGTTGGAGCAAAGGACGCACCCTTGATGTGGAGCCAAGCTTTCCCCCTGCCTTGGCAGAAGCTTTGCAGCGTAAAGGGCATCACATACAATATGGCAGTGTCAGTGATAGAGATTTTGGTCGCGGTCAATGTATTTGGCAAGCTTCAACCCATGAAAATCAAACTATTTTTATGGGTGGCACTGAGCCTCGCACCGACGGACAAGTGGCGGCTTTATAAATAGTTAATGCTTAAAAACGTGTTTCCACTCGTTTTTAAGAAAGGCACGCCT
>CAYJHH010000018.1:0-30911 GCA_964369995.1 uncultured Desulfovibrionaceae bacterium
TTGCAGAGCCACCTGCAGAGTCACCTTCCACTATGAATATTTCAGAAATGGCAGGGTCTTTACTTTGGCAATCTGCCAGCTTACCTGGCAAAGCATTATCAGATAACACACCTTTACGGCGTACCAATTCTTTTGCACGGCGCGCCGCATCACGCGCTCTGGCTGCGTCCACAGCTTTATCAATAATAAGGCGAATATCTTTGGGATTTTCTTCAAAGTGTACTGTTAATTTATCATATACCAAGGCAGAAACAATGCTGGCCACTTCACTATTGCCAAGCTTTGTTTTGGTTTGACCTTCAAATTGCGGATTAGGCAATTTAACACTGATAACAGCTGTTAAACCTTCGCGTACATCATCACCGGAAAGGTTGGTACCTTTAAGTTTTTTTACAATATCCGCTTGGTTTTTAATGTAACCATTGATGGCGCGAGTAAGGGCTGTTCTAAAGCCCATAAGGTGTGTACCACCCTCTTTGGTGCGAATATTATTGGCAAAGGTCAGTACATTTTCTTTATAGGTGGCATTGTATTGCATGGCAAAATCCACGCTCACATTATCGCTGAAACCTTCACAATCAATAATGCTATGAATGCCGCTTTCGCCGGAATTTAAATCTTTAACAAATTGACCAATGCCGCCGTCAGCACGGAAAATTTGTTTTTCTTCCGTTCTTTCGTCAATGCATTCAATTTCCAAGCCTTTATTTAAATAGGCTAATTCTTCAAAGCGCTTACGTAACACTTCATAAGAATATTCACTGACTTCAAATATTTCTTCATCGGGCTTAAAATGAATGGTGGTACCGCGTAAGGTAGTATCCCCTTCGCGCACCAATTCATCTTGCGGCACACCACGGGAGTAAGATTGCTTAAAGCGCCCTCCATCGCGGCATACCGTTACAGTAAGGCTTTCTGATAAAGCATTTACACAAGAAACACCCACACCGTGCAAACCACCGGATACCTTGTACGAATCATTATCAAATTTACCACCGGCATGCAGTACAGTTAAAACAACTTGTACCGCAGGCACACCGGCTTTGGGGTGAATATCCACAGGAATACCGCGCCCATTATCGCGCACGGTAATACTGTTATCCACATGTATAATCACCTGAATTTGCGTACAAAAACCTGCCATAGCTTCATCTATGGAGTTGTCTACCACTTCGTAAACAAGGTGATGCAAGCCACGAGTATCGGTGGAACCAATATACATGGCAGGCCTTTTGCGAACCGCCGCAAGACCTTCTAGAATATCAATGGAGGCGGCGCCATAATTGGATGGAGCTTGTGTGTTATCCGTGGTCATTTTATACTTCGTCCTCGCTGTAATAAGCGGTATTACCCACCTTCATGGGCATAATAATAATTAAGTAATCCGCATCGTCCTTACCAGAAATGGCACAAGGACCTTCGTCTGTGGTAAGTCTCATGGTGAGCTCAGAAGAGGTAAAATGCCCCATAATATCCATTAATTCCTTACTGGGGAAAGCAACTTTTTTGATATTTCCCACATACTGCACTTCAAGGCTTTCTGTGGCTGAGCCCACATCTTGGCCTTGTACAGAAAGTACAGCTTCTTGTTCGCTCAAATCAAAATTGGTAAAACGGATGCTTTTGGTATTAAAAATACTTAAACGACCAAGAGCTTCGGCGCATTCTTTTCTATCAATTTTAAGACTGGTGGCACTATCGCGTACTTTTTCAAGAAAAGCGTTATAATCAGGATAATTATACGTTACACGCGGCAAACTTAATGTTTCCCCTTTAAGGGTACGCACATAAAAACGTTTGTCTGTAATATTAAATTCAATCTCATCGCTACTGAGCCATTTTTTCAGCTCTTGCAAATATTTTTTCTGTAATAAAATACCTTCTTCAGGCAACAAAGCAAAAAGATCGTCATTTCTTAAAGACACCAAAGCAAATTGATGTCCGTTAAGACCGCACACTTCGATGTATTTTTCGCCGCTTTCCTTGGTAATGGGCTTCATATACAGGCATGCAATGGCGTCCATGGCATCATCATCACTGATACAAAAAGTCACTTTATCTAAAATGTCATAAAAAATATCCCCTGCCCAAATGACGGCATTTTCTGTTGGGAAGGAAGAAAATTCCTGAAACCAAATGGAGTCATTGGTGGGAAGTTTATACTTTTTACGCCCTTGTTCTATGTGCAAAGTTTGTGTTTCGTTATCCAATTGTAATTTTATTTTCCCATTGGGCAATTGACGCATCAAATCTACAAAAGCACGACCTTGAACACCTACTAAGCCTTCTTCTTCCACCAAGGCAGCATATTTACCATGAAATTCCATGTTCACATCGGTGGCAAGAAAGGAAACAGAATCTTTATCTGTCTTAATCCAGATGGATCGTAAATAAGCAGCTCCTGCACGTTGTGGCAAAATATTGGCGGCTTTTTGCAATCCTTCGATGACTTGTTCTTTTTCAATAAGTATTTTCATATAAATCCTGTAGTAGAGTATAGAGGTTTACTTTTTGTTGCTAACTTGATTATCTTCTTAAAATAACAAACTTTTTTTTGCACATTTTACTTAACATTATGGTGACAATTGGGGGAATTATTGTGCAATAAACATATTTTTATAAGCTTAAGCACTTTGCCTTAATTTCTGTCACCATATGTTGCATATTTTTGTTCGTATCTGTTAATTTCTTAATCTTTTTAAAGGCATACATAACAGTGCTATGATCTCTACCTCCAAAAAATTTACCTATGGAAGGATAAGATAAACCCAACAAATCACGACATAAATACATACTTACTTGTCTTGCACGCACAATATTTGGTTCGCGCCTTTCACCCAGTATTTGTTCCTCATTCATTTCAAAATAGGTTGCTATACAAGAAACAATACCCTGCGGTGTTAAGTTTTTATCTTCATTATCAAAGGGATGTAAAATATTTTCCAGGTCACTGTTTTGGAAAACTCCATGATAATGGCTTTGAAAAGCTTTAATTTTTAACATTACCCCGCGCACCATGGAAATATTTTTACAGCGCTGTGCCAGTAATAATATGTGCTCCTTGGATAATTTTGTCCCCAACTCTTTACCATATTTAACGGCAAAACGCATGCGCACATCAATATCTGAATTTTTAAGCTGTACAATAAGACCAGTATGTAATCTGGCTTGCAAAGATTTTTGCAATAATTTTTCATTTTCCGGACTTATGGTGCTGGCAAAAATAACTTGTTTTTTATTTTGCTGGCATATTTCTAAAAATTCTACACAGGCATTTTGTTGGTGCATTATGGGGCTTACATCTTCAAATTTATCTATGATAAAAAAGAGATATTTTTGACATAATATCTTTGCTCCAAAATCTTGTAATTGCAAAGCAAAGTCTTGTAACGTCCCATAAAATAAAGCCTGCTTTAAAGCATGATCTTGACACAATGCATTTCTAAGACATTGTAAAATTTGTGTTTTTCCTGTGCTTGTACTGCCGTACATAACAAAAGGATTATACTTGGCCAAAAAAGGCCTATGTGCCATTTCCCTAATCAATGCCAAGGGAAATTCATTCTTGGTATTATAAATAAATTCATCGAAATAATCGATATTTTGCCTTATGATATTCTGATTGAGAAAAGAGGAAGTATTGTGCTGTTGAGCAGAATTTTCATAAACAATATACGGTGTTATGGCATAATGTGAAAAAATAACTTCATATAAGGCTTTTTCAAAATAACTTTGAACTTCTTGTGCAAACCACGTTTGAAAAAAAGCATGAGGAAAAGTAACCGTAAGTTTTTTTTCTGTCATGTCTAAGTGCAAACAAAGTGTAGATAACCATCCGTCAGTATTTTTTAATGGATAGATTTCATTAAGTTTTTCTTCTAATGCTTGTTGTAGATGAAAAGTATTTGTCATGGTAAAAAAAATGTATTTGCACTGTATAATATCCAAAGAATATATATAACAAAAAAAGCCTCATATAACAAGTGTAATTTATGTGGAATAATACGTGAAATTTGTTAAAAAATTAGTGGCTTAGAAAGGCAAAAATACAGCTTCTTTTTCTACTGCTCTGTCATAAGTTTGCCCCTTGTAAAAGACTTTCTGGACAAGGTAGCTCAATGGGCATATGATGATAAAGTTATTTAAAATTTATATCATTGTTAACAAGCAAGAATATTGTCTATGTATCAAACATGTTTAAGATTTTAACCTTAAGGTAAACTATGTTACGTAATTTTATTTTCACCTTGGCTGGTATTTGTATATTTATTAGCGGCGGTATTTTAGGGCCAAAAATGTGGGATTTCATATCATCTGATGATGCTGATTCCACGGTTATAGCGGAGCAAGCTAAGCCTGAAGTAAAGCCAGAAAGTAAACCCGAAATTATAGCTGAAACGCGAGAAGCAGAAAAAACAGTTTTAGCCGAGCAGCAAGACCCTACTGCACCAGCATCAACAGATACACCCACTGTGGATGATGAAGAGTCATTGCCAGATTTATCAGCAGAAGATGATCATACCCCCAGTTCTGATGAAGATGCCAATGCGCCGCAAGTGAAAGAGCAAATCATTGAGGCTAAAATTGAACCTGGCGATAGTTTAATTCCCTTATTTCAGGATTATACCGATACTAATTCAGCCTATGCCTTAGTAAATAATATAGAAAAAGAAATTTCTGCTAAATCTTTTCGTGTAGGTCAGCCCTACCTTATTGAATATGATGCGGAAAAAAATAAAATTTTACGTTTTGAATACGAAATTAACTCTAAAGAAAAGCTTTTTGTGGCGGCCGATGAAGATACATATTCTGTAAAAATAGAAGAAATTGTTTATGATAAAAAACTAGTTTTTGTGGATGGAACCATTGAAGATAGTTTATTTCACACTGTGGCAGCTCTTGATGAATCGCCGCAGTTGGCATTGCAAGTGGCCAATATGTTTCGCTGGGACGTAAACTTTATTCGTGATGTACGATCCGGCGATTCCTTTTCCATTTTAGTGGAAAAATTATATCGTGAGGGAGAATTCAAAGGCTATGGGCGCACACTTGGCGCTACCTTTACCAATGGTAATAAAAAATTTGAAAGCTTTTTATATTATGACAGTAATAAAAAAGAAATGCATTACAATGCCAAAGGCGAAAATATTCGTAAAGTGCTTTTACAATCTCCCCTTTCTTTTACCCGCGTAACCTCAGGATATACACATAGCCGTAAACACCCTGTATACGGCACCTACCGCCCGCATTTGGGCATAGATTATGGCGCACCCATGGGTACACCCATTATGGCTGTGGGTGATGGTACCATAACGTATTTTGGATGGCGCGGCGGTTATGGTAAACATATTACCGTAAAACATGCTTCTGGCTTAGAATCCATGTATTCTCATTTATCTCGTTATGGTCGTGGGCTTAAAAAAGGGTCAAAAGTACGTCAGGGACAAACCATTGGTTATGTGGGAAGCACCGGTGTTTCCACAGGGCCGCATTTGGATTTTCGCCTTAAACAAAATGGTAAGTTCATCAATCCAAGCAAGGCCATTAATCCGCGCGCTGAAGCTGTAAGTAAGGTACATAAAGAAGGGTATGAAAGCCGTAAGCGTCTTGTACGTGAATATATGGATGGCACACGCCCCTTAGTTTCTTATGATCCCAAAAGCAT
This sequence comes from uncultured Desulfovibrionaceae bacterium, assembly GCA_964369995.1. Taxonomy (GTDB): domain Bacteria; phylum Desulfobacterota; class Desulfovibrionia; order Desulfovibrionales; family Desulfovibrionaceae; genus CAYJAD01. The sequence goes on from CAYJHH010000018.1 coordinate 5,666, forward strand.
AGATGTGCCTAAATAGTCGATGTTTAAAAACGAGTGGAAACACGTTTTTAAACATTAACTAAATAAGAATTTCATTGCAAAGCTCATTTGAGGAAAAACCTCAGCTTTGAAAATATTTATAAAAAACTCCCTGCTGCAAGTAGGGAGTTTTTTTTGGCCAATGATAAAGCTCAGTATAAAAATACGATTTGTTAAAATAAGCTCTGTAAAGAGACGTGTAGTAAAGGCATTTTTTTTAAATATTTTAATGCCCTGCAATGCTATATTTTTTTAATTTATATTGCAAAAGGGATTTAGAAATGCCTAAAATTTCTGCTGCCTTTACTTGAACAAAATCTGTACGCACCAAGGCACGACGCACCAAAGCGGCTTCAATTTTTTCCAAGGTATCAGCTAAATCCAATTGCACAGGTAATAAATCCACAGCACTTTTATACTGCGCATCTTCATCGCGAATTTCTGGCGGCAAATTTTCCACATCGATGGTTTCTGATTGTACAAGTACAGTACAACGCTCCACAATATTTTGTAATTGTCTTATATTGCCTGGCCATTCATAGGCCATAAGATAATTAAGCGCGCCGGGATTAAAAGTTTTGGTTTCTATTTCATTTTCTTGTGCAAAATTGGCGGCAAAATGCGCTAACAATAAGGGAATATCCTCGCGTCTTTCACGCAAAGGAGGCAAATTGATTTCCACCACATTAAGGCGATAAAAAAGATCTTCGCGAAATTGTCCAGCTTCCACCAATTGTAAAAGATTTTTATTGGTGGCAGCCACCACACGAATATCTACTTCAATTTGTTCATCACCGCCCACGCGTTCAAAACGTTTTTCTTGAAGCACGCGTAAAAGCTTTACTTGTAAATCTGGCGTAAGTTCACCAATTTCATCTAAAAAAAGTGTTCCGCCATTGGCTTGTTCAAAGCGACCGCGACGCATGGCCACAGCTCCCGTAAAAGAACCTTTTTCATGACCAAAAAGTTCACTTTCAAGCACTCCAGGATTAAGAGCCATACAATTTACAGAAATAAAAGCTCCCTCTTTACGCGGGGATGTAACATGAATGGCTCTGGCTACTAATTCTTTACCTGTACCGGATTCACCACTAATAAGCACCGTGGATTTACTTGGCGCTGCCCTATCTATCATGGTAAAAACATCACGAATGGCACGGCTGCGTCCTATGATTTGGTGGGTACCATAGCGAATTTCCATGGCCTCTTGCAAAAGACGATATTGTCTATGTGTGGTGGCCAAATCCACTGCATTATGTAAGGAAAGTAAAAGTTCGTCATTGGCAAAGGGTTTGGTAATATAGTCAAAAGCGCCATATTTCATAACTTCCACGGCACTTTCAATGCTACCAAAAGCTGTCATGATAAGCACAGGAATATGTGGCCAATTCTTTTTTACACGCTCCAGCACATCCCTACCCGTGAGCCGTGGCATTTTCATATCAGTAATGACCACATCCACTTCGGATTCTTCTAAAAAAGTTAGGGCTGTTTCAGGGTCATTGATGGCAGTAACATTATATTCTGCATCAAGAAGCATGGTTTCTAAGATAAGAAGATAGTTTTTTTCATCATCAATGATGAGAATATGGGCTTTATCATTCATGGTGTCACCCTTGTATATAAAATTATAAATTTTTTAGGTAGAGCCATTTGCACAAGCTTTCTATATGACGAGCATTAATTTTGTGTAATATCAAATTCTATGCGTATTTGTGCATGGCCTTCTTCTGTATTGGCCAAAAATATTTCACCCTTATGACTATTGATAATACTTTTTACAATGGCAAGGCCAAGCCCTGTGCCGCTATCTTTGGTGGTAAAAAAAGGATCAAACATATTATCTATACTGTCTGGGGGAAATCCCGGGCCTGTGTCGATGAAAGTAAGGTGTACAGAATCACCGTATTTTTTACCCACAACTTGTACCATACCGGGGCCATCCATGGCTTGCTGCGCATTAACAAGTATATTGTAAAAGGCACGGTACAACAAGTCTTTGTCCCCAATGATATAAAGTTCAGGCTCAAGACTAAATTCCACACTTACCTGACAGCGAGTTAACTCCCCTTCCAAAAAAGCCATAACTTCATCCAGCACGCGAGCTATATCTATTTTAGTTTCTGCCAATTGTCGTGGTCTGGCATAGTCTAAAAAGTCATTAATGGTCTGGCTTAAACGGCAAGACTCATCATAAATGGCGCCAAGAATGCGCTGTGACGCCGTATCAATATCTTTTTCTTTTTGTCTTTTGAGTAAAAATTCTGAACTGGAGCGAATAATGCCCAAGGGATTACGAATTTCATGGGCTATGCTGGCAATGACACGCCCCATGCTGACCAATTTTTCTTTACTGTGTAATTCATCTTCCAATGCTTTATTGGCGGCCACGCGATAAGCTAAAGCCTTTTCTGTACGCCGAATAAGTACTATAAGTAGGATGAAAAGAATCACAGAGGAGAATAAACATGTGGCCACAATGAGACCTTGAAAAGCTATAACAGAACTATAGTCTTCTGTAATATCTTGACTTAATTCTAAAACGCCCATGACATGTTGGGTAACCGTGCCATCGTCATCGCGAATTTGCCCTGTGAGCGGATACATGGTGCGCAAAATAAATGAACCTGGCTTTAGCGGTAGGTGCAGCGGTGCTTGCCACAAAGGTATGGTGGTAATGAGCTCAGCTTTGCCTTTTTCGCCTTTAAGCACATTACTTACTCCTTGCGGAGCCACACCACTGCGTCCTAAATCTTCATTATCTGTGGAATAACCCACCGCGCGCCCAAAATCATAAATACGCGTGCGCTGTATGTTTAAACCATGTGTCACTGATCGCACAATGGTATCAAGGCGCTCATACTGTACAGGATTTTTTAAAGCAATACGCCCATAAGCCAGTACAGTTGGTACGGTAAAGCGTTGGTATATTTGATGATTAAGATTTGTCCCTAGCAAATTCGCAAATTCTTCTTGCTTGGTGAGCAAATTATCACGAGCGCTATTGGCTATGAATACAGAAAGTATGAGTGACGATGTCAAAATTAAAATAAATGAAAACCATGACAACGATCTGGCATAGGATAAGGGTAAATCCTGCACTTCCTGTTTGGACTTATCTTTATGAGTCATTAAAAATATTGCCTTTCTTGGTTTGCATTAACAAAAGCATCCAAAGCATTTTTTTCTTCATCATGATTAGGAGCGCCTAAGCGAGCATTGGCATAACGTTTACCCATTTCCACAGCAGGCTGATCTAAAGGATTAATACCCATGAGCCAACCGGTAAATACTGTTGTTATTTCTAAAAGCATCATAAGCGCACCTGCAGCTTCAGCTTCAGTATTGTGCATGGTAAGTTCCACCAAGGGTAAATGATACTTGGTAAGCGCCATGCGCGTTCCTAAGCCCTCTGCTTGCAATAATTCCCCAAAATTCTTTCCTTCAAGCCACTTCCAAGCATCAGGTAAATCATGGCCAAAAGCACGTCCTTGGCTTAAATTTTCACAATTTAAGAAAATACAAGCTTTATTGCTAGGGCCATCCAAAAACATTTGCTGTACAGAATGCTGATCTGTTACACCAGTGGCAGCAATGGGCATGCTCCCCTTGCCATCTTTTCCAAGGCTTTCTGCCCATAATTGCATGAACCAAGGGCCAAAAGTAGCCCAGGTGGGAATGTAAGAAAAGAAAATAAGCTCATTATAATGTGTGCTATCTAAACCCATGCACCATGTGGCCAATTTATAAGCAGGGTGCGTGCTTATGCTTTCAGGATGTTGTACAAGGGGCATAGAAACACTGGCGGCGCCTTCCAAAAGAGCTTTCCAATCAATGCCTAAAAAGGCCGCAGGCAGTAAACCCACTGCAGAAAGCGCAGAATAGCGCCCGCCCAAGAAGTTTGGTACTTCCATGGAGTGGAAGTTATTTTTTTTAACCTCTTGGCGTAAAAACCCCATTTCGCTGTCGGTGATTAAGATCATATGATCTGTCCAAGTATCACCTAATTTTTCTTTAAGCCAAGCGCAGGTTAAAAAATATTGTGAAATGGTTTCAATGGTGCCGCCAGATTTACTAATGGCTACTACCACTGTTTTTTCAGCAGGTAATTTGCTCAGCCACTGTTCGAAAGTTGTAGCGCATACATTGTCAGCAATCCATAAAGAGCGCCCTTCATGGCAGGGACCATCTTGGCCAGGGGCAAAGGCTCTTTGCAAAGCTCGTGCGCCAAGGGCTGAACCGCCAATGCCAAGTACAAGCATATGCTCATATTGTAGGCAGTGGGGTAAAACCTTCTGCATGTCTTCTTCTAATTGTTCTTTATAACTAAGTGTTAAGAAAGGAAGTCGGTGTAATTCACTTGTAAGGCGAGTGCTAAAGGCAGCCGTGGATTTATATTTTTCTAGCATGGACTTAGAAAGACGACCGGTATAAGCATGAGACCAATTTAAGCTGTGTTGTTGCATAAGAACTATCCCTCAAAAAGACTTAATCGTTTACCTTGAGCTAAACGTGCTTTTACCCTTTTATATGTGCTTGGGTACACGCCAAAACGCAATGACCATAAGGGGCATTGTTCCTTGGCAGTACAAGCGCGCACATCACTGCGATGCCCAGCGCAAGCAAGGCAATGGCTGCGCACCACACGTAAAGGTTTTTTTTCAAAAAGCACAGAATGTATACCTTCACCTATAGTATCAAGAGTTTTGGGGTCAATATTTTCCCCATGGGCGGTAGAAAGCGTGGCCGTAGCGGCATGGCTTTTTACCTTTCCAAGGCGTAAAGGCCAAAGATGGCACTCCGTATCACGGCATTGCTGGATTTCAGGTGATGAATTTCCCTGACAATCAAGACAAAAACGGCGAATTTGGCGTAAAATATCCGGACGAGCCATGAATCTTTAAGCCTTTATGCACAGCATTTTTTAAATTTTTTCCCGCTACCACAAGGGCAAGGGTCATTACGGCCCACTTTGGGCGCAGAACGGCGAAAACCTTCAGGGCGATGGGAAATACCTTCTAAATAATACAGTTTTCCCTCTTCCTCTTTAAAATAGCTTTTCTCTGAAAGGCTATACACATTACCCGCCACTTCATATACAGCGGAAAATGTAACCGTATCAAAAGTACCTTCGCCTTCCGTGGCTGGTTCTTGGCCACATTCTTTAATATGTAGTTGATGCCAAATAATACCGGCCATATTATCGGCAATATTGCTATCTTCCACTTCATCTCTATAGAGGGGATGTGTGGTTTCTACTATAAAATCATATAAATGGTTACTAAAGGCACTAAAGCGTGCACGTACCATGGCCTCACCAGAAGGCACGGGAGTACCATCATGATAAGGTTTGCAACATTGTTCGTAAGCCATTTGAGAGCCGCAAGGGCAAAGATTTTCAGACATATTTTCTTCCATTAAAGTAATTTCAAAGAAATATTTTACGAGAATATATATAAAAAGTAAAAAGGTTTTTGAGTGCAGACTCAAGGAATCCATGAGCCAAAGAAAAATAAGAACAGTGTAAAAGTAAAAAAAATATGCGCACATTCCCATTTTTATTGAACTAGTATAGAAAATTGAACTATATGGGAAAAGTTATTCTAAAAATAAAAAATATAAATACATTAAATTATAAAGATTTTATCTTTTTAGGAATTATTATTAGCTTGGTACGCTTATTGCTATATTCTAAGTACCTTCCTTCCTTTTGCTTAAAGCCTCCTCTTAAGCGAGCGACCTACATGGTGTAGGTCGCTTTTTTTTGGAAAATACAAGATAAGATAATTGATTTTCTTACGACAAAATATTCTTACCTTGACATACTTTACGTATATCTAGCATGATGTGCGTATGACCATAATGCATAAAAAATATTCGTGGCTTTGGGCATGTATCATTCTTGGCGCCGCCTTTTTTTGGTGGGGTTTACCCGGAGATGAAGGCCTGTACCATTGGCAATGGCGACGAGCTTTTAACTATATACTACGTTATCGCTCTGGAGAATGGATTATTGGTCCTTTATTGGAAGGATTATGGATTAGCTTACAAATTGTGGGAGTAAGTTTTGTTTTAGCTTTGTTATTGGGGCTTGGCACAGCTTTATTGCGTCATACTCCATCGAAAGTGGGGCAAGTTGTGGCAGGGGCCTATGTGGGGCTTGTGCGCAATACGCCATTGCTTATTCAGCTTTTTGTCATGTATTTTGTATTGGCACCCATAGCAAATTTAAGCCCATTTTGGGCAGCTGCCTGGACTTTAGCCGCCTTTGAAGGGGCTTATATGGCGGAAATTTTCCGCGCGGGAATTCATGCCGTCCCTAAAGAGCAATGGGACGCGGCTTACTCTTCAGGTTTTTCCACCTGGCAAATATTTAAATATATTGTATTGCCTCAGGCCTTGCGCCATGTATTACCCCCCCTTACGGGGCAAACTGTCTCTCTTATAAAAGATTCAGCTTTAGTTTCTGCCATTGCCATTCCTGATGTGACCATGCAAGCACAAGTGATCATTGCCGAGACATTTTTATCCTTAGAAATATGGATTTTGGTGGCTGTTTTGTACGTGCTTATATCTCTTTTGGTGACCATTCCAGCCAGAATTTTAGAAAAACGCTATTCATGGCAATGGTTGTGATATAATTTTTTGTCATGGCTAAATGGAATTAAGCCTTTGTCATATCATATTCTTTTGCCAATATAAGAGTAAATGTTTAAGGATTATGCTAATTTTTTTCAGTTAAAGCCTAAAGGAATTAAAGATTTATCCGATGGGCATTACTGAGGGACTATCATGCTTGCAAATTCATTACATACTCGCATAATGCTACAGCAGTACGAGCTGCAGCTTTTGACGGCGAGGCGCCTTGCGCGTCATCGTCATAAGCAGTATATGGATGCTGGCCAAGATTCCTCCATGCGCCTTGATCCTAAAGAGGCACGTAAGCTTGTGGTGCAAAAAGTTGCGCGTGAGCTATATGAAACATTACTTTCAACCGGTACAGAAAATCCCATGGTGGACACCATTGTGAAAAAGCTTAGTTTTGCCCTTGGCACTAAGGTTCTTTTGCAATATCCCACACCTTCTCCCATGCAGGAGGAGCATTTGCGCCTTTTACGCGCTCCGGAAAATGGGCAAGATGCGCCGGTTCCACTGACGGAAGAAGAAAATGTAAAAGCTTTACATCTTCTTTGGGCGGTGGTGTTAAAAACAGTTGAAGAGAGCACTATTTAATGGCACAAATTTTGCAAAATATTATGCCAGTAGGCAAAAAATCAGGCAGCTCGGAGGGAGTCGTTATGCAAATTTCTTCGCAAAGTAATCCATTGAATATATATCAACAAAATACTGATAAAACAGCACAAATACAAAGCGATAATCAAATTTCTGCGGCTCAAACTGGTCAAAATAAAGCCAGTGCAGCGCCAAATAAACCTCAGTCTGATAGTGTAAATTTTTCTGCTGATGCCAAATTACTGGCAGAGGCGAATCGTGCTGCTTCCACTGAAGATAGTAGCCGCGCTGAAATGGTGGCACGTTTACGCAGTGAAGTACAAAGCGGTACGTATAAGCCCAATGATAGAAGTATTGCTGAAGGTATATTACGCGAAGATAGCGCTCTTTTTGCCATGTAATACATAGTGATTAATGTATAAAATCCCCATGACCAAAGCTGTGGTTATGGGGATTTTTTTATGGCCAATAGAGTATTTATACGGCGTATTAGAAGCCATCTCATAATTACGCATAGCGTATTTTGAGGGGCTTCTAGTCGTCAAACTGTTGTTTGACGTGGTGGCGTAGCCACCGGAATAAGCCAAAAACCGCATTTTTTGCCGCAGTGATGCAACATAATTCAACCCAAGCTGAATTATGAGATGTGTACTAGTATTCTTGCGGTGCAAAATGGTCAAAACCATGCACTTTAGCCATAATAACACCATTAAGTTCTAAAGTTCCGGCATCGGTCACAATGCCAATACTGTGTAAAGACGGTAGCGCCGCATGTAAAATGGGTAAGAGTTTGGGTACACAAGCCCCTAATAAAGCGTAATCTTCTCCGCCAATCCATGCTTCATGTACAGCATTTTTCTGTTGCATTTGTGCGTATTGTATGACTTCTTCATGCAAGATAGTTTTGGGTAAAACTATTTGCGCTCCCAAAGTGCTGTGTTTATCAATACCCAGCAGTCTTGGTAAATCACGGGCTAAACCATCAGAAACATCCATGAGCACCGGTTGGCGCATTTGCAGGCTTGAGCGTGCCAAAATAAGCCCTGCATCCACTTGGGGTTGCGGCAATAAATGAGCGGCGCATGCAGCTGGCCATGTTTTTTTAGCATCTATGCCATTTTTTTCTAATTCTTGTAAGCCAATACGGGCAAGACCCACATGCCCCACCAAAAAAATGGCATCCCCCGGCATGGCACCGCCGCGGGTGAGATATTTACCCATATTTTCGTTAAGATTTTGTTCTTGGCTTGGGTTTGTTTCTGTGCTGCCACCGCTGTGTCCCAATTGTTTGGGGCTAATGCCTTCCCCCCACACAGTGATGCAAATGGTAATTTTATCTGCACGCGAAATATCTCCGCCACTGAGGCTCATGGAATGTTGTTTAGCCAAGGCACTCATGCCGGAAAAAAATTGGCCTAGCCATTCCATGGTGGTGTGCGCGGGTATGGCTAAACCCAAACTAAAACTCACAGGGCGTACACCCATGGCGGCTAAGTCACTAATATTAACGGCAAGAGCTTTATGCCCCACTTCTTGAGGGCTAAAGTACGAGGTTCTAAAATGTACATCTTCAATGAACAAATCTGTGCTCACGCACAAGGCATTTTGCCCGCGCAGTACAGCGCAATCATCACCGCGCCCCAGTAATAAATTGGGGTGTTGCTCGGGGAAATACTCAGACAATAACTCTAAAATGGAGGATTCGGAGAGATTTTTCATACAGTCCTCACTTGCTTATTCCGGGATCAAAAAGTCCTTTAAAATTGTCTTTAAGCCAAAACCAGAAAAATTCACTTGATATTTATCAGGAGCAATGAATTTTATCATTTTGCCACGGCCAAAAATTTTATGATGGCAATAGCCCAAGGGCATGGGCGCAGCGTGTCCAGCGTGTTCAGCACTGTGCGCTACTTCTTCCGAGGCCGGTTTTTTAAACGTACTTGAGGGAGGCAATAATTGTATGGGGCGCCGCGCAGTATCATTGCTTTGCCCATGACCAAAATCAAAAGACCCACGCTGTCCACGCTTATGCAAAGCGCCGCCATAGCTTTCATACCATTCTTCGCATAGGCCGCCGGACAACTCACGCACAAAAGGGCTGGGATTGGTATGCATGGGGCCACTGCCCTTCATATACAAGGTACTGGGGGCATACAGTTCCAAGCATTGTCGCGCTCTGGTGCAAGCCACATACATAAGGCGGCGCTCTTCTTCAAAGCTTTCCAAATCGGCGCTGGCATGGCGCGAAGGAAATCTGTCTTCTACCAAGTCCATAATAAGCACGGCATTCCATTCCAACCCTTTGGCAGAATGTATGGTGGATAGACTAATGCAATGTTCTTCTTCTTCCCTTTCTTCGGCAGATTCCAGTACCAAATCAGCAATAAAAAGATCCAGTTCCGTATAACCATGCGCCATATGCTGAATTTCTTCCAAGCCTTGCAAACGACGTGGATGGTCATCGGCATAATGCATTTCCAAACGCGGCTGATAAATTTTTATGAGTTCTGTCATATATTGATGTGGCGTATAGGGGCGCATACGCAAGGCATCTAAAGCACGTACATCTTCTAAAAAATCGTGAAATTTAGCAAAGGCTTTTTCCGTGGCATTGGCATCGCCACCACTGGCCACCGTATACAGCTTTTGCATGGTTTTTTTGCCAATACCTTTGTGCAAAAGCGCCACACGTTCAAAGGCTGAAAGGTCAAAAGGATTTAAAATAAGGCGCGCATAGGCCAAAATATCCTTAATATGCGAAGCCTCAGAAAAGCGAATGCCACCGTATTTTCTAAAGGCAATATTGGCTCTTTGCAAAGCAGCTTCCACGGCATAGGAGTGAAAACCTGCACGAAACAGCACAGCAATTTCATGGGGTAATTGCTCTTTCAAAAGCTCTTGCACGCGCTTAACAATCATATCTGCCTGACTTCTATCACTGGCAGGTTGAATATGGCGCACAGCCAAGCCCCCCTCACGAGAGGTGAACAGGGTTTTATCATAGGATTGAGCGGCATTTTTTAATAGGGTATTGGCCACATCTAAAATGGGCTGTGTGGAGCGGTAATTTTCTTCTAAGCGCACAAGGGTTGTTTGCGGAAAATTATTGGGAAAATCTAAAATATTGCGTACATTGGCACCGCGGAAAGCATAAATGGATTGCGCATCATCACCCACAGCCATAACATTTCCACTGCCGCCAAATTCCTTGGAGCCCAATAAATGCACAATACGCGCTTGTACCAAGTTAGTATCTTGATATTCGTCCACCATAATATATTGGTAGCGCTGGCGTAGATAATTTATTTCCGGTCTTTTGCCTTGTATGCCTTCTTGCAGTAAATTTTCCAATTCAAAGAGCAGGTCATCGTAGTCTAACAGCCCATGTTGGCGACGAAAGGCTGTATACGCCGTGTTGATTTTACAAATATCATCACAATGGGGCAAAAGATGTTGTGATTCACGCCGTAGCACTTCTTCAATGCTTATTTCTTTGTTGCGCGCCTTGCTTAAAATGCCCACAATGGTTTGCGTTTTAGGAAAGGATCTATCCCCCTTACCCACACTGAGCTCATCCTTGCAATGGGCAATGGCGGCGGCAATATCTGTGCTATCCATGATGGAAAAATGGCGCCCTTCCAGCCATGAAGGACGGTATTGACGCAAAACACCATAGGCAAAAGCGTGAAATGTGCCTCCTTGCACGCCGCCAAGACCTTGCTCTAAAAGTAGGGAAGCGCGATGCAACATTTCTTGAGCTGCTTTACGAGTAAAGGTAAGTAAGAGCATGGATGTGGGAGCAACGCCGTGTTCGTAAAGCCATGCCAGGCGATACACAATGGTGCGTGTTTTACCAGATCCGGCGCCGGCAATGACCAAAACAGCTCCATCGTCGGCGGTGGCCGCGGCGTGCTGGGCAGTATTTAAGCTTTTTGCATAATCTATCATATACCATATAATACAACCTAGCATTGACATAGGCAAGAGGGGAGTTTAGGGTAAGCACAGTGGAAGGGTGTATTTTGTGATTAAAAGAACAAGACCCCTGACACATGATTTTATATAAGGAGTGACTCGTATGTCGCAAGTGCCGGATACTTTTGTGAAAAGCATTGATAAAGTTTTAGAAGTGGTCATGTTTGAAAATTGGCTTCGTTTTTATTTCATCAGTGAAGAAGATGCCAGTGACAAACTTTTTATTTTGGTGCCTGAACAAGGCATGAAGCGAATAAAAGAATTGTATCCACACTTATCCTTGTTAGCTGAAAATGTGAATGCCAAAGAAATTACCTTTGATTCATCGCGTTCAGCTGTGTGTGAGCATGTCATTGCCGAAGTAGATGGCAAAACCATTCCCAAGGAAATGTCTACTATGGTTTTTGACAGTATTACTTTTCAGATAGAATTACAGCTCTTTAACACCTGGGTGAGCGCACACGAAGAGCAATTGGACGAAAGCTTTTTGGAATTTGGTGCATGGCGTAATTTCTTTTCGCAGTGGCGCCAAACCGATGGCGTAAAAGAAATTGCTGTAAAAATGATGCATGCTGCCAGTACAGGTCCTGAAGCGGAAAATAGCGGTACCGTGCACTAGACTTGAGCCTATTTTAGTCGACACTGAAAACAACTTAACTACCCGTAAAAATAAAACTTTTATTTTTTGACGTCGTAATAAACTTTGCCAGAAATTAACGTATGGAATACGTTTTTAAGCATTGACTATTTTAAGGGGGAGAGAAAATTCTTTCGCAAAGGGTTTTCTTTCTCCCCCATGTTTTTATCTCTCCTCACCTCTCCTTTTCTTTCCATAGTGGAACACTTTGTGCAATTACCCCTTTAGGGAACCACCCTGAAGGAGATTGCGTCATGATTTTGACCTCTACGTACAATCATAAATTCACCCTTCCTTTGCATATACAAGCCTTGTTTTTGGCAACGCTTTTGGTCTTATTTGCATGGCCTGCTCATGCTGTAAGGATTAAAGATATAACTACTTTTTCAGGTCAGCGTGATAACCAACTCATCGGTTATGGCTTGGTGGTTGGCCTATCTGGCACCGGAGATAAAACGGGCTCTACCTTTACTACAGCTTCCATTGCCAACATGATGGATAAAATGGGTATTGGCGTAGATGCTGAAGATGTAAAGGTCAAAAACGTGGCATCGGTGATGGTTACAGCAAGCATGCCTGTATCCTCCAAGCCCGGTTCACAAATAGATGTGACTCTTTCTTCTGTGGGAGATGCCACCTCCTTGCTTGGCGGTGTGCTATTACAAACAACGTTGAAAGGTGTGGATGGCAAAGTGTATGCTTTGGCGCAAGGGCCTTTGGTCATAGGTGGTTTTTCTGCCGATGGCGCCGCGGCTAGAACGCAAAAAAATATTACCACTGTGGGCACCATTCCCGGTGGCGGTATCATAGAGCGCGGCATTCCTTTTCAATTCAATGATCAAAGTAAGCTCACCTTAAATTTGCGCACGCCAGATTTTAGCACCAGTCAAAATATTTCTGAGCGCGTCAATGAAGCCATGGGCGGCCCTTTTTCCAAGGCCACCGATGCAGCCACTGTGCTCATTCAAGTTCCACCGCAATATACAGATAATTTAGTGCCGCTCATGGCATCCATAGAAAATATTGAAGTTTCCCCCGACGCCCCAGCTAAAGTGGTGGTGGATGAAAAAACCGGCACCGTGGTGCTGGGGCGTAATGTGCGCATTTCGCAAACAGCTGTGGCGCATGGTAATTTACAAATTACCGTGCAAGAAGCAGAGCAAGTTTCACAGCCTGGGCCTTTTTCGCAAGGGCAAACTGTGGTTAGTCCGGAAACGGCTGTGGATGTTCGCGAAGAAAATCGCCGCTTAATGGTGGTGGAAGGTGCCACATTGCAAGAATTGGTGGATGGCTTAAATGCCATTGGCGCCACGCCGCGCGACCTTATTTCCATTTTACGTACCATGCAAGTTTCCGGCGCTTTACATGCCCAATTGGAGGTCATCTAATGTCAACTCCCGTTAATTTACTGCAAAATCCCGGTCATTCCGCCACACAATTGCAAACGCAAAAAGTGGAAATGGCACAGCATGAAATCAAAGCACTAGGGCAAAGTAAGCTTAATGATGCAGAAAAGGCCGCTAAGCTGAGAGATACATGTGAAAATTTTGAATCCATTTTCATTCAAAAAATGTGGCAGCAAATGCGCGAAACCTTACCCCAGGAAAATCCCTTGGTAGGTAAGGAAGAAAAATTCTGGCAAAGCATGTATGATCAAGAATTCTCCAAAAAAATGGCGCAAAGTGGCGGCATTGGCTTGGCAGATATGATGTATGATCAGCTTTCAGAAAATCTTTTTAATGTGAGCAAAACCACGGCTCATGCTTCCAGTGATGGCAAAGGTTTTGAAATTAATCCTGCGCCCATTATGCCCATACGATCGCTTCAGGCATCGGACACAGGTAAGGCCTTAGATGATGGGCAACAGCAATTAGATTCACAAGATGCTTCGTCATTGGCGGCTTCAGGAGTTCATGCTTCTGGTGGGCAAAAATACGCCGGCTTGTATGAAGAGGTGAATTCTGAGCCTTCCACAGCTGCTGCATCCCATGCCGCATCCCAAAGTACTGACGTGGCCGGTACTCATGGCGCAGCCACCGCAGGGCATAATACCGAGGCGGTGCAACAGTTTTTAGCAGGTTTACAAGCAAAGCAAGCTGGGCAGGGCGCGGCCACCCTAACGGGGCCTGAGCGTGCACAGCAAGTACAGCAAATAGTGGGCAGTCCGCCTCCATCACAAGGGGTGCTTCCTGCCTCAGCTGCAGCAACGCCGCAAGTGTTGCGTTACACCACCAATGTGCCCAAGAATGAACGCCAAGGCGATGCAGAAAGCCACATGAGAGAACTTATGGCCAAGGCCGCACAGCAGCAAGCACAGCCCATGCAATATGGTCAGGGGCCATGGTTGCAAGCCTCACCGCAACAGCAAGCCAGTGATGCTGTGCAAGATGCTTTGCGCAAGGCTCAAGAAGCTGTAAGCACACAGCAAGTGGCCACAGCGCAGACTTTGCCCTTAACGCCAACAAGTGCACAGCCCTTAACGGCGCCCGCATCGCCCTATGCTGTACCGCCCATGGCGCCAACGGTAAATAAACAACAGAGTTAAGTTTATGAATAATACTTCGGCATTAATCTTGCAAAATACTTTATGCAAAGAGGAAAAGGGGTAGAATTTTCCCCTTACTACCGCCATAGCGGGTAAGATATTACGTCAAAGGAAGCCATTATGTACCAGCGCATATACGAAGCATTACAAAGACAAAGGCAAGCCATGCACCTTTTGGTGGATTTGCTGGAAGAAGAATATGCATACTTGCGTAAGCATGAAACACATGAAGTGGTTTCCTTAGAAATGTCCATCCAAGAGCTCATTCGTCAGCTGGCCGTGGAAAAAATTGGCGTACAAAAAATGCTCGATGGTGGCAAACTTAAAGTATATGTGACTTTACTTTCCGAAGAACAAGGCGCCAATATCATGTCTGTTTTTAAAGATATTGATGCCCATGAGCAAAAGGCTTCGCGCATGGCTTCGCGCAATGCACAGCTTTCTTTAGCCTTGCTTGATCAAAGTCAACGCGTCATGCAACGTTTGCACTCGCAGCTGACGCCTAAGCATGGCATGACCTATGGTAGACGTGGCTACATGGGCAAGCAAAGACCTCAAGCGGCTCTTATCTCCGGGAGGCTCTAATGAGTATTAATTCTCTCTTTAATATAGGACAATCAGCGCTCAATGCGCAGCAGTCCACCATAGCCACCACGGGTAATAACATTGCCAACGTGGATACCCCCGGCTATTCCCGTCAATATGTACAGCTTGAGGATGCCTTTTCCTTAACGTATAATCCCGGTGCCTTGGGCATGGGTGTGGATGCTGTACAGGTTTTACGCCGCTTTGACCAATTTGTAGAAGTTTCCTTTTTGGATAAATCTTCCGAAGCTTCTCGTTGGGCAGAACAAGAGCAAGTTCTCTCTTCGGTGGAAAGTATTTTTAATGAATCCAATCGCACTGGTATTAACGATGCCTTATCAGCTTTTTTTGGTGCGTGGGAAGATTTAGCCGTACGCCCTGATGATGATGCCACCCGCCAAAATCTCATTACTTTATCACAAAATCTTGGTCTTATCATGAATGAAACCATGGATGATCTAGATCAAATTCGTGAACAAATGGAAATGAGCATTGAAGTGGATGTGGAGCGCGTCAATGAGCTTGTGGAAAGCATTGCAGACCTTAACAAGCAAATTTCCGCCAATACCATTCCCGGCAGCAGTAATCCCAACGATTTACTCGATAAGCGCGATACAGCCGTACGTGAATTGGCTACCCTTATTGATATTAGCACCGAATACACCACGGAAGATGAATTTGTGGTACGCACAGGCACGGGGTATCCCTTGGTGCAAGGTGACGTCACTTCTGAATTTCAAATTTTAGGCCCGCGTGCAGAAAATGATCTCTTACCTTACTCTGATTATGAAGGCGAGATTGTGTTTGATGGGTCAGACTCCTTTGAATACACCGTAGAAATGCTTTCCGGTGGCACCGCCGGCGCCGTGGGCGCTGCTGGTAATCCCACGTTCCGCGTGTCTTTAGATGGTGGTCAAACATGGTTAAAGAACTCCGACGGTTCTGATCAAGTATTTGAAGTGACCGACGATAATGGTGATGGTGTGGTGGATCCTGTTCAGGCTCATGATTTGAAAATTTCTTTTTCTGAGACGGATAATTTCACCGAGGGCGATCGTTTTACCATCATGCCTAAAAATGGTTTGTACTGGATAGAGCCCACACGCGGCCCGCAAAATATGACTCCGCAAACCTATTTTGACGGTACCACCAATCCACAGCGCCTTTCCGGTGGCTCCATAGCGGCATCTTTTGCCGTGCGTGATGATCATATTGGTCGCTACGAAGATGAAATGAATGCCGTGGCCGAAGCACTTATTTGGGAAGTTAATCGTCTGCACAGCCAAGGTGAAGGCTTAGATTTTACCAATATTTATAATGGCACCGAAATGGTAGATGCCGCCGATGTACCTTTAGGATCAGCACAAAGTGGTTTGCATTATTTTGATCGCATTACCGAAGGTACCATTTCTTTCCATATTTATAATGCAGAAACCGATGCGCATATGGAAAAGCTGGATTTTCAATTTGATCCGGCCACGGACAGCTTACAAGATGTGCGCGATAACATTAATGCGGAATTTGCCGGCAAAATTACTGCCGAAATTCATGATGGCAAGCTCACCCTTAAAAGTGCTCAAACAGGCATGGATATAGCGGTGGGACAAGATACTTCCGGCCTTATGGCTTCCCTTGGCATTAATACCTTTTTTAAGGGAAGTGATGCTACGGATATAACCGTCAATGAAGCTGTAGCCACCAACTTAACTCGCGTCAATGCCGGTTCGCTCAATGGTGATGATCAGCTAGGTACAGCCGATAGCGATATAGCCAATGCCATTGGTGATTTGCTCACCAAAAAAGTAGATGTGAGCACCCCTTGGCGTACTTCCGGTCAGCAAAGCATTGTGGAATCATACAGCACTTTAGTTTCTCGTGTGGGTGCAGATTCTCGTACAGCGCAAACATATTCTGAGTATAATGAAGCTTTGGCCACAGATTTGAGTAATCAACAGCAAGCTATTTCCGGAGTTAACCTTGACGAAGAAATGGCAAATCTTATTAAGTACCAGCATGCCTATACGGCGGCAGCTAAGCTTATTACCACAGCAGATCAAATGCTGGAAACCTTGCTTGGCTTAAAGCAGTAGGGGAGGCTTTATGCGTGTAAGTAATAGTATGATTTATGATACCAACCTTGGGTATATGCAAAAAAGTTTGGCCAATTATATGGAAACAAACATTCAAGGTGGTACGCAAAAGAAAATTAATAAGCCTTCTGATGATCCTGCTGGTACGGCCTTGGTGCTCAATTCCCGTGCGGAAATTAAAGCCACTGAGCAATATCAAAGCAATTTAAATACAGCTCAGGGTTGGCTCAACCTTACTGACCAAACCTTACAAAGCGTGAGCTCCACGCTCATTAAGATTGAAGAACTTGCTTTGCAAGCTTCCACCGAAGAAATGAGCGAAGAAAATAGAGATCAAATTGCCACACAGCTTACACAGCTTTTTGGACAATTGCTGAACCTCTCCAATATGGAATTTGAAGGGAACTCTTTGTTTGCAGGCCATAATTACAGCGAAACAGCCTTTGATCAAGGCCTTGGCGTACAAACTTATGATGCGGATTTTGATGTGTCTGGCACCACCGTTACCGGTAAGGCCGATGCTTCCATGTCCATGCGCTTTTTAGATGGCGGTACCATAGGCGGCGCCGATGATTTGGCGTATCAATGGACGGCTGATGGCGGCAAAACCTGGACTGATGGCGTGCTTACAGCCGGTCAAAACAAGATTAATATGAACGGCGTGGAACTAAGCATGCGCCCTGGCACTGAGGTTAAAGGCGCCACCGACCATACCACGGAAAATGTGGATACCGGTGATGGTACCTTCCTTATGCTGTATCCCACGGCCATTTATAATGGCGATGATAATGACGCCAGTGCTTATGGTTCTGTGACCGGCGGTGTTCCCGGTTTAGCCACAGACATTCATGCCACCATTGAAGATAATGTTCTTTTAGAATTACAAAATGATGTGGATTTAACTGTGCCTGGTTCCGTGGTGAACTATAGCGTAACTTATGCCGATGGTAGTGTGGATAATCTCACAGCCACCGTACCTGATCCTGCCAACAGCACAGTGCAACTACCCTTTACAGGTACCAATGGAAAGGCTGGTTTCATTGAGCTTAATACGCAAAATGGCTCCAGTGCGCTCACTGCAGGAATGCAAATTGACATGCAGCCTCGCCGTGTGGATATGCTGAGCGGTTCCAAGGATATACAAGCCAATGCTCAAGGGCTTTTTTCACAAAACGTTGTAGTGCGTGTGGACGGCACGGCCGATGCCACGGGCGCCATGGGTGATGTGGATTTAACCAATCCCAACAGCACCATAAATTATTCTTATAGCATTGATGGTGGCACCTCTTGGATTAGTTCTGTGGCGCAGGTACCAAGCCCTGCCAATGGATCAGCCACCTTGACCATCCCCGGTGGATTTTTGGAGCTTTCCACAGCTCCTGGCGGTTCCGGAACTGTAACCCCAGGCACGCAAATGACTGTGCACCCTGACCGCGCTTCGTTAAGTTATGAAGTTATGGAAAATACCACTGTACCTGTAAACCAAGTGGGTAAGGATATTTTTGGCGGCATGTACAATGGGCAAGCGGTGGAAGGATTTAATATTTTTAACACCGTAGGTCAGCTCATAGCTTTTTGTGAAAACAATGTGAGTGATGGCATAGCTGAAATGTATGCAGAGCTCAAAGAAGGCGTACACGCACACATGCTTACTGCTGATGCTGTGGTGGGCGGGCTTGATAATCGCCTTGACCTTGCCAGCTCCATGTTGCAAACTGAAAAGCTCGATCAGGAAACGCGTTTGAGCTATACTGAAGATATTGATTTAACTGAGCTGTTAAACCAGCTTGCCAAGGATGAATTGGCTTATTCCACGGTGCTTAAATCTTCTTCCATGATTTTGCAAAATAATTTGACCAAGTACATTTAATTTGTAACTTACGAATATTAAAGCTGATATTATGCTTATACTGACACGGCGCCCCAATGAAAGTATTTATATAGGGGAAAACATACGCATAAAAGTGCTAAGCCTGCAAGGAAAGCAGGTGAAACTTGGCATTGATGTGCCCGACGATATGACCGTTTATCGAGAAGAAGTATATTTGCGTGTAACGGAAGAAAATCGACTAGCCCTAGAAACCCGTACTGAAGACCTTTTATTGGTGACAAACTTATGGCACGAAACAACGAAGTAGAGATACAAACCCGTCTTGGTCTGCGCACTGTAGATGCGGATAAAGTCATTTATTTTCCCCGTGGTCTTGCAGGTTTTGAAGGATTGCATGAATTTATCCTTCTGCAAATTCGCCCGGAAACACCATTTTTGGTGCTGCAAAGCATGGACAAAGCACAAGTGGGCTTGCTTGTGGCCGATCCTTATTCTTTTTTGCAAGACTATAAGGTGAAAGTGGGCGATGCAGAGCAAAAACTTTTACGCCTAAAAGGCTCCGAAGACGTGGCAGTATTGGTGACCGTCTCCATACCGGAAGGAAAGCCCGAAGAAACCAGTTTAAATTTGGTGGGGCCTATACTTATCAATCATGAAAAGCGCGTAGGTTTGCAAATTCCGCAGGCCGATAGCGGTGCAGTGGCGCAATATCTTATTCATCAAAGTAAGCAAGTGCATAAGGATGGATCGGAAACGGCCATGCCGGCGGAAGGAAATCCGCAAGAAAACACATAATTTATGCCCATATAGCAAAAAAAGCCTTACGATGGATTGTCGTAAGGCTTTTTTGTGGGTATTTGTGGACAAAAGATAGACTATACAAGACATGCCTTTGGCATGGCTTGCCGCCACGTAAAACAAGCCGGAATTTACTTCCGGCGGCCCCAAAGGGGTGTTTGAAGTGAGCGTGCCTTTCTTAAAAACGTGTGAAAACACGTTTTTAAGCGCCGACTAATAGTAGTCGACACTGGAAAAATATGTAAACATGGACAAATATTAATCGGCAAATACTTCTTCAAAGAGCTGCATGGCGCGTAAAATAGCAGCATCCATATCATAATATGTGTAATCTCCAAGGCGTCCTAAAAAGTGCACATGCTTAAGCTTGGAGGCTTTTTGCGCATAGGCAGCATACAGCGCCGCATTTGCAGCATTGGCAATGGGGTAAAAGCGTTCATTTTTATGCCTTTCAAAGGGTAAAGAATATTCTTTGGCTATGACGGTATGCGGCGTTTTTTCATTAAGATAATATTTATATTCGTGAATACGCGTAAAATCATAATTACAAGGATAATTGAGCACGGCATTGCTTTGCCAGTACTCACAAGCATGCCTTTCAAAGGTAAAATCTAAGCTTCGGTAGGGCAGTTCGCCAAGTTCGTAGGCAAAATATTCATCCATGGATCCTGTATAAAAAATTTTTTCATACTTTGTATCCGCATGACTAAGACTGGCAAAATCGCATTGAAGGCGTAGGCTAATGCGTGGGTGATCCAGCATATTTTCCACAGTTTTAGTATAGCCCTCAAGGGGAATGCCTTGATAAGGGTCTTGAAAATAGCGGCAATCTTGACTGATATACACGGGTACCCTTGCCGTGACAGCGCCATCCACATCTTTTGGGCTTTGTCCCCATTGTTTGGTGGTATAGTGCAAAAAAACCTTTTCATACACATAGTTTGCCAGAAATTGTAAATCTGCATCATCTTGTTTTTGAAATTCTAAGATGGGAATTTTACTGTTATAGGCAAAAGCCTTGAGCAATTTTTTCTCTAATTTTTTGGCGAGACTTGCAGGAAAAACAGTATGTAATGTTTTTAGATTAAAGGGTATAGTGCACTCTTGCCCATCAATAAGTGCCACTACTTTATGCATATATTGATTAAAGTCCGTAAATTGTCGTAAAAACTTCCACACTTTTTCATGTTTTGTATGAAAAATATGCGAGCCGTATTTATGAATGGTAATGCCACCTTCATCTTTATAGTCATAGCTATGGCCAGCAATGTGCTCTTTTTTATCTATAATAAGCACATGGTAAGGCGTATTTTCAGCAATGAGCCTGGCTAAGGTAGTGCCGGAAAATCCTGCACCCACAATGAGAATTTTTTTTTCCATGGCTTATGTCCTTTGCGAAGTCTGTTGTTCCTCAGCTGTATTTTTTTCCACATAAAATCTGGGACGTGCTTTTACTTCTTGGTACATTTTTCCCACATATTCGCCAATAAGTCCCACGCATAAAAGCTGAATACCTCCAAGAAATAAGAGTAACATTACCACTGTGGCCCAGCCTTGAATGAGATCATTGGTAAAGAAAGCCTGATAAAGCACATAGATGGCGTATAGGGCAGAAGTGAAAGCGGTTAAAAAACCAAGGGCGGTAATGCACCTGAGCGGCACAATGGAAAAGGAGGTTATGCCGTCCCACGCAAAAGAAAGCATTTTCTTTAAAGGGTATTTGGATTCGCCGGCCAAGCGTTCTTTTCTGGTATAAAAGACAGATTCCACAGAAAAGCCAAGCAATGGTATTAAGGCGCGTAAAAAAAGATTTACTTCTTTATACTGGCGCAAAGCCTCCACAGCTCTGCGTGACATGAGGCGAAAATCTGCATGATTGTAAACAGTTTCTACGCCTAAAATCTTCATGGCAGTATAAAATCCTTCAGCCGTGGTTTTCTTAAAAAAAGTGTCATTTCCACGGGATTCTCTTACGCCAAAAACCACATCATTGCCTTGCAAATAGCTTTGTATCATGGAGGGAATCACATAAATATCATCTTGTAAATCCGCATCTATGGAAATAAGTGCTTGGCCTTCAGCATTAAGTAGGCCTGCCAAAAGCGCTTTTTGATGTCCCACATTGTGAGCTAATTTAATACCCTGAATATGCATGCTTTCTTGACTATAGTGCTCTATGAGTTGCCATGTATTATCCTTGCTGCCATCGTCCACAAAATAGATGCAAGAATCTTCTGTCACAAGGCCTTGGCCTATCATATCCTGCATAAGGGCAAGAAGTTTTTCTTTGCTATCGTGTAAAACTTCTTCTTCATTGTAGCAAGGAACCACTAAGGCTATTTTATTCTTCATGGGTATTCTCTTTTTTGAAAGCAAATTTTTTAAATAAAATATAGGTTAATACCGTGGTGAGGCAAAGAGCCACGAGCTGCGCTAAATAAGGTGCCACACCAAGGTAATGGGCAAATATTTCTAAAGTTACAGCATTGATGCCATAGGCAATGAACCAGGACACAAGGCAGCGCACATATTCTTGCAACCACGCTCCCTTGGTTTGGAACACAAAAATTTTTTGTGTGGTGAAGGAAATAAAAGAAGAAAGTATCCAAGCTAGTGCCAAAGCCACTTGATAGGCATCGTTCCCTAGCATAAAGAGAAAAATTATAAAAAGAACATAGCTTATGCCCGTATTTGTACCGCCAATGATAAGAAAACGTACTTGCAACGGCAAATTAAAGAAAAAGCGCAGTAGGGGATTTTGTGATGTGGAGCAAAGCATTCTATAAGAGTATTCCTTATATGGATAATTGTTACAATATATTCCAGTGAGTTCAAACTTTACTATTGTGCTTTTTGTGAAAGAACTCTAGTATGCATTTGATATTTTGAGACCTTATTCTTATACATATGTTTTGTCAATTTACCCTCTCCCTAAATTCTGTATTTATTGAATTTTTATACATTTTCTCAGCGCTTTGTCATGATCGCGTGAAAAGTGAGCATAGAGTATGAATGCACATGCCTCCTCTAAGTACATGATTTTTGCTGTACTGCTTCTGATATATATATTTTTCATTTTACTTGAAAATAGATTACTTCCCGCTTTGTCTTTGAGCGGCGATAGCATGCTCTTTGCCACCTTTGGTAAGGGCTGGCTACATGATATGCTTCCGTATCGTGATTTATTTGACCATAAAGGGCCGGCCATATTCTTTGTAAATATGCTAGGTTATGCCATGGGGGCGCTGTTTTCTTTTCCGGAACTGGGCATAGTACTTTTGGAATTTTTGGTGGCGCTTTTGTGGGGCGCGCTGACACTCTATCTTTTTCGTGAGCATAAGGTCTATGGCATGTGGACACTTATTACCGGTATGGTGGTGTTACTTCGCGATGCGCATAATGGGGGTAATTTTACCGAAGAATATAGCCTTGTGTTTGCCATGCTCTCCATGGTGATTTTTTTATGTAAAAAGCCGGATTTTTTTTGGCGTTTTATGTTTTATGGCCTGTGCGGCGCCGCCACTTTTTTGTTCCGCGCCAATAATGCCGTGGTTCCTCTATGCATATGTATTTTTGCTTTTTTGGAACTACGCACCTTAAGGCAATGGGTGCAAGGCTTTTTAGCTGCCTGCTTAGGCTTTGCGGTTATTGTTTTTCCCACGGCCTTGTATTTTTATGCGCATGATTCTTTGCAGCTCATGATAGACGCCGCCCTTTGGTATAATTTCACCTATGTGGATAATCATGATGCTTTACGCGGTGCACTCTTGGTTGTGTGGTGGTTTATGCCCACCCTTATTATGGAAATGTTGCTTTTATTTTGGCTTATACGCAAACAAAAAAATGCACGCACTGTACAATGCTTGGTGCTTTTTGTGGCCACGCTGAGTATAGGTTGCTTACTTTCTGGACGTACCTATAACCATTATATGATTAATTTATTACCGGTGCATTTCTTTTTATGCTATGCGGCCATGCCCACATTGGCGCCGGCGGCACAAAAAATTTGGCATAAACTTCAAGTAAGATTTAGCGTAGTACAAAAGAAACATGTCTCTAAAGCCTGCATGATTTTTTTGATGGTACTTTGCATAGCCACAGGGCTAAAAGCCGTACAGCGATTTGACTTTACGCATTTAAATCAAGAAAAAGCTCTTTTGCAAAGCGTAGGCGCCCATGAAGGCAGTCGCATTTTAAATTTAAATAAAGTGAGAGGCTGTCGTATTTTTGTGGCCACGGGCGCCTTGCCACAGCAACGTATATTTTTTGAGCCCACAGGACAGAATTCACACAATCAAAAATACCTTTTTGGAAGAACTACGGCGCTAGAGTATGCCCAAAATTATGATTTTATTGTGGGAGATGCAGATTTTAGCCACCCCCATTTTGAACCAGTGGCAAGCTTTGCTTGGGGTATTTTGTATAAAAAGAGCGTATAAAAGATATTTGCATTATAGCTAAAAGCACAGTATACAAAAGAAAAAGATAAAAGGCTTGCCGCACCTCTTGGCAGGCAGATAAACAATATTAGGAAAAATTTATGCTTACATTGGTATTGGCCGTCATGGGAGCACTTGTAATTTCAGCCATTTGCTCTTTGACAGAAACCATGCTTTACTCTGTATCATGGGCTCATATAGAAGAGCTTCGCAAAAAGGGCAAAGTGTCCGGAGAGCTTTTATTTCAAATGCGCTCTCAGGTAGAAAAACCCATTGCCGCTGTGCTCACCTTAAATACAGTGGCTAATACGGCCGGCTCTGCCGTGGCAGGTGCGGCTTTTTCTTCGGTATTTGATTCCATATATATGGGTATATTTGCAGCTATTTTCACCTGTTTAATTCTTATTTTTGGGGAAATTATTCCTAAAACCTTGGGTGTAATCTATGCCAATCCCATATCCACAGCATTGGCAAGGCCGCTTTTTGGCATTACAAAATTACTTACACCGGTGATTTTTCTTTCCACGTGCATTACAAGATTATTTTCTCCTGCTTCGGGTGGGCCGCAAATGTCTGAGGATGACATTCGCGCTGTGACCTCGCTTTCGCGTAAAGCGGGCATGATTCAGCCCTATGCCGAAAATACCATACGCAATGTGCTTTCTTTAGAAAGAAAACGCACATGGGACATTATGACGCCAAGAACAGTGGTGTTTTCCTTATCGGCGGAGCTGAGCCTTGCCGAAGCCTGTAAGGCACCCAATATTTGGCATTTTAGCCGCATTCCTGTGTACAATGAAGATAAAGAAGACATTGTAGGCATTGTGGAGCGGCGCACCTTGGCGCAATATATTGCCGAGGGTCAAGCGTGTAAGGGCGGTGATTGCTCCCTTGCCGACATTATGCAGCCTGTGCACTTTGTGCAAGAAAGTCAAACTCTTGATAAACTTTTGCAGGCTTTTTTAAATTCCCGCATGCACCTTTTTGTCGTATTGGATGAATACGGCGGATTGGCAGGTGTGGTGTCTCTTGAGGATGTATTAGAGGAAATTTTAGGACGTGAAATTGTAGATGAAAGCGATGCTGTGGCAGATT
>CAYJHH010000019.1:0-11720 GCA_964369995.1 uncultured Desulfovibrionaceae bacterium
TGGCTTCAGCACCTTTTGTACGCAGTTCGTACAGGGCAGAAGATATGATGGTGTCGTAATACGATTTTGTGTTTTTATGAAATAATTTTCTGGGGGGAAACCTTGAAAAAAAGTTTCCCCCCACACCCGCTCTGCTCTCGATTTGCGTAATTGCTCGTGCCTCGCAAACGCAAACGGCTCCGTCGCCCGTTGGGTCGGCCCTTCCAAAAAACTTTCATGGCGGCAAAACGTGTTCTTTTGCTTCCATCTATGCATGTAAGATAAAAAGCCTCACTCTGAAACCTTACAAACCTGTATGGGTGTTTGATAAAAGACCACGGAGCCTCCCACAGTATCAGCTAAGCTGGTATTTTTAAGCACAGGGTCCACGCGCATGGCCGCATTGGCATGAATGCCGCGGGCGCGGCCTGTATCGTCTTTTATGTGTATGCCATCAATACATAGGCTTGCGGCGCCATGAGCCCAATGCCCATAGCCTAAGCTAAAGGCCACCACACCGGGGCGCAGGCCTTGAAGAACTTTTACTTTTCCTTGCATAACCTTATGTTCTTTGTGGTTTAAATACCAAAGGCCGTCGGGGTTAGAGGCCGAAGTAATTTTGGCTGTATCGCCGTCTTGAATGCCAAGACGTGCGGCGTCTTGGGCGGCCATTTCTATATAATTTTCCGGATGTACGGTGCGTAGCCATGTGCTCGCTGCTGTGCGGCTTTTGCATTGGCTTATGGCCTTATAGGTAATGAGCGTAAGGTCATAGCCGGCGGCTTTGTCTGGTAGGGGGCGACCTAGGCAGTCCACTGGGCTTGGCATAACCTTGGCGTAGGGCGTATAGGCTTTGCCGGTCATGGGGTGAGTGGCAAGGGCAAGGTTTTCAAAGTAGATATTTAACATCTTAGCATATTTATTACTGAGATACTCTCCATCATACGCTTCATGAAGGGCTTGAAAGCGCCCACCGCGGTTAAGCACGGTGACCACATGTGGCCATAATGCTTCACCCACAATATTTTTCCAACGTGTATTATCATAAATAGTGGAGGGTAAATGCCTTCTACTGTGTTCAAATAAAGCCATTTCCTTGGCAGAGGCAGCAGGAACTTTTTGTGAGCCATCGACTTTTTCGCCATGGGCAATGTTAGCCACCATACGCAAGTATATATCTTCTTCCCTTTGCAAACTTTGATTTTGACCAAAGGCATGGGCGCCAAAACCTGGTAATTGCATACATTCGGCAAAAGCTAACAGGGTAGATTCCCAGTGAATGGGCATATTTTGCCCAAAAACCGTCACGGTATCGGTGAGGGGCGCCACCACAGGCTGGCGAATGGGCGCCACCTTACACACTTGAGAAGGATGTGAACCGGAAAACTCCCAGCGTTCCAAATACGTCACATCGGGGAAAATATAATCGGCATACATGCTTGTTTCACCAACGCTAATGTCTGAGGCCACAATGAGGGGAATGTGCTTGGGGTCGGCTAATATGCGTATAATTTCATTACCGGCGGGTAGGGAATAGGCAGGGCTGGCCATATACAGAAAAAGCGCTTTGAGTTTGTAAGGATAGGCTTGCCCGGCACTGGGGATGATTTCTTGATAAATGTCACTGGCAAAAGGATACCAAACTCTGGGGGCAGGGTAACCTTTAAACAGGGTACTTTGCTCATAATGTACTCCATGACGAATGATGGAAATACCCCAAGGGCGCAGTTTTTTACCATGACTTATGTCAAAAGGTCCTTGAGCTTTGGTGCCACTGGTATCATAGGTTGTGGCTTTGGATAGTCCCCCCTTCCAATCGCAATTACCCATAAGAGTATTCACCATCATCCAAATGGCCACATTGTAAAATCCATTGGTATGTTGGGATACGCCGCGATGTATATCGGCCACAGCCTTTTTACCGTGAGAGGTGAACTCTTTGGCCACGGCTTCTATTTCTGTTTCGTCAATGCCTGCTTGTTCTGCCCATTGCTGGAAAGTTTTTTCTGTGGCGGCTTCTTTATATAGTTGCAATACACTTTTTACCCTCTGCCCGTGTAATTGTGTATCTACAAAAAGATCACCGTGGACAATTTCTGTGAGAGAATTGGGGTCAAAGAAGCGCGTTTTGCCATTATGCAGTGTCACAAAGGCATCAAAAAGCCATGTTTTGTTTGCCTCACGCGTACTTGGACGCTCTTCTGGGGCGTAGCCTAAGTCAGAAGCTCGCAAAAAGGCTCCGGGGCTACCGTGAGGACTGCCATCGTCATGTATTTTCACAAGCCATGCTGCTTGTGTCCAGGTGGGTTCTTTATCTTGCTGTGCAGCGCCTTGTGTACAGTTGGCAAGATAGCGTGCATCATAGGCCTCGTGATGTATAATCCATTGAAGTAAAGCCATACCTAAAGCTCCCACACCATGAGGTTCTACGGGAAGCCATTTCCAGGCTTTGGCGGCAGTTTTGGAAAGGCGCGGGTCTGCCACGGCTATGCGCTGTGAGCCATGGGCTTTTTGTTCACTTAATTTACTGGCGCGTAAGGGGGGGCCATAATTGGCTTCCATGGGGTTGGCGCCCACAAAAAGAATAAAGTTTGCATGCTGTGTATCGGCTTGCCAATAAAATTTCTGGCCGCCGCTAAAGGTACCCTCGGTGAATTGATCTGAGATGGCCTTACAAGTGAAATAGAGTGATCCTTGACAAATGGTAGTATGTCCGTGGGTATTGGTTGTGCCAAGGTTATCACGGAAAAAGCGCTGAATAAATTCACTACGTCCGCCTTTTTGTCGCCCCCAATTATAGCAAATTTGATTGTTTTTAGGGCCAAGGTCGGGATGATTTGGATCTATAAGGTGATGCAAATGTGCGGCATGCTTTTTCTTAAAATCTTGTAGGGACAGTTCTTTTTTTGCCACAGCCTGTGCATCTTTTGCCAATTCGTTCATGAGTGAAGCATCGCGCAAGGTGGCGATATCTTTAAGGCCATCCACATGGCCTTCGCCAAAAAGGTTGCCGCCATGCACAATTTCCTTGATGGCTTCATGAAAATCCATGCTTTTCCATTGTCTTTCGCCCCTTTTTCCCACGCGCTTGAGTACTTTAGTGAGGCGATAAGGGTCGTATAATGTTTGCATGCCGGCATAGCCTTTGGGGCATAGGGCGCCTGTTTGCGTATTGGCATGGTCTAAGGGGGTGTCATAGGGCAGGTGCGGCGTTTTTGTCCAAGGGCTAAAGGGATTCCCTTCTATTTTAGTGACTTGCCCTTCCTGAATATGCACCTTAATGCCGCAATTGGTATTGCATTGCTGACATACGGAATAGAGTTGGCTTTCTGAGATTTTTTTCATGGCTTCTTAGTGGTGGAGGTAGATGACTTGAGGTTGCGTGCCGGCTTCTTCTTGCAGGCGTGAAGCTGCAGGGGAGGCGGCCCATTGGCTTACTAAGGAGTCTTTATCATTTATGTTTCCAAAAACGGTGGCCTTTGCCATACATGCGTGAACGCATGTGGGTAAGCGTTTTTCCTGTAGGCGTGACCAGCAAAAATCGCATTTGTGTACCATGGC
Source organism: uncultured Desulfovibrionaceae bacterium (assembly GCA_964369995.1). Classification (GTDB taxonomy): domain Bacteria; phylum Desulfobacterota; class Desulfovibrionia; order Desulfovibrionales; family Desulfovibrionaceae; genus CAYJAD01. The sequence goes on from CAYJHH010000019.1 coordinate 3,541, forward strand.
TTTGGACTTGTGGGTTATACGTGGGGCATGTGTAATGCATGCGGCAAGAGGTTGTTTTTTTAGCAAAAAATCTTGATGACCCACTAAAGCCGAAGAGGCCTTGAGGGCAGCTGTATGGCGGGTATTGCGCTCAAGCACACGGGCGCCATAAGGGCAAGCTTGTATGCATTTACCACAAGCTATGCAACGCTCTTTGTCCACATGGGTAATGCCGTTTTCTTGGGTAAAGGTGGCTTGTACCGGACAAATGGGCACACAAGGGGGCGTTAAGCAATGCATGCAGGGGCGGGGCGTAAAATGGCGTGAAACTTGAGGGTAGAGCCCCCTTTCTTCTTCGTGCACGGGACGCAACATAAGGCCGCCAGGCAAGGATTTTTCTGCCATACAAGCCACGGTGCAAGCATGGCAGCCAAAACATTTATTAAGATCAATAACCATGGCCCATTGCACAGCTTGTGTGCTGCGTAGCGCCCTATGTAAATCGTGAAGCATGTGTGTATATATATCGGTATCAATGGTCATGGGAAAATCCTTTGAGGCCTTTATATCACGCTCAAATTTATTTGTATAACATGATATTGTCTAATTATTTTAAAGTATTACATGTATTCACTGGATAGTGTAAAAAATACGGGGGAAAACTTGTCATAAAGTTTTCCCCCGAAGGTGAGTTACTGAAAAAAGATGCCTTACCTATGAGTTTTATACTTTTTTCATGGCGTCTTGCAGTTCCTGAGCTTGCTCTGCCAATTCACGTATGGCTTCAGCCGATTGTAAGATAGCTTCACCGTTTTTATTAACCACTTCATTAATATCACTCATGGATTGAGAGATTTCTTCTGATACGGTGGTTTGTTCCGTGGCGGCCGAAGCAATTTGGTGAATCATATCTGTATTTAAGCTCGTTACAGAAGCAATTTCTTGCAAGGACGTTTCAGAAAGCTGAGCGTATTCTGCCGTTTTGCTAATTTGTGCCACCACACGAGTGACCTCTTCTTGGTTAGCATTACTGGATTCTTGAATGGAGCGTACGCTTTCGCCCACTTCACGAGTGGCGCTCATGGTTTTTTCTGCAAGCTTTCTTACTTCATCAGCTACCACAGCAAAGCCGCGACCAGCCTCACCGGCTCTGGCAGCTTCAATGGCAGCATTTAAGGCGAGCAAGTTAGTTTGGTCAGCTATGTCATTAATGACATTGATGATATTCCCAATACCTTCGGAAAGATTATCTAATTTTTCCATATTGGTGGTAAGGTTGGAAGCAGAGCCGCTCAAAATATTCATGGCAGCAGACATTTGTGTGATGGTGGTAATGCCTTCTTGAGCCTTGGTGAGCACTACATTGCTTTGATCTGCTGTGTTTAAGGCATTGGCAGCCACTTCTTGCACAGAGGCGTTCATTTGCGTCATGGCAGCGCTTGTGCTTTCGATACGTGTGCGCTGGAAGTTAGATCCTTCCACAATGGCTTCCGTTTGTGAAGAGAGTTCCTCCGCAGCAGAAGCCACACGTACTGCCACTTCGGTGGCTTGTATGGACATTTGTTTAATGGCTTCGCCTTGCTCGTGAACCTTAGTGATGTCGGCTAAAAACTCCACATAAGCCACAGCTTTACCGCTCAAATCGTATAAAGGATTGGCGTATACATCAAGGGTAAGAGATTCACCCTTAGGCAAACAAGGCGCCACGGCATTAATTTGCTGTTCTTTGTTAAAGGCATTTAAACCAAGGCAGTGCTCGTTGCCACAGGCAGGTGATCTGAAGTGTGAACCGCAATTGGTACCCAGTACAGAATCACTTTGTACCATCTCCTTACCCTTAGCGTTCATGTATAAAATGGTATTGTCTGGAGATGCTGTAAAAATACCAGCGGGTATACCATGAAGTAATTTTAAATAAGAATCTGATAAGGTATTTACATTATTTATTAATTGGTAGAAATCGTTCTCAAAGCCTTCCGTGCTGACCTTACTGTCAAGGTGTCCACTGGAAACTTTGTTGGCTGTGTCATAAAAAGCGTCTTTTAAACCTAAAAGCTTTCGACTAATATCTTGAATACCGTTGACCACAAGGCCAATTTCGCCTTTTTCTTGTATATCTACCGTGTCACGTAGATTACCGTTGGCGATATTTTGAGCATAATGTGCCATTTTTGTAAGGGTGGAGGAAAGTCTTTTTACAATGAAAAGAATGATGGCTACCGTGAGTAAGACAGCTATGCTCGAGAGTATCAATATAAGTTCAGAGGCGGAGTTTACCGCTTGAGTTATGGAGCTTAGTTCTTCTTGAGCGCCTTGGGCGGCGTTCTTACTTAAAGGGGCAAGGGTACTAATAATGTGTTCTCTTATTTCAGTAAGTTCTGCCACTTCTTGTCCAAGTTTGTTGATTTCATTTTGCACTGCGCTTGCTACTTTTGCAAAAGCTGTGGTTTTTTCTTGTAAAGTGTCAAAGGCAGCGTCATCGCCTAAAAAGCCTGTGCCTTTAAGGGCAATGACTTCTTCTAAATGTGTAAGACAGAGGTCTTTGGCTTTTGTCGCATTTATGTTGGAACTTTTAGTTTGGGCAAATAAAAAAGTATCTATATGGCCTTGATATGTAATAATTTCTTTTTGAATAGTGATGATTTTTTCTACAATTTCATGATTATTGATCATGAATACTTGCTTTATAATATCAGAAAGAGCTTGAGTAAGCTCATCTTCTGCTTTGTGTAAGTCTTTATCCACCAAGGCAAGCAAAGATGAAGAGTGTAGTACATAGGCATCTACAGAAGTGAGGAGCACTTCAAGGGAAGATATCATATCTCTCACTGTGTGCTTATCAGCTTCTTTCACCACATTGAGGAGCTTTTTATTGTCCGCTAAGGCGTTTAAAGCGTATTTTTTTACATTTTCGCTGTCTGCTGGTTGGTGATGTAAGCTGAATTGGTCCAGATAGTAGGCGATTTTGTATAAATCAATTTCTGTTCTGTAGGTAATGGAGTCAATTTGATCGAAGTTGGCAAATTCAACAATATCGATACTAGAGTTGCGCGACGAAGTATAACTGATACACGAAAGCGCAATCATAATGGCGGTGAGAAATAAAAAACCTGAGATTATTTGCACTTTACTTGTCATGAAATCCTCCTAAGTTTCAGGGGTATGTTGGCGAAAGTTAACCAGAGGCAGGGAAGTGTAAGAATTTGTAACAAGTATCTGCTACATTACCTTAGGCCTTTATAATTACACATAGAATATTTTTGTCTTTTTTTAGGCAATTTGTCAAATGAAAGGTCAATAATTTGTGCTTTTTTTGCTATAATTCCATGTTGCATAAAGGTTTATGATAGAGAACACGTACTTTATATTTTAGTAACATGTTTTCATTTTAATAAGTATTTTACTACGTATGTCAACTGCTTTACCCTTGTTTCTGGTTTTCTTTGATTTTATATCACTTTGATTTTTAAGATATTTTTTAAATTAAATGCATGCTTTTGTGTTCTGCATTATGTGAATGTCTTGGAATGTTGACGAAATTTTTCCATAAAAAATCCCCCCGAAGCCTGAAGCCTCGAGGGGATAGTTTTTTAGATTATAGAGTTAGTATTAACCAAACAGACTGGTATTCACAAGAATGGTAATGTTATCGTCATCATTGCTCTTGTATTCACGATAGGTGCTATCACCTACGGTAATATCTTTAGCATTGTCAACTTCACCCCAATTCTTATTGAATGTTTCTTCGTCTAAACTACCTTCGTTCATCATGCTTTCACGCACACTTTCAGCTTCGTTAACATCAGTACCCTTCATGATAACTTCAATGTTAGCAATGGTACCCTCGGCAATCTTGCCATCTAGGCTTTCAAAGCTGTCTACACCGGCAAGCAAGATGTCCATTTCGCCTTCGCCGCCATCCACATGCAAGACTTCATTGATGTTAGGCAGAACAATGATATCGTTACCGCTACCGCCCATGATGATGTCTTTACCTTCGCCGGCAAAGATGGTGTCATTGCCACCAAGGCCGAGGAGGATATCATCGCCGTCGCCGCCGAAGAGCAGGTCGTTACCATCGGTATCTCTTTCCATGTCCTCGGTAATTTCAGCAAATGTTTCGCGGCCTTCTTCTGTTTCTACAAGCTCTTGAGCTCTGTCTACCAAAGCCTTCACAAGGGCAGCACTATCATCATGCGTATTGTCATCGTCATCTGCGTCAGCAACATTTTTTAATGCTTCTTCTGTGTATTTGGAGTCGTCTAATTCCCCAAGCTGTGCGGCAAGGGTATGGATATCAGAAAGCTCTCCATCGCCGATAACAAGGTCTTCTCCGCCTTGACCAAAGGCTATATCATCACCACTACCACCTATAAGGATATCATGGTCTGTGGCACCTATGGAGCCGTATGTCTCGTCAAACCATTGTGCATTATTGGTAATGTACAGCATGGCCTCATTGATGGTAGGCACATAAGGCTCCCCGTCAATTTCAAGGTTAAGCTTAATCTTTACTGCGTCAATAATATCCTTTTCATTCATACCACCAACGATAAGGTCATCTCCTGCACCAGCATTAGAAATGCTAGAGTCAAAGCTATTGCCTGAGATGCTACCGGTGGAAGGCTTGAAGAAGTCTGATGCATCATCAGTGATAATAATGCTGTCAGCACTGCCAATGAAGTTATTATACATCTCATCGGAGTTCACACCTGTTCCGTTACCGCCGTTAAAGCCTACAGCTGTAAGGGTTCCGTCCTCACCAAGAGCGTCTTTAAGTTTGTCAATGGGCGTCTCCACTAGGGGATATGGACGAGCTGTTAATACTAACTGGCCATTTACATTTTCAAGGGTCAATTGATATTGTCCTGTTGTTTGTGTATTGGCAGCATTTGTTTGTACACCGTTAGACTTTGTTTCAATGACTGTTCCATAGCTAATCCATGTGGTGCCTGCTTCTTTACCGCTGATATTAAATTCAATATCAAGATCGCGAAGCTGCCATCTTCCAGAAACTTTTTTATAGTATGAATCTGCATAGGCATCACTAACGATATCCTCAAAGCGAACCGTTGTCGCATTGTTTGCAACGCTTACTGATGAGCATGGCTTAGTAAATCCATCTGGATTTGGCTGACCGTCAGTAATAAAGATGGCTTTGTTTTCAAACTCTTTACTTGTGTCAGTAGCATCGGCCGCATTTTGCTTATTAAGCCAATCTGTGGACTGTTTAATGGCTGAGTCATAGTCAGTACCACCACCCACTTGGATATTGCCATCGCTATCTGTGCGTAACTTGTCAACCATGGCATCAGCAGCCGCTGCAGGGTCAGTTCCCTCATAGATAACAGTATCACCTTGATATACCTTGCCATCTTTTAAGGAGAACTCAACGGCAGTTGTGTACCAGCCAAAGGTCACAAGCTGTAAGTTCACTTCACCATCTGTGGCGGCAGGTCCGGAGTGTGTAAACATATCTCCAAGGAACTCTTCAAGTGCCACTTGTACTGAAGGTAAGATGTCATCATAATCACCATTTGATGGTGCATTACCATCGTCATCCATGCTGCCTGAGGTATCAAGCATAATGGAAACATTATAGTTACCGCCCTTAATAATGGTGGCGCCGGAACCAACTTGCCCTTCAAAATCACTGTCAGGCTGCTTTGGCACCCACTGAGCGCTAAGGTCAACACTCTTAGAGTCGCCGTCTGCATCAGTGATGGTCACTTTTTCAGTTCTGGTATCGCCACTTTCTTTTGGCATGACGGCTAACCATGTATTACCATCATTGGTTGAAAGCGTTGCATCACCAAAGGTAATGGTGGTTGTGCCATCTTCATTCCAAGTGATTTCGTCATACTTAATTGTTACGTCATTAAAGGTAATGCTTGAGCCTGGACCATTATCTGCTCCCATATTCATTTCAAAGGTAATGCGGGCATCGCCTTCATCAAGGACAGGAAGGGTAGCACTTGGGCCTGCGGCTGTGGGGGCATCATCTGTAATGGTAACATCCACGGTCACATCAATACTGCTGTTATTTTCATTTCCAATGGTGAAATCAAAGGAAGTGACTTCTTCTGTATCATTGGCATCATCACCGCTGTCGATGGCTTCGTTAAGCGTATACTCATAGGTAATGATGGTTTCGCCTGCTTTGGTAACAACAGAAGCAATAGACACAGTGCCATTGGCTACATTGGCAGAGCCGCTCCATGTACCGTCATTATTTTTCTGGAATTCATAATCACCAATTTTAATGGTTGTAGGTACATCACCATCCAGAGTTATTGTACCGGTTTTGGTAAGTGCTGTAGCATTAGGAGCAGTGCCGTCAGCAAGATTTGCTTCGTCAACAGTGACATCGGTGCTTGTGAGAACAGTAAAAGGTGTATCTCCTACTATAGAATGTTCTGCATAATCTCCGTCACCGTCAGTTACAAGTACAGTCACACCAGTGCGTCCAGATACTTCATAAGAGACTTCCCACGTTTTGTTGTCCGTGGTTGTGAACGTAATGTCACCTAATTTGATGATAAAACCACCAGATCCATCAGGAGTGATTGCAGCATCAACTTTATCTTCGTTGTTAGGATGAACTAACCAAGAAGATTCAGGAGTTAATTCCCAAGTGTTAGTGTCAGCATTCCATATGACACCAAGTCTTGTTGTAGCCCCGTCGCTTATGGGAAGTTCCATACGGGCGCCGTCCATGTCAGCGCCAAAGTCCACAGTGAACTCTGCTGTTGCAATATTATTTTGCACAGTAGCTTGGCTGGCTTCAGCGGTGGAGGCATCATTATCATGGTCAACAAGGTTGGTGCCAACTATATTCAAGGCATCGTCTTGGATTTCCACACTCACGGAACCAGGAGTGCTGGTAGTGCCATCAGATACGCTGAAACCTAAATTAAGATCAGGCTGTGTATCTACAATGTTCTTTTCAGCATCTGTTTTGATACTGTCGTTTTTGTTTAACTTACCGTCAGTATCAAGATCTGTATTATTATCAGTGGTACCTGCGATGTCGGGGCTGTCATGGAATACAGAGCCTTCAAGGTTTACAGTATATGTACCTGTGGCAGGATCCATGGTGGCGCTAATGATAGTTTCACCGCCAGCTGTACCGGTAAGGGTTAAGCCATTGTCACTTACAGACCAGGTAATTTTCTCACCTGCACTGGACCAAAGATCTGGCTGAGCATCGTTCCAGCTAAATTCCAAGGTGTCGCCGTCTATATCAGAATATTTGATGACGCCTGTGGCTGTGGCTGTGTTCGGGAACGCAGCATCATCGTCGGAACCAGTACCTACATTAGGTATGTAGGCTTCAGATACCTTTACATTGGTGATTTCATCAATGGTAGGTGCATCATTGGCACCATTAACGGTAATGTTAATGGTTTCCTTGTCAGTGGAGTTGTACTTATCAGTCACAGTGACGTCAAAGCTTTCCGTTCTGCTATCTGTTGCAGAGAGTTTATCAAGCGCGTCTTGTTGCGCTTGGCTTACGCCGGCAGTGTAGGTGTATTCACCATTGGGCTGAATAACAAGGTTACCATAGGTACCCACAACGGTGACAACACCGTTATCAGAGGTGCCTTCAGTGGAGCCATGCGTGGCGCTGAAGGTTTTAGTGTCTCCATTATCAGGGTCAATAACAGAGAGCGTACCGGAAGCCGTGAGGTCTGTTTTATCGGTAACTTCGTTGTCAAGGCCGTCTTTGTTTGTATCATGCTCGCCAGAAATAGTATCGGCAATGACACTTAAGTCAGGAGCATCATTGGTACCTGTGATGGTCACAGTAACGTCCACGGTGTCCGTACCGCCCTTACCGTCAGAAACAGTAATGGTGTATACTTCCGTAACCGTTTGATTCTGCTCTAAGCTGTCAGACTTGGCAGCGTCCAATGTGAAGGTATAGGCGCCAGTGGTGCTATCTATGACAAAAGAACCTAAAGATTCTGTTCTACCGTTTTCAAGCTGAGCGCTACCTGCAGAGAAGCTCAGGGTATCGCCGTCAACATCAGTGGCTTTGATGGTGCCGCCCATTTGTGTTGTACCTGTTTCTGCATCGCCAAATTTAGAATCTGCTCCTTCACCCAATTCGGTCACAGAAATAGCTGTATCTGATGCATTGGGATCATTGGGCTTGTCAGGGTCAGGCTCAGTAATTTCAGGCGCATTATTGGCACCAT
>CAYJHH010000019.1:11820-30243 GCA_964369995.1 uncultured Desulfovibrionaceae bacterium
AATCTGCTCCTTCACCCAATTCGGTCACAGAAATAGCTGTATCTGATGCATTGGGGTCATTGGGATTATTGGGGTCAGGCTCAGTGATGACAGGTGCGTCATTGTTACCATTAATGGTTACTTGTACAGGCTTAGCAGACCATGCACCGGAACTATCTTGAACGTACACATAGAAAGTTTCTGTGACTGTGTCATCTTTACCAAGGCTTTGGCTGGCATTATAACGGTCAAGCGCTGCGTCGCTTTGGCGACCATCGGTGTAAATAAATTGGCCGTTTTCGTACGTAATACCTTCTGGCGCTGTTTCTAAAGTATAGGTGTATGTCCCTGTATTTGGATCAATGGAGAAGGTACCGTAAGAGCCTTCTACAAAGCCAGCAGCTCCGCCATTAGGAGCGCCTGCAGCATCAAGACGTTGGTCGTCGCTGGCTGTGTTTTGATCTCCAGAGTAGAATTGATAGTCACTTCCACTGCTTACCAAATATGTAGCAGAATCGCCTTGTGCACCGGCGCGGTCATCGTCAGTGCTGCTAGATTCGCCATTGGCGCTTTGTAAAATGTCTTCCGTTACGTTTAAGGAACCACCTAAAACAAGGCCGGAGTCATCGCCAATGTCAATATGATCTTCACCTTTAAGGAATAATTCTGGTCTGTCATTGGTACCGTTTACCGTTACACTAATAACGCCTTGAGCTGTATTACCGGAAGGATCTGTAACGGTTACGAGAAATTCTTCTAAATATGTTTCGCCTTCATTAAGACCAGATGCGGCATCGTCATTTAAGGTATAAGTAAACTCACCAGTGACGGGGTCTATGGTAATGGTACCATAGGTGCCTGTATCTGTGATGGAATATCTTAAACTGTCCCCTTCAGGGTCGGTGGCAATAATTTTGCCAGTGGTAGTTAAGTCACCGCCATATTCCATATTAGGACGAGAGGGGTCAAAGTTGTCAGCATCGCGGCCAACACCGGATTCATTAACAAAAAGAGAACTGTCAGAAATGGCGACGAAGCCTAAAATGCTTGGGGCATTGTTAACGGTAAGATCATCATCAGCGGCTACAGCTGCAGCTCTTTCTTCTAATACAAAAGCAGGGTCATCATAGGCTTGATCGAGGCCGTCCAAACGGTCAATACCGGCAAAAAGCGTTCCGGAAAGAGTGTCTACACTGTTACCGCTACCTTGTGGGCTGCTTTGCGCACCGGCTGCAGGCATGAGTTCTTCACCCAAAGCAGCGAAGAAGGATTCACCGTCTACTTCTGTTCCTTCAATGAGGAAGGTGGGCATATTTTCAGCATTGTAAGCTACGTAGAAATCGGTAAGATTTACAGTAGAACCATCGTCAAAGCTCATGACAAGGTTATCACCATCACGGGTGAGAGTAGCTTCAGCAGAGTCAAATTCAAAAACCAAGCGGTCTTCAGCTTGGGGGGTAAGAGTGGTTGTTTGACCTGCTGTGGGCTTTTGCAATAAAATGTCAGCCATGACAAAATCCTTTTGTTAAAGTTTACAGATGCTTAAGCACGCAAAAATGGCGCTGTTACGCATAAATAAAAAGGGAACACAAAAATGTGCTTCAAAAAATAAAGGAAATATAAGGTACACACTGTATAACACCGTGTAACGAGGAAGAAGTCCTCAGGTTACAAAAGAGGTATCTGTAACCCAAAAGCAACGCTATATGAGAGGAAGCGCGGCTATAAAAAAGGAGCATTTACGCTCACACATATCACTACGTGCAGTTTTTATAGGTGTGAGTACTCATGTTGTCAAGCATTTTTTTATTTGATAGGGTAATTTTTATTATGTGGTGAAAATAATGCACCATACGCGAGTGAAATTCTTTTTTTATTTGAGATATAAAATTTAGCTAAGTGTAAAATGTTTAATAAAAACACAATGATAGAAATATAAAAAATGGCGCAGAGTTTTTTAAGCTTACATTGAAATACGTACTAAAAATATATTTACAATAATGTAACATTTTATTCATTTGGTGGGATTTTATCCATCCAAAAATTCCAATCATATTTTTTGTAAGCGTGACAGCCAAAAGGGAGCTTATGATTGTTCATGGCAAAAAGTACACGTGGATTTATCTCAAAAGAAAAAGCCACGGCCTTTTCTGGAGGAGCTACGTGAAAGCTTGGATCAATTTTAGGGCCATATTCTGCAAAAAAAAGATCTTCATTTATGGGAATATCCATAAATATGCTCATGACGCTTACATGCAAAAAAATACTTTCTGGTGCTGGTGAGCTTGCATTGGTTGCGCTTGGGGGAGGCGTGTGTTGATAGGGTACTTTCTTTTTAAGAACATGTATAAATGAAGCCACGCAGCGTAAAGAAAATCCTCCATTTCCCGCGTATGGTAATAAAGGGGAGGTGGCTGTGGACAGGCCGTGTCCCACAAAAAAAGGAGCGCCAATGTAGTCATACCCTGCTTGAGACCAATTCTCTAATTCATCTTTAAACACCCATGCGTCTAATTGGTAAATGAGAATATGGGTATAGGCTAAAAAACGCTCATAAAAATCCGTCGTGAGCAAAAGTTTACTATAGGTGCGCACACTGTTAAAATTATGGTCAGGAAAGGGCGTGAGTAGTAGGGTAGAGTTTTGCTTTGCGGCAAGTTCTTTATAGGTTGAAATATCTAATGTGGCGGGAAAAACTAAATGTATGGGATGCTGAAATAAAACTTTTAAACATTGATTGAAAGAGCAAATTTCATCTGGTGAGGGATTTTTTTTGTAAGCGATGATAAGCACAGCGCTTTTTTGTACATGGTTATGGTGCTTTGTCATGGTACAACCTCTACTAAAAGAGTTAATAATGCCTAATGGTATCCTTTTTGGTTGTGGTGTCAAAAAGAATTTTAAGCGCTTTGCATAAACGCGTGTGCTCGTGAGGAAAACGCACAGCCACACGATACCATGTGTTATCTTCCAAACCATAATAATTGGAACAATCACGTATGGCCATATGATACTGTTGTAATAATGTTTGCGGCAAATTATGCGGTGCGCCTTTATGGCGAAAAAGGACGTAATTGGCTACGGAAGGAAAAACTTCTATATTTTTAATGTGTTGTAGTTCTTTTATGAGATGGTTTCGCCGCTTGGTATTTTCGTGTCGTGTTTGCTTGGCAAAGTCAGAAGTATCTGCAAATACCGCTAAAGCTGCTTGCATGGCAAAGCAATTTACTGTCCATGCCGGTAACGTTTTACGAATGCCTTGCGCCATGGCTTCGGTGCTCAGTAAAAATCCTAAACGAGCTCCGGCAAGGGCGTGAAATTTTGTTAAAGAGCGAAGAACAAGGACGTTTGGAGCAAGCTCTGTGGCTGCAAGGCGGGTAAGGGAAACAAGGTGTTCTTCGCCGGCATATTCAATAAATGCTTCATCAATAATCCATATGAGGTCGGGGCGCATGCGTATAAAGGTGCACATTTGTTCTCTGGCATAAAAAATACCCGAAGGATTAGCCGGATTAGCCATGAATAGAAGGGAACCTTGAGGAATTGTTTGTAAAAGAGCGTGAAAGGTAGCATCATCTTGAGCATGTACCCCGCCCCAAAGAGAATGCGTTTCAAGGCCGGCATTTTTACAGGCCAAAGCATATTCACTAAAAGCCGGCTCCACAATATAGGCATGTTTTTTTCCTTGTTGTGCAAAAAAACGCGCTGCGGCATGAATAAGTTCATTACTGCCATTACCGAAAACAAAACATTGCGCATGGCGCGCGTAATAGGTACTTGCGGCAAGGCATGCCTCTTCAGCATAGGGGGAAGGGTAGGCATGTAGAGCTTCCATGGCGTTAAGGAGAGCCTCTTTGAGAAAGGGCGGCGCACCTTCGGGACGCAAATTAACGCTAAAGTCCAAAATATCTTTGGGATGACATTGTGCTTTTTGAGCTAATGTGAAAAGGTTTCCCCCATGTTCTGTTGCTTTCATGTTTCTGTCCTTTTTGCATATTCGTTGCGCTGCGCACAGAGCCTTTATGTATTGCTGTCACCTAAAGTTACAACGTAAGCATACGCCCTGCAATGGCTAAAAAAGCCTCTGTGCTGTGTGCCACCAAAAGCTGATTGGCCAAGCCCAAACCATCTTGAAAGGCCCGTTCTAAAGGGGAGGCTCCTATACCGCCAAGGCCTGTTTCGCCCGAAACAAACACCCATTGTGCAGGAAATTCTCGGCTTAAAGCAAGTAGGTCGGTAATTTCTTTGTGTATCATGGCTTCTATTGTATCAAAGGTAGCTTGGCTGTATGTGGGGGCAGTATGTTCTGGGAGAGATAAAAGTATGTTGGTGACCCACAGGGTAACGCAATCTATGAGTATAGTGTTTTTTTCAGAGGATTTGGAGTGCTCTTGTAGCCAAAAGCGTAAGGAAGTGGCGAGATTTGTAGGGCATTCTAATACATCCCACGTGGTAGGACGCCTTTGCTGATGTGCGAGAATGCGCTGTTGCATAATGGTATCATGAGCAAAAATCTGTGCTGTGGCCACATAAAGTACGTTTCCTTGTGCCATTGCTTGTACTTTTCGCTCTGCGGCTAGGCTTTTACCGCTGCGTGTGCCGCCAAGAAAAACATAGATTTCTGAAGTATTATGCATTGCTGTCATGGGTATTGTTCTCCTTACTGAGGGCTGTATTGCGCAAGCAATGAGCATAAAAGTGCATAGGCTTCTTCTTCTGTGCTTACCACATGCTGCGCAGCATTTCGTACTTGCGGGGCAATGGCATGAGTCATGCTTACGGCAATGGATACATCTGCGCAAAGCATGGCGGATACATCATTATCTCCATCACCTATAAAAACAACGGTATATCCCTGCGCTTGCCAATGTTGCACCAAGGCTTTTTTATCTATGATGCAAAGCACATGGTTAATGCGATTATGACTAACGCAGGCTTTTGAACTATGTACTTCACAGCCAAGACGCGGAGCGAGCGCCTTTAGCCACACATCCATATTACCGGTGGCAATGAGGCAATGGGCAGAGTTTTGCAAAATAAAATCATGAAGTTTTGTATACATCGGCACATGTGCTAAAAATTCTGCCACGGCATCTACGGGTAATTTACCTAAGATATCAAGGCGTTTTTTTAAGCTTTCTTCAAAGGGGATATACCCTTGTATGGTTTGCTGGGTAATGGCGGCAATGTTTGCACTGATGCCAAAATACTGCGCCATGAGGGGCAGAGTTTCCACTGTGGTAAGGGTGCCGTCTAGGTCAAAAATAAATTTTATCATGCCGTATGCTTTACCTTATATAAGGGATACAAAATACCATATCAATGCGCTACAGCCCATCCACAGCCCAATTGTTAGCCAAAGTAGCTGGAGAGCCTGTTGCATATGCTGCACGGTGGCCTTTGTGGTGCCTTGGCCTATGGGCGGATGGTTGACTACTTTTCCCGCATAAGCCACAGGGCCGCTGAGAGTGAGGTCCAAGGCGCTGGCAAAGGCGGCTTCTGACCAAGCAGAGTTGGGGCTGGCATGGGCATAACGGTATTGCCATGCCACGGTAAACAGTGAGGTTTTTTTTGTTATATGCCAAGATTTTTCACGGTACATGCTTTGTAAGAGGGCAGTAAAGCAAATACAAAATAAGGAAAGACGCGCGGGGATAAGGTTTAAAGCATCATCCATGCGCGCTGAAAAAGTGCCAAATCGAATATACGTCTCATTTTTTTTTCCCCATTGCGCATCGAGCACATTACTTACTCTATGTAGTACTGCCAAGGCGGCGCTCATATCATAGCCCCAAAAAAATCCTATGCAGGCCCAAAAAAGCGTGGCTAAAACGCCATCCACAAGATTTTCGCTGATACTTTCAATGCTGGCGCGTGCAATACCATGCGCATCCAAAGCGTGAACATCGCGTCCCACTATCATAGCAAGTTTACGTCTTGCGGTGGGTATATCCTCTTGCTGTAAGGGGCGGATAATGTCCTGTGCATGTTGGCTGAGACTTTTGGGAGCCATACAAAAAGCAAGAATAAGGGTACAGATTATAAATTCTGCGCTCATGCCGCCTAATATGCCGGCCACATGCACCATGCCCCAAGCACTTAAGCTAAAAAGCGTTGCTACACAAAGCCAAGCCACAGCGCCGCGTAAAAACATGGCAAAAGTATTTTGTCCGTGGCGTAGGTGTTTTTCTAGGGCATAGGCAAAATTGCCCATGAGGCATACAGGGTGATACTTGGTGCGCGGATCCCCCATGATATAATCAAGCCCCAAGGCGACAAAAAGTAGACTTAACTCTTGCATGTAAGCCCCATACTGGCATAAATACTTGGCAAATTACAGTGTTGACGCACTATATCAGCAAGGCGATCAAGGGCGCTTTCCAAATTGTACGTACCACCTTTTCCCCTAAAGACGGGCATGTGTAAATCTTGGCGCACATGGTTTATAAAAGCACGCCTAAAAGTATCATCATCAAAAATACCATGTAAGTACGTGGCATAGCGCCTACCTGTGACATAACCGCATATGCGTTCTTCTTCTGAGCCATAGCCTTCACCAAGGCGTACAAAGAGTGGCAAGGCAGAAGATCCGTGGATGGTATGGCCGTGATGAATTTCATAGCCTTGTGCATGCACGCCAAGAGGCGTTTGGGCAGAGCGCACTTTAATAAGGGTTTTATCTTTAGCAAAGGTTGAGCATAAATCCATCAGTCCTAAAGCGTGTACGGTGCTTTGAGCGCTTTCAATGGCATAGGGATCGTGAATTTCTTTGCCTAACATTTGTAAGCCGCCGCAAATGCCAAAAATCCATTTATCTTGAGCGGCATGGGCAAGAATTTTTTCGGCCAAGCCACTGCGGCGTAATTCTTCAAGATCGTGCACCACGGATTTAGAACCGGGAATAATAATGAGGTCAGGATTGCCAAAGTCTTGGGCGCGGGTAATGGGACGCACGTGTACGTCTTGCTCAAACATAAGCGGGGCCACATCGGTATAGTTGGACACGCGCCCTAGCATAATGACGCCAATATCCACTGTATGCGCTTCTTTTTCCCCCTGTGCGGTGGTATTCCAAAAAAAGCCTGCCATGTCTTCTTCTGGAATAGCTATGTCTGTAATATAAGGAATGGTGCCAAGCACTGGCACATGTGTTTTTTCTTGCATATACTCATGCGCTGAAGCTAAATAGCTAGCATCACCGCGAAAACGATTTACTATATAACCAGTGAGGAGAGATTTTTCTTCTTCGGTAAAGGTGAACCACGTTCCCAAAAAGGAAGCGTAAACGCCGCCCCTATCTATGTCTCCCACCAATAAAACCGAAGCCTTGGCATGCTTTGCCATGCGCATATTAACTATATCATGGGCTTTTAAATTAATCTCTGCAGGGCTTCCGGCTCCTTCCAGGACCATAATGTCATATTCTTCAGCTAAACTATCATAGGCTGTGGTAACTGTGTGCCAAAGTTCTTTTTTTTTGGCAAAATATTCCCCCACACGCATATGCCCCATGGATGTACCCATGACTATCACTTGCGAGCCTGTGTCGGAATGAGGCTTTAATAAAATAGGATTCATACGTGCATCAGGGTCTATGCGCGCCGCTTGAGCTTGCACAATTTGCGCTCTACCCATTTCTTCTCCGGTAAGGGTCACGCCGGAATTGAGTGACATATTTTGTGCCTTAAAAGGGGCAACTCTATAGCCATCTTGCTGGAATATACGGCAAAATGCCGCCGCTAAAACACTTTTTCCGGCATTGGAGCTTGTCCCTTGTAGCATAAGTGCTGGTTTTTTATTTTTCATAAGAACCAATTCCCCAATATAAATGCATATAGCCTGCTTTTACATTTTTATACACAGCGCCAAGGTTTTGTGTTTTACCTTGAATTTCAACAGAATAGAGAGGGGCATAATTTGTATGGTGCTCAATGCTTGACCAGTGAAATTCATGCCCGCGATAGGTGCTATGCTGTAAGGAGAAAGGCGCTTCACATAAAAGCTGTACTTGCCGGTAGCCCAGTGAGCGAATGCCCTTGCCCATGGTGGCCGTGGCTTGTAAAACACCGCACATATCCCAGCTACGCGGCGCTTTTTCGCTAGTGTCAGCATTGTGCGTTTCCACGAGCTGCGCGCATAAATACATATAGCCGCCGCATTCGGCATAAATTTCACCATTATTTTGAGCAAAATCATACACATCTTGGCGCATGGAGGTATTTTGCGAAAGTTCTTTGGCAAAAACCTCCGGATACCCTCCCCCTAAATAAAGAGCATCTATATGAGGGGGTAAATGTGCCTGTGCAAGAGGGGAAAAAGGCACAATTTCATGACCTAAAGCTTCTAAATGGCGAATATTCTCATCATAATAAAAGCAAAAGGCCTTGTCTTTGGCCAGAGCAATTCTTTTCTTGATACGAGGAGGAACCGCGGGCATTTTTGGGTGTACGCCAGGGCGTGGTATACAGCTAAGGTGTAAGATGGCGTCTAAATGGCAATGCTTTTCCACAGCGTCGGCAAGGGTATTATACCAATTTTCATGGGCGCTCACTTCTTCTGAGGGAATGAGGCCAAGCTGTCTTTCTGGCAAGTGCCATTCTTCCTTGCGAGGCAAGGCGCCCAAGAGCGGGGGGAGGCAATGGTATTGCAAAGCTTCTTGCAAAATATGCTCATGGCGCGCACTGCCCACATTATTAGCTATGCAACCGGCAATGGTGACGCCGTAATCCTTGGCCTGAGCGCAAAAGCCGCGCACCAAAGCCGCCGCAGAGGCCGCCATGCCTCTGGCATTAAATACTAAAATAACTGGAATGTTAAGGGCTTTTGCCACATGCACGGTGCTTCCTTCCAAGGAACCCACATATTTGCCGTCAAAAAGTCCCATGACGCCTTCGCATATGCCCATATGTGCCTCAGGGGCGCCGTTCGCACCGGCTATTTTATGCGCCCAAAGGCTTTGCACGCCGTCTTCCCCCATCATCCATGTATCAATATTACAGGAATTGCGCCCCGTGGCTTCGGTATGAAAGGTAGGGTCAATATAGTCCGGCCCGCATTTAAAGCCTTGCACCGTCAATCCGCGGCGTGCAAAGGCTCGCATAAGCCCCATGCTCAATATGGTTTTTCCCTCACCGGAACGCGGGGCAGCGAGGCAAAATCCGTAAAAAGTATTCATATTTTTCCCTGCCATAAAAATTACTCTTCCTTTTGAAGGTATTTATCCACATAGCCACGGGCTTCATATAAGGTCTCATCGGTATATACCGTGCGCTGACTCCCTATAATGATAAGGGTGGACATATCCACAGCTTGTTCCGGAAAATCACCAAGTGTACCCACCCATTTTTCCTCTTGGGGGCGTCCGGCATGGCGCACATAGGCGCAGAGTATATGTGCACCGCGATGCTCCTTAAAAATGCTTAAGGCCTCCGCCAATAGGGCGCGCCTTTTTTTTCCGGCAGGGTTATATATGGCCACAGGCAAGGCCGATTGCGCCACAGCGCTTATATTTTGCCGCACTTCTTGACTAGGAATAAGCAAATCAGAAAGACTAATTAAGGAAAAGCCATTTTGCAAAGGTGCGCCCAAGGAGGCTGCGGCAATATTGGCCGCTGTAATGCCGGGTAAAACTTGTACGGTCACATGTTTAAAAACTTCATGGCGGGCTTTAAGCTCAAAGAGTAGGCCTGCCATGGCTAAAATGCCAGGGTCACCCGAACATACCATACAGACATTTTTGCCTTTGGCCGCTTCGTTAAGCGCGTCGGTGCAGCGCTGCACTTCGCCCATCATACCATTTTGGATAAGGGCTTTGCCGGCAATGCGCTCACGAATAAAATCCACATATTTGGTATAGCCTGCTATGACATCACAGTGGCGTAAAGCTTCATCCACTTCCGGGGTGATTTGCTGCGCGGCGCCGGAGCCAAGACCCACCACCACCACTGTGCTTTTCTTCTTAGTGTTATGGTAACCATGCGCCATTTTAGCCACAGCCAAGGTCATACTTTCCAAAGAAGTTTTTTGCACATATAAATGCGGCCTTGCCAAAGAGCCATATCCGGCGCTGAGTAAAGCAGCGGCTTCGCATACGGAGGGCGTTCCCACTTTTTCTAGCACTGTCATGGAAGGATTGGGTACAGGTACAGCGTGTAATGCCGCGGCAGGATGAAATTCTAAAGGTATTTGCCATTTTTTGCTTAAGGCGAGTAGGGCTTGTTCTTGAGCTTTCACATCACAGCTGGCAAAGCATGCAATATGCTCGGGGCTGAGATGATGCTCATGTAAAAAAGTACACACTGCAGCTTCAAAGGTAGCCGCGTCCATATTTTTACGGCAGCCCATGCCCAAGACTAAACACTTGGTGCTAATGTTCAGACAGGTGATAGCATCAGATACACGCTTGTGAAGGGCTTGGCTTGTGTGCGCTTCATGACCCCATATTACCGCAAAAGGATTGCGTATGTCCGCAATATTTTTCACAAAGTGCACATGCTCAAGGTCAGTATAATAGGCATCATACAAAGCACGCGGTCCACAAAAATCTATGGGCTTTTTATGGAGCAAAGCCATATTCAATGGTTTTATGGCATCAGTATTAAGGATACGAGCCGTCTGCTGCGCGGCTAATGCATCAAAAGCAAGCATTTGCTTAGCATCGGTGGCGGTGCTAATCACAGCTTGCCCTCCGGTGATGCGTGCAACGCGCCGGCTTAAACGATTGGCGCCGCCCAAATGGCCTGAAGTTAGGCTAATACAATGCGCGCCGCTTTCAGGACAAGCAAGAACAGCGGGGTCTAGGCTTTTATGTTGCAAGAGGGGCGCTATTTTACGTACTGCAATACCCGTGGCGCCCACAAAAATATGCGCTGCAAAATTGTTCCATTGATTTTGTAAATTAGTATCAAAATTGTGGGAAGAAAGGATATGGATGGATATTTTCTTGTCGGCCATAAGGCGCTTTTGTAAAGTCTCTGTGTGCGCAGAGGCATAGGTGGTATAAATGGCAGTGGCAAGGCCAAGTCCTTGGCCAATTTGCACAGCGCGGTCTAAGCCTGCCTGTGTGAAGGCGTATAAAGCGCATGCACCTTCAAAATGTTCACTGCTTAAGGTATTTCTATAGCCATGAGAAAATGATTTATCATAGAGCAGCGAGCTTGTGTGCTGCTGTCCTAAAGCTTCACCCACAAGAATAAGGGCTTGGCGACCAATGCCGGCCTCTTCACATTTTTGCGCAAGGTCTGCCACGGTGGCGCGGATGATGCGTTCATCTGGCCAAGAAACACGATAGACTAAAGCCGCAGGCGTTGTGGGCTTGACGTCGCCTTCTTGTATAAGATTTTGCATCAGTTCATGAATTTTTCCTGTGCTTAAAAAAAAGACTAAGGTGGCGCCTGTTTGGGCAAAGCTGGCGGCTTTTTCTTTTTCCGGCATGGGGGTACGCCCGGGGGTACGGGTTAGTACCACCGATTGACTCACTTCTGGACAGGTTAATTCTGTACCAAGGGCGGCGGCGGCGGCAAATACGGAACTGACGCCAGGTATAATATGCGCTGCTATGCCATGGGCGGCAAGGCCTTTGATTTGTTCGATAATGGCGCCGAACATGGCAGGGTCACCGGTATGCAAGCGCACCACATTTTTTCCGGCTTTTGCCGCTGTGACCATGCTTTGCACTTGCTCTTCTAAATTCATGGAGGAGGTATCAAAATGCTCACTTCCCTCAGGGCAGGAGGCTAAATGTCCGGGATTTACTAAGGATCCGGCATAAAGCACGGTATGGGCTTTTTGCAAGGCGTGTAAACCGCGTACGGTGATGAGATCTTCGGCGCCAGGTCCTGCACCTACAAAGGTGACCGCAAGGCTAGCCTCGGGCATGGGCTGTTCTTGATCCATGGGGGCTTGTGTATTTTGAAGTGTGGCTAATGTCATAATGTGTTCTTTATTACGGTTTTTTGGGACAAAAGGTGAATAGATAAATGGTATTTTGATTTTTTAAGGTATGGTATTCACGCGCAATGCTGTGTTCATGAGCTATTTGTATGCTGGATAAACTTACTCTATGCTCCTGCGCACATTGCGCTATGCTATGAAAGCTTTCTAAAGTCACAGCACTGACCACCAAAAGTCCATCAGGGGGCAAAAGCGCAAGGCTTTGTGTAATGATTTGCGCAATATCTACACCGCCGCCGCCAATGAAAATTCTGTCAGGCTGCGCATAGGCTTCATGCGGCAATGCATGCTTATGTGCTATGCTTTTGGCATTATTTTGAGAAAAAGAGTGCAAAAAATCTAAAGCGTTACCCTGAAGTGCATGATAATTAGATACGCCCATGCGCTTTTGATTGGCGTATATATGGGCAAGGCGATGCTCTTTTTGTTCCAAAGCCAGCACGTTAAGATGCGGGCATAAGCCGGCGGCTTCTAAGCCCACCGAACCACTGCCGGCGCCCATATCCCATAAGGTTCCCCATGCCGGTAAGCGCAAACGAGATAAGATGATGGCGCGAACATCTGAGGCAGTAATAAGATTATTTTCGCGTTCATAGTGAGCTTCCGGCAAACCTAAAGGCAAAATGGGGCCTTTAGGCTCATGGAATGCAGAGGGCGCTGTTTGCCAAAAGGGGCTATCTTGTAAAAGGCGTTGATGACTTGGTGGCACCACAAGTAATATGGAGGTAGCATGACAAGGCATTTGCGCTAAGGATGCTAGTGTATCTATACGAATAGACTCTTGCTCACTGCCAAGGCGTTCAGCCAGTACAGCCAAAGTGTCTTTTGCCTCAGGCATAAAATCCATAAGCGCTTTTGCCACGTGAGAGGCCGGAAATTTTGTTCCTCCATAGGTGAGGGAAAAAGGCTCGCTGGCAATGCGGCGCACCGGAATGCGCTCCGGCGCATGTACGGAAAAAAGAGCCACACCGCCCCAAGGCAAAGCTAATGTATGGAACAGGGCTTGAAAGGCTGTGATATGCGGATGAAAGGTGAGGGCTTCGTATTGACGCAGGCTGAGTAAGGTTCCCCCCATACCATTATATAAAGCGTCGCCGGAAGCTAATACCACCACTTGTTTGCCTTGCGCGCATAAGGCTAAAGCGTGCTTGGCATCATCCTTTGCTTTGGCTGTGATGGGGTGCTGTTGCGCAGAATTTTCGTGCTGTGCATAGCGTGAGAGCAAGGCTTTGGAAGCAAAAATATGCTCAGCATTTTTGATATATTGCCATAGGCTCTCAGGAAGCTGTACATCCATGTGTGTACCAGTGCGCGTACCAATTCCGCAAGAAATAACATGAATATGACCTATTTGGTGCATGTGTCTTGCTCCCCAGTTAAGAAATAATAAGGCTCTATATGTGCCTGTGTTTGCGGCGCATGCTTTTGCGCGGCTACGGGCTTGTGACTTTCAAGGGCTTGTGTGCAAGGCCGCTGGGACGCCGTGGATATTTTTTTGCTTTTTTTAAATAAAAAAGTACCTTGAAAGTCAAAAACGAGAATATGCAATTGTGTAGTTCTGGTGGTGAATTTGGCCAATTGTACCAAGGCTTGTTCTGCCAATTGATGTAAAATATCAAGACGGGCATATTCTGGAATGGAGAGTAGGGCTTCACGAATGGTGACGCTTTGGGCAAGGGCGCTGTGTAAGGCGGTGGCTTTAGGTAAATGAGTATGTACTGCGGCGTGTAAAATACGCATATCTTGCTGTGCTTTATGGGCATGGGTGTTTTCAAAACCGGCGGCATATTTACACAGTTTACCCGGCATACAGGCTATGACAATATCTTGCATGGCGTAGGCACAGGCATGGCCTATACTTACGGCAATAAAATCTGCAATACAAGTAAAAGCAGAGGCAGGTAAGGCGGGAAGGTGCTTTTTAGCGCCTTTTTGGGTGCGTCCGCCAGTGCAAAAAACCATGGTGGTGCCGCCTTCTTGGTAATGGGAGCGCACACAAATATGTATGGTGGCCGCATAGGCATCATGACTAAAGGGGCGCACAAGGCCAGTGGTACCTAAAATAGAAATGCCTCCTTCTATGCCAAGATGTGCATTAAGGCTGTGTTTTGCCCTTTTTAGGCCGTCCACCACGCCAAAACAAAAGCGCCATATTCCCGAGTTGAGGCCATGGGCATGTAAATTCTTCATAAGCATTTCGCGAGGGCCTGTATTTATGGCCCACTTACCCTGCTGACAATCAAGCCCAAGGCGAGTGCATGTGCCAACGCCGTCAAGGGCGTGGACAATAAGTGTGGCATCTCCTACGGATAATACATAATCTTTTTCCTGCGCTTCATGCAATTGCGCAGGAAAAATTTTACCATAAAAAAGGGCTTTATGAGTACAATCAGGGTCATCGCCGCCGTCTTTTTTCACAGCAAGCATAGCCTGTATTTTCTGGGGGTAGAGCGGTATATGACGCATGCGCCCATCTAAAAATTCCAAAGGGACAGAGCGTAAAGCAAAGGGCTTGGGGTGAGAGCGTTCAAGCCAAGAGGCAAGAGCCACCGCGCACATGCTAGCGCCGGTGGAAAAGCCCCAACGTAAGGGCTTTGTGCTTTGCTTGGTATGCTCAGTCATGTCTTTATTCTTTATGTAAAAAGCATAGCGGCGTGCTAAAATACAGGAGATGCATCGGTAAAATGTTCCATGATGGCATGTAAGGTGGTGACTGCCAGAGCAGAGCCACCGCGCCTGCCATGCAATACTATTTGTGGCACAGGGCATGTGCTCAAAAGCTTTTTAGATTCCACCACATTGACAAAACCCACCGGCATGCCTATGACCAAGGCCGGACGGACATTTTCTTCTAAAATATATCGTGTGATGCGCGCTAAAGCCAAGGGGGCATTACCAATGAGCACAATGGCGCCGTCTAGGATGGGGCGCGCTTTTTCTGCGCTGCATAAAGCGCGTGTGCAGCCTTGTTTTTTTGCAGCGGCGCTCACGTCAGGGTCGGCGATATGGCAATGGATATCGTCCTTGCTGTAGGCTGGGTTCACCACTTGCAAGCGCGCCAGCGAAAGGCCGGCTTTAATCATATTCGAATCACAAAAGAGGGGCGCTTTACGTAGAAGTGCCGCCTTGGCAGAGGCTATGGCATCATGCTGAAAGATGAGCTGCTCAACTATACTCATATCTGCTGAAGTGTGAATAAGGCGACGGGCCACGCGCCACTCTTCTAAGGGCATGTCTTTATGAAAGCTGCATTCTTCTTCAATGGTACGAAAGCTTTCTGCTTCTATTTCTGCTGCACTTAAATGCCAACGAATTTGCATGAAAATTCCTTATCAATTATGAATATAAAAAACCGTGCCGCCAATGCCAAGCAAAGCCACCATAAGGCGTGAGAATTGCATGGTAAAGACCACAATGCAAGCTATATTGGGCGGAAAAATAGCCAAACTTGTGGCCAAATTTCTGCGTAAACTGCGTATGGGATTGCCCACAGCACTGGCCACCAGCATGGCCAATAATATTTGCGCGTTGGTGATAAAGCCTTCTGCGCGCAGATTTGCGGCCACGGCGGAGGATTGAATAAGGCCACCAATTTGCGTAGCCACAATGGAAATGGCTTCAGCGGGAAAAAATGTATGAATATTTGCCGGCACAAGGTCATTCCAAAAATCAAATGCGCCAATTTTAAGAAGCCATTCAATGCCAAGCATAAGCGGTACGGTGATACAAGCAAGGCGAAATACAAGACGTAAAGCGCGTAGTATAGCTTTTTTTATGGTTTTATTCCAAGGTGTTACCCTAAAGGTCATCTCTTTTGTGCTGCCTGTGCTTGCAAGCAGTGTTTGTTGATCCACACGCCATCTATTCCACATGAAAACCATTAAAATCACAAAAAATCCACCGGAAATTTGTATGGAAAAAAAGAGTATTCCCGGCATGCCAATGGTTGCAATGACAGGTATTATCACTCGCAGGGAATGCGATACATAGGATAAAAAACTATTGGCCATGCCGCCGGCAATGAGCGCTGAGGTAGGAATTTGCCCTTGAGTATGGCTGGTAATAAGCATGGTATTGGCTGCGGCGGTAGATACCAAGGCTGTGGGCATGGCAAGCCCCACGGCCTCTGGTAAACGAGCAAAGCGGGTTAAGGTACCCATAAATTTAGCTAAAAATCTATGCCAACAGCGCAATTCAATAACTGCACCTATAAAAGCAGCTATACTTACAATGGTGAACAGGCGCGTAAAAGACTGTAATTTTGTCAAAAATTTCTGCCATAAAGTTTTTTCTGTCTTCTTTTTCTCCGTCTTTAAGGCGCTTTGCGAAGCTTGAGCAAGAGGTTTTTCTTGCACCTGTGTTTGCCCTTGCGGCGCGCTGGCAATGGCATGTTGTTCCGCCGTTTTGCTTGCTATGATTGCGGAGGAAGAGTGCATTTTTCTGCTACTTTCCGGCATATATATCATAAGATAGGCGGAAAAGGTCAGCGCTAAAAAAAACCACAGGAGCTGCCACGGCTTTTTCCAGGGAGGCATGGCTGTTTTGTCCCCCCTGTTCATTTTTTTTTCACCATCATTAAGGAATAATAGATGTCATCACGCTTTTCGATGTGGTCTATATCTCGTAAAAGTATTTGATTTTCCATGCCAAGACATTCGCCATAGGTAATTTCTATATTTTCTTCTTGGCGCAGACGATCAAGGAGGGCAGAACGACTGCGATAGGTTTTGAGCAATATGGTGGTGGATTTTTCTGGGAAGGTAAGATGTTGTGCGGTTTCGGCCTTAAAAGAAGGGATAATGCGAAGCATTTCTTTATCTTCCACTAAAACTTGTGCAGATTTTGCCGCCAACGTTGCAAAAGAGGTAATGCCAGGCACCACCTCCACCTCCACATGGGGTAAGGCTTCTTGAATAATTTGTAAAATATAGCCAAAGGTACTGTATGTTAATGCATCGCCCAAGGTGGCAAAGGCACAATGCTTACCTTGTGTAAGGCAGTCGATGATCTCCTGCGCATTTTCTTGTACCTTTGCAAAACGCACGGCATGGTCTTTAGACATGCTAAAGGTTTGTAAGCGTACTTCACCACGAGGCTTTGCAGTATTAACCACATCCAAAGAAATGCTATTTTGGGCATTTTTTGAAATAACAGTAAAAATAACATCAGCTTCTTGTAAAACTTCCACAGCCCGTAACGTTAAATATTTAGGGTCGCCGGAGCCAATACTTACGCCAAAAAATTTACCAAGATTCATCGTGTACCTTTATATATGCATGCCCTAAGCAGGCTTTATTTTGTGAGGAAGGGCTTGCACTCTGGCATAACAAGTAATGTGAAGCCAGAGTGCAAGCCCATGATTAGTCAGCTTTAACTATGGGAGCAAGGTCAAGGTAGGCCTCTTGAGCGTGACGCAGATAAATGTCACGAATGCCTTGTAATTGTCCTAAGCCTGTGAGGTTTTGACGTATTTCAAAGCCTTCTTTTTTAAGCAAAGAAGCCCAAGAGTCTTCCTCTGGCCCCACGAGGTCATTCACAGCATGATCTCCTGCCACTATCATAAAGGGCATAAGCCATACGGTTTTTACCTTACTGGCTTTTAAAGCGGCAAGGGCATCGTCAAAGGTGAGGGCTCCTTCCACGCAAGCAAGGTGTACATTTTTATCCGCAGCGTTAAAAGCATGGGCGGCGGCTAAAAGCACCAAATCACCGGGGCCGTGATTATTGCCATGACCCATGAGTAAAACAGCTTCGTTACTTTTTCGTTCTGCAGGAAGGGAGCTAAGCACCACCTTCACGGTATCGTGGAGGTCTTTTTTAGATACAAGTAAGGGATCGCCCAGTTTAGCAGAAGCAAAGCGTGTGGGATTATTAACGATGTGTCTTACCATCATGCGCTCTGTTTCCATAAATTCTGCGGCAGGTGCCACATGGAAAGATTGCACGGTAAGATTGGTAACGCCTTCCTTGGCCAGAGCGTTTAAACCCTCTTCAATGGAATAGACAAGCGTACCTTGTTTTTTGAGTTTTTTACGAATAATCTCTGAGGTGTAGGCTACAACCACAGGGCCTTTTGCACCATAAGCTTTTTTAAAATCAGCTTCAAGGGCGTCCAAGGCCACTTGCGCACTGGGGACAGTTGTACCAAACATAACTAGCAATATGCCTTCTTTAGCAAGCGCCGGGCTTGCTGTAAAAAGGACACAGGCCAAGAGTAAGAGACAAAAGCGTTTCATGAGGCTCCTTCGACCCAAACATCGTAGGTCTAAAAGTATGTTTAACATACTTTATATAATATTTTAGGCTGGTTCCCGACTATGATGTATGAATAACTACAACATCTGTACGGTTGCGAGTCAGTGTCGATTTTAACGAACTTCCCATTCAAGTAAAAATTACACCTAAAACGTGTTACACAATGTCTTCACGAGCGTATAAAACATTATTTCAGAAGAATCAAGAAGTAAAAATAGGATGATATTTATAGAAAAT
>CAYJHH010000020.1:0-29888 GCA_964369995.1 uncultured Desulfovibrionaceae bacterium
TTTTTTAGCTTTTAAGGTGTCGTTTACAAAAGCAGCAGAAAGTTTGGCTTGAGCGTCATCGTTGGCAATGGTACGGAAAAAGTAAGGGCTTTGACCGTCGGTGGTAAGGCTTGGGGTGGTAGCCGAAGGAGACATGGATACAAGCTTAGTATTATTGTAGATGGGCAATGCAGCCTTGGTGGCACCGGAACAAATATGACCCAACACAACGTCCACTTTATCAGAAACTAATTTAGTGGCTGCGTTGGTGGCAAGTTCAGGCTTGCACTGGTCATCTTGGGCTATAATAACGATTTGCTTGCCATCAATACCGCCATTGGCATTAATTTCTTCAGCTAAAAGTACAGCGGCATTCCATGTGGGGATACCATAGGAGGCAAGGTCACCTGTATGGGAACCAGCAACGCCAAGTTTGATTTCTTCTGCAGCAAGAGCAGGAGTGGCGAGCATAGCCACAGTGAGGCCTGCAAGCAATAAAGATTTACCCTTCATCATGAGAGAAACTCCATAAAAATAAAAAATTTCGATGCGCCCTAAGGGCTTGTACAAGCCAAATCTTTGAATCATTACAATGCCACACGCCAGATATCGTGAGATTTTACTTTAAAAAGCAATGTCTAAGGCTTTGTTTATAACTCAAAGTAGTATAAAACAGTGGTGACCACTAACATAAAGTTTGTGACATTGTCAAATTCTCGGCAAGCGCATGGGAAAAATAGCACAAGAAAAATGTGTTTTTCTGCACAGTTGATTCTGCAGAGGCTTTTTGTGCGGTGACTATGCGATGGAATTTGTACTAATTTGCTATGAAATAAGCAAGAATAATAACAAAATAAGAAAAAAAAGTTGACGTAAGTGCCGCTCGCATGTATGTTTTAGGCACGCAAAAAATGCGTGTGTGTTTTTCTGTATAAAAGAGTGCTCCCCTGTATGAGCGCCTTGGAAGAACACCTATTTTTCATGTGGTCAGAATAATTGGCTGCATTTGGGCTTAATGAGGCTAGCGTAGATTATAGCTTCAGGGCCTGAGGCGTCTGCCTCGTCGGTACTATATGGTACCGCCTCCCCTTATTATCTCATTCGTATTTTGACGAGCCCTTTTGTTGCGTCATTTTTTTGCGTATGTACTACGTTGTTTTTTGCGTCCTTTGACGTTAAAAATATATATTTATTGCTTTAATTGTTTAAAAAATTAGGAAAAGAAGGAGCGCATATGGCTGATATTACTTTACAAAAGCCGCAAGCTGGCCAAATAGTTGCAGTGGAGCCTCAACCTGAGGATCGTCTTATCTTTGCTTTTGATGCTGATACAGCCACATTAACTCGCGACGGTGACAATCTTGTCATGAGCTTTGATGATGGCGCTGAGCTTAATTTAACAAATTTCTATGTGGCGTACTCTTCTGAGAATATGCCCACCTTCCTTATTGGTGACGCCGAAGTCTCAGGTGAAGACTTTTTCGCAGCTCTTGGTGAGGAACTTATGCCTGCGGCCGGTGGCGAAGGCAGCACCCCTCAAGGTAGTGGCGCTGGCGATGGTTTTGGCTCCGGTACATTGCAAGGCGGTGTAGACAGCTTAGGTGGCCTCTCAGCGGATGGTGACGGTTCAAATGCCACTCCAGATTCTTTTGCTGGCATAGGCGGCACCGGTGATGGTGATGATGCGGATACACCTCAGTTATTCTCTTTGGGCGGTGGTGCCACTCCTCCCGTGGACGACAATATAGATGGTAGCAACCCTGGCGGCGGTGATTCTGGCGGCGGCGATGTAGAAGAACCGGCTGCGCCTGAGCAAAGCATGAGCAGTAAAAATGAATTTATTTTTGACTTTAGCAACGATACAACAACGACTGAAAATGGTATCAATACAGATTTGACGAAAGTCTATGAAGGCTTCATCATGGATGGTGGCTATCGTCATGAGTCCGGGGTTATTTTTGCTGCGTACACTACCAATAAAAGTGCTGATTTAGAAAACGCAAATTTTGATGATGCTTTTACAGATAGCACTGATTCCATCGGATTAGTTATTAATTACCCTAGCACTGATTCTTATACCAATGGCTTAGGCATTGGTTCAGAGGCTTTGTATCATACCAATGGTGAAATTTCTTCTTCTTCAGGGGAGGCCCTTGTGGTGAAATTGCCTGATGGTGTGGTGAGCTATGGAGTTAGCTTAGAACTGGCTTGTCGTACCACGGGTTACGATGCTGCAAAATATCCCGATAATGGCATAGTGTATTTTTATTTAAATGACGAACTTGTGGGTTCGTATGCGCTTAATGACGATGCCGATGCTTTGGGTAGATCTCAGCATGAAACTTTTGGTGTTGCCTTTGATACCATGGTCATTGTTCCTCAAAACGACAGTGGAACTACCTCTGCTTTTACCCTTTCAAAGTTGGAGCTTTTCTCTCCCATGGTAGAATTAAGTGGTAATGCCAATGAGCTTTTCACCGAATCTGGTACTAATTTTATCATTCCTGACTGGAGCCAAACGGAAGCTACTACCATAGTGATTGACGGAAAAGATCTTTCTGTGACGTATGAAGATGGTATCTATGTGGGAAGAGCTGAAAATGGTGAAACTATCTTTAGCGTAAGTTTAGATGCCAATACCGGTGAATGGGCATTGCAACAATATCAAGAAATGCTCGAATCCCCATCTTTCACGGTAAAAGCTGAAACGGCTTTGGGCGGTGAGCTTGTGGGTGAAGTTATGGTGGAGAACACTATCTCCTCTACGCAGCGTGGCGATTCTGATTCTGCAGCTTTAGATGATACCTTAACCGGCACTTCTGGCAACGATGCTTTGTACGGCTTAACGGGTGATGACACCTTGGAAGGCGGCGAAGGCAATGACGTTTTATATGGCGGCGAAGGTAATGACCATTTGTATGGTGGCCTTGGTGATGACTTCTTGTATGGTAATGAAGGCGAAGACTTCCTCTTTGGTAACGAAGGGGACGATATCATCTTTGCCGGTAAAGGCGATACAGTGGAAGGCGGCGCAGGTAACGATGTCATCATCTTAGATGATTTTGGTACCATTGACTTGTCAGACGTGCTAGATGTAGACGGTGGCGCCGGCATGGACGTGTTACTTACCGGTGTAAATAGCATGGCGCAATTGGAATCCATTTTGGGTAACACTGGTAGCAACCTTAGCTCTGCAGAAGTTATTATGCTGGGCAGCGATGCTGATGCAGCTAAGGATTTACAAAACTCCATTCAAGTGGATGCCAATGGTAATCTTGTGGAGTCCTCCTTAAATGGCTGGACTGCAGGTAATGATAATACCATTGCCGGTAGCAATTACAGAGAGTTTACCATGAAGGCCGACGACGGCACCGAAATGACTATTCTTGTTCAAACACAAATGAATTTGACTACATAGATACCTATTTAACTATAGGTAATGTCTTGGCTTGGCCCCCTGTGTTGGTACCGCAGGGGGCTTTTTT
The DNA here is from genome assembly GCA_964369995.1 of uncultured Desulfovibrionaceae bacterium. Classification (GTDB taxonomy): domain Bacteria; phylum Desulfobacterota; class Desulfovibrionia; order Desulfovibrionales; family Desulfovibrionaceae; genus CAYJAD01. The sequence goes on from CAYJHH010000020.1 coordinate 3,465, forward strand.
TTGTGGTCATGCATGGGGTTTAGAAAATTTCTAAAAATATGAAAAAAAATATTTTTTAGCTTTAAACTACTTATAATACAGATGTTTTTATGTGAGTATTTTGACAAAGTTAACAATATAAGCTATATAGTGTGTTTTATTAGAAGTAAACACTTTAAATATTGAATCTTTTTGATGTGTAGTACTGCACAAAAAAAACTTGCTTTGTGGTTAAAGTGTCACCTCCAGTTGACAGTAAAAATTGTGAGTGCTATGTGAAAATCGGAACTAACAATTGTTAGTTTTTGAAGAGTTACGAAGTTTCTAGCCAGTTTTTGCTCCTCGCTGTTACGCATTTAGGCTGAGTTTCACGGTTTTACATGTATTGCCTTTTTATTGCCTTGAGGAGTTTTTATGTTTGCCTTACACAGCGAGAGATCGCGCGGTTTTTCGGTACAAAAAGTTCTTTTTCTTTTTCTTATTTCCCTTTTCTTCCATGAATTTATTGATGAACACAAGGTTTTTGCCGCTCAAACTGAGCAGCAAAAGCCAGCTAATGTGCGTGTGCTGTACATCCCTGATGAAGGTGTATTTGATGAAACCTTCGATGCTGAGCAATATTTGCGCAAGCTTTTTGAAGTATTGTCTAAGTATGATAATTTGAATGTCTCCTTTATGCCTTCCAGTATGAATGAGCATACCGCGACTAATTCTATTTCCAGTGATAAGGCCAATATTATCGGCTTAATTGGTAAATCGCCCGAGCGTATGTTTCGCTTTAAATTTAGTGAACATCCCATAGCAGAAGCCGATATTTACTTGGTGACAGATCAAAATAAAAAAATCTACTTTAATGATGTTCAAGAGCTCAATGGTAAGTCTGTTTCTATATTCATGGAAAACAGTAAAGCAAAAAATGAACTGGACGCTTTTATTATAAGAAATAATATTAGCATGGAATATAAGCTGTATGACTCCTATGAGGCCTATCTTTACAGTAATGCGGATTATCATTTGGTAAATTCATTTTACTTTATTAAAAACAAGCAAGTGGCAGCTTTTGTGGGCACGCAAGAGATGTATTTAGCCACCACTGTAAAATATGATGCGCTGCTTAAGCGCCTGGATAAAGCTCTAGCCCAAGCCCAAATGTATAGTTCAGAAGCCTTAAAAGCATTGGATGCCAAATATAACAGTAAACGTGCCTCTTTTGTGCGTCATGAGCTTGGTGCTGAGGCCGCACAAATACTTGAAAATCCAAGGAAAGTGGCGAAAGTGGGTTTTCTTCGAAACCATTATCCCATTCAATATGTAAACGGCATTGGTCAACCAGCTGGTATAACCATGGATATCTTAAAGCTTTTACAGCAAATGCATCATAACCCCACAGAGCTTGTGCCTTATTCTTTGAATGATAAAGTCAATATAAGTAAATTTGATATGACTTTTTCTGTATTGGGTAATAAAGCTGAAAAAGAAAAATTCTTTTATATGTCCAAACCCTATGCACACTTGCCTTTATCCTTTTTTACAAGACGAGATATAGAAAACAACCAGCGTAAAAAATCCTTTGCCATATTAGATTACTCTGTGATGGATTTGCAAACAGTGCAGGCGTATTTGCCTCAATGGGAAATGAAAGTATACACTCTGGCGGCGGATATTATAGAAGCCTATACACAAGGTGAGGTGGATGGCATTATACTCACTGGCGGTGGAGCTGAAGATGCCATTGCACACTTTGGAATTACCAATCATAAAGTCATTCCCACCACCTTGGTTTTACCTCTACATTTTTATCTTTCTAAAGTGTATCCCTTGGAAGCTCTTCAGATTCTGAATGCCTTTGTGGATAGGCTTGATCCCATGGCAGTGGAAGCAATAATATTGGCAGCGCAAAATTCCATGCGAGCACCTAGTACGTTAAGGGGAATTATTCGCGAATATTCCATAGAGCTTGCTTTGCTTGCATTTATGCTTATGAGCTTTTTCATTCTGGCGTACAGGGCACGCACTCGTTTAGAACAAAAAAAGCTGCATCACATTCTTAATACAGACACCCTCACAGGTTTAAGTACTAAGGAACATGCCTATGAAATAATGCGAAATGTACTTAAACGCGCTAAGACCAATGAATATATGATTTTTTGTATTGATATAGATAAATTTTCCTTGCTAAATCAAGTGTATGGTAAGGAAAAAGCCGATGCCATTTTATGCCATGTGGCCCATGTGTTACAGGGTAAATATATGGTGAAGCAAAAAGCAGAGTGTTTGGCAAGATTTAGAGATGATATATTTGTGGTATTGCTCAAAACCAGGCCTTTAACTGAAGAGTACGATTCTTTAGATGATATGCTGGCCATTACGGATGGCATTAAAGATATATTACAAAATAATTATAGTGTGGGGCTTTCTCGTGGTTGTTGCATCATTGATGATACTAGTCTTCCCATAGAAACGCTTATTGATTATGCCCATGCCGCACGCAGTAAAGGAAAAGCTGTGCATGGTTTTACCACAATGCTCTTTACCGAAGATATGAAAAAAGAAATAGCCGATCAACGATCCGTTATTTATCGTATGGAGCAGGCTTTGGAAAATGACGAATTTAACTTATATTTTCAGCCTAAAATATCTTTGGAAAAGCCGCGCGTATGTGGGGCAGAAGTTCTCGTGCGATGGCAACCGGAAAATGCCCCCACCATATATCCCGATGCTTTTATTTCTGTATTTGAATCCAATGCTTTTATCTCCAATCTTGATATGTATGTCTTTGAAAAGACATGTAAGTTTATTGCTGACCATAGAATGACGCATGTACTTCCTCCTTTGGCGGTCAATTTGTCAGGTATCAGTGTTTTACACGCTGAAACATATGGGCGCATACGTAAGTATATGCATATGTACCATATTAATCCCCAAGAGATAGAAATAGAGATAACAGAAAGCGCCATGGTGGCAGAATCAGAAGTTTTTTTAGAGGCCATGGCCAATATAACATCTTTGGGATTCTCCATTGCCATTGATGATTTTGGAACCGGTGTTTCTTCTTTGCATCGCTTAAGCTCCTTAAATGTGGATGTGGTGAAATTGGATAAGTCTTTTTTAGATGATAACTTAACACAGAAAAAAGGCATTTTACTGGTGGCCAGTATGATTCAAATGCTGCACCGTTTGGGCATGAAGGTGGTGGCTGAAGGTGTAGAAACGCAAAGACATGTGGAGATATTGAAAAAAATGCAATGTGATATTGCTCAGGGATTTTATTTTTCAAAACCTTTGCCAGAAGATGTTTTTGTGAACAAATTGCCTTCGAATGGCTTTATTCCTACACAAAAAAATACGTCGCAGGCGTCTACTGTTCTACAGTAAAGGTAGGGTGCTGTGCCATGTATTTGTACTCTAACAGCGTATTCAAAACAGATTTAGTTGTTTTAACATTCATTAACCTTAGACACACTCGCTTACTATATAAATATGGAAAGCATGCGATGCATGTTCAATTTGAGGATTACTTTTTATCTGCGGGAAAAAGATGAAACGCTCTTTAAAAAAATATGTAAGCCTTGCCACGTGTATCGCTGTGGTTTGGGTTGGTCTTTTGGGATATGCTTATATTCATTTTACAGCACAATCCGAAGTAGTTACGCAAGAAATCTTGGAAAATTCACGTAATATTGGAGAACAAGTAAATAAAATTTTTTCTTGGTTTGATCAAAAACAAGAGGTTTTCGTAACGGGTGCTCAAAACTTTGATACTCCTTTACCTAGAGCCACCGCCACCATTAATGGTAAAAGTCTCACTCTGGCTGTTCCTGTGGAGCTGGCTAAACAAGTGGAAAATCAATTTGCTCGGGGCATTACCTTGCGTTTTGTGAGTAATAATCCTAAAAACGCTGCCAATGTTCCCTTGGCGCATGATAATGCTGCCATGATGAATATGGCAGCGCAAGGGCAGCTTGATAGCTTTTCGTATAATTCTTCAGATGAAAGTTATCACTATGTGCGTCCTTTTTTTGCTACTTCTTCGTGCCTCTCATGTCATATTGGGGCAGAAGAAGGTGAACTTTTAGGTGCTGTGGTTGTGGATACCAATCCTACAAAATTTATATTATCTCAGCGTGAAGAAAGACTTTTTTGGTTATTTGTGTGCATTGTGGCTAGTACGGTAGCCATAGCTCTTTTATATCTTTTTCTTGTGCGCTTATGGCGAAAGTCAGCAGCGCAAGGGGAAAATCTTGAATATGCGCAAAACATGTTAGCCAATATGAACCATGAAACGGAAGTGCTTTTGGGTAATGTTTCGCGTGTTATTAAAGAATTACAATTCAATGAGACAGATCCTCAAAAGGCTGAACTTTTGCAAAGATTGCAATCCATGAGTAATAATTTATTGCAATCCTCTTCAAAGCTCAGGGAGGATGGCAGTAGTATTCAGGTGGAGTGTCAGGAAGAAATTTTTCATGTGGATTCTTTTTTCAAACAATGTTTGCAAATGTTTGAAACAGTCTGCGCTGAAAAAGGTTTAGACTTACAATTGCAAATTGAAAACTCTGTTCCCAATTATGTTTTAGGAGATGCCTTTCACTTGCGACAAGTATTAGTACGCATCTTAAAGGAAAGCACTTCTCATACAGATATGGGCAGTGTGGCTGTTACTGTAAGTGCTACAGATAATATGGCCTCGCGTATTAATGTGAAAAGCATTGATAATCCACCCATACATTTACTTGTGAAAGTAGAGAACACCGGTAAAGGATTTATCGTTTCTGACAAACAATTCTCTTCGGCGCAAGCTGCTGCAGAGGGCAGTAAAAAATTTCATTCTCGCCCTGTGATTTCTTTAAAGCCCCTCAATGAAATTGCGGCGCTGTTTTATGGGAATGTGCATTTGTCACGCAATAGTGCCAGTGGTTCGTGCTTTGATATGCTGGCGCAGGTAAAGCTTGTGCAAGAAGACATTGTTCGTCAAAGCGTACCTACCCAGGAAGGTTTACAGCAAGCCACACAAGGTTTGGAACAAGCCAAGCAGGGCGTGCAATCCTTGTCTCAAGGTTTACAACAAGCAGAGCAAAGCTTGCCACAAATGCAGCATGTAGCCGGTATTCAAGAAGCTAAACAAGGCATGCAGCAAGTGACACATGGCATTGATGAGGCCAAGCAAGGGATTCAAAATGTACAGCAAACATTACAGCGCCAAAGTCAGTTGCAATCCGTGCAAGGCGCAGGGCAACGTAAAGCTGCATCAAAGACGACAAAAGCCATTCCCATGCCTTTAGAGTCGCATGATGAAAGGATGCAAACCTTGTTTGCTAAGCCTGAGGATGCTCAAGAATATACCATGACTATGGACGATGCCTTGAAAATCCCTTTATCGGAAGAGCAAGGCCGCATCTCAATTATTATTGGTGACAGCGAAATTTCTGAATTTACAGATGAAGCGAAACAAATTTTTGCTGAAGCTAATTTTGACGCGCATCTTATGAGCAGCGCTGATGAAATTTTTAGAGCTGTGGACGTGCATAATCATAATTATGCTGTGGTATTTCTGCGCGTGCTAAATGATTTGGAAGTGGTGTACACAGCCACACGTATTCGTTATTTAGAGCGTCTTGGTTCTAAACCTGTGGCCATTGTGCTTATGGCTGAAAATATCATTCAAGCTGATATGGATGTGTTACGTTATTTTAATGTATCCACCGTAGACAACTTTCCGCGTGATGCAGCTATTGCCGTAAAAATAACGCATTTGGCTTTACGAACCAAGGGAAATCAAATTTTCCAAGGTGGTAAGGTCTTCAATGCCGTAGCAATGGATAAACAAAATACGCAAATATTTGACTTAAAGCAGGCCATGGAAATTTCACACAAAGATAAATCTTTGATTCAATCCATGTGCGCCATGTGGGTACGTTTTTATCCTGCACAAGTGGCACGACTGCGTGAATTTATTCGTGAGGGTAACGAGGATAATTTATTGCGCTTGCTGCGTTCCATTAAAAACTCAGCCGGAACAGTATGCCTTCCTTTATTATGGCATGAAGCCAGTCGCTTGGAGAAAAAACTGTCCCAAGGCGAAGAAGTTCGTTATGAAAAACTTTTAGCTGTATATGAGCAAACCTACATGTACTTGAAAGATGACTTTGATTGGGATGAAGAATAAAGCTTTTACATAGTAATATTTCATAAACGTTGCTAGGAATAAAAGTATGCATATTTTCTAGCAGCGTTCACATACATGAAATATAATTTTTCAGTGATGACTACACAAGCCATGCCCAAAGCATGGCTTGTGGCGTGTGAAATACGCTAGTTCACTCTTAAAAACACATGGCAAACTGAATAATGTTGAAAATACCCCAAGAGAGTACAGGTGTGCGTTTCAGGCCTTTTCATATTTTGTATATGTATTGTACCATGCAAAACAAAACATGCTTTTATAAAGAAATACCCTCGAATTAGAGGTGTTTTATGTAGGCTTTTTGGGGGTGTGAAGTCGATTTTTTAATTCAGTGAAGAGCGCTTTGCGCAAAGGTGTGGATTTACTTTCTTGCCTTTCTATACAGTAAAACCTGCGCTCAAAGCACATATCTTTAATGGGCACCACAAAGGCTGTGCCATCTTCAATCTCTTGTTTCATGACCAAGGAAGACATGCACGAAATGGTGCCGGGATTACATAAAATATGCTTAATGGCATCGGTATGCGCAAGTTCTAAAAAATGCTTGGGGCGTAAACCCAAAGGGGTAATATAACGAAAAAGAGTCTCACGCGTGCCGGAGCCTTCTTCACGCAGGAGCCAAAAATGCCCCATGAGGTCTTCAATACATCGTGGACGACTGGCCAATTTGCGATCGGTGGTAACCACCACCAACTCTTCATGACCAATGGGAGTGATTTCAAGGCTGACGCTTTGCACATCTCCTTCTACAAAGCCCATATCCAATTGCCCATTGATGACTTGCTGAACAATTTCCCCTGTATTGCCGGAGGTACAGTCGAGCTCCACGTGAGGGTGATGCATTTTCATATCGTACAAAACTTGTGGAATCACCCAATTGGCTAGGGTTAAGGAAGCACCCACATGCATTTTACCAAATAAATCTTCGCTTGAAAGCAAGGAAAGTACGTTGTTTAATTGATGATACAAGGGAGATAAGCGTTTTTCTAAAAGGCGCCCTTTTTCATTTATGCGTATGCCTCGACCTACACGGTCAAACAATTCCATTCCAATTTCTGCTTCAAAATCTCGCAGGGCATTGGATATGGCCGCTTGGGAAAGAAACATACGCTGTGCCACATCGCGCATATTAGGTGTTTGAGCAAGAGCTAAAAAAACTTCCATGTATCGTAAGGTCATTACTTCCTCTTTATAAGGGGGGACTCAAAGTGCATTGCTTTATTTGTTGATTTTCTAGCAGATTATGTACTCCCACTGGCAATGTGTTTGTCATGAGCAGAAGTAGCATGGAAGAGAGTAAAAGGAAATATGTGAAATGTTGTTTTTTTAACATGGCTTTTCCCCTAGAAAATGCATGCTGCCTGAGCAGTGCTGTCTGCACTTTTGTCATACGATGCGAGCCATAAAGCGTGACTCGCATCGCTATGTGTAAAGTACCTTAGGATGGTAAAAGGGATTATTCGTCCCCGTAAACTCGCACGCCCACTATGGCAGAAACAACAGCGGCAAGACTACAAAAAGCGGTAACGATCATAACAGTGGTTTGCAAATCCATGGGGAAACTCCTTTTTATTGTGGTTAAACGGAATCACATTTGCCAATGAGGCAAAGGTGCGGGTTGTATTGGCTGTAAAAAAACATATCAGCCATGTCTTATTGTATATGGTATGCTCATTGATATGACAAATGGATTAAAATGATTATTATGATAATGTAAAATTATCATAATGGGTTATGACTAAAATTTCACATGAAGATGTGTTTGTGTTGCTTGAATGACGGATATGGCAGGTGAAATGTTTTAGAAATGACTGATAATGCTCTGAAAATAAAGAAATTATTACAACAATACGGCTTTACTGTATCCATGATCTTTTTTTGGGGTGACGCAATGTTCTTTGTTGTAATATGTTAAAATAATAAATTAATTTTTAAAAAGCCACGCTTGATTTTTTTATCACACCATAATTTTGATTGCATGTATAAGAGGAAGTGCAAAAACTGCCCTGCTACCCATACCCCTTGATATATTTATGGTATTGCACGGGCAGATTTTCTTATGGATGTGCTATGCAGTTTTTAAGCTTCTCGGAAAGGGTAAAACACAGCGCTGTACTAGGGTATTTGTGCTTTTTGTCGCAGAAGTGATGGGGGCAAGAAAATATGAGTTATTCCGTGAATATAATAGCGTTTTTTTTACTAATCTGCGTGGGAAGTTTAAAGACAAAAAAATAGCATGCAGGAATATGTATGCAAAAAAAAATAAAATAATAAAAAATAAAGCGTGCGAAAAGGAGAAAGGAGCAGAGGAATTTTTGTATGGTATTCCTCTGCTATGGGAAAATTACGGAAAATTATGAAAAATTATAGATGATTATGCTTGCTCGGAGGTTTTTAATAAGGGCAGGCGGCCTAAAAACTCCACGGGTGCATAACTTTGACGGATTTTGTCCACATCAAGGCTGTCGCCTTCCAAAAAAATGGTGGCAATGCTAGAAATGGGTAAAGCATTTTCTTCGGCAAATTGAAGCAGGGCGCGCAAGGTGCCACCGCTGGAAATAACATCGTCAAAAAGCATGATTTTCTTGCCTCTGAGAGGGACTAAGTCTTCTGCATCGTACCAAAGTTTTTGCTGTCCTGCGGTGGTAATGGATTGCACCACAAGGTCTTTGGGGCTTTTCATATAGAGTTTTTGCGCCTTGCGCAGAACAAAGTATTCAATATTCCATAGGCGTGCCATTTCTTGCGCCAAGGGGATGGATTTAGCTTCTGGGGTGACAATGTACTCTGGTTTATGGAATTTTTGCACAGCCAATTGAGCTATGTCATGAATAAGTGACATTTTGCCAAGACAATCAAAAACAATGATGCTCCAATCACTGTGAGGTAGGGGTACCACGGGTAGGTCTAAGCTGAGGGTATCCAGAGTAATTTTTTCGGTTCGCATATGTCTCCTTATATCGTCAGCATTGAAAAGCATGCCAACACATTAGTATAATAGGGGTGTTCCCACACGCATATTCATTCTTGTTCCCTACGAACTTTTATACCTAGTGTCAAGATTTTTGTAAAATTTTTTTAATTGTAACATGTTATATTGTAATGCTTTACTGTGTTTTCTTTGTTGCTCAATTTTAGGCTTCATAATGTATGGCATACATTTTTCAAGTATATTTGAAACGCTTATCCCAAGCTTTTGCAGATATTTCCCCAAGATGCTTTTTCCATGAAGAGTCTTTATCAAAAGCCGGAGGGGACTTTTTGCCCCCCCTCTTTTAATGTATGTTATTTTTTACTCATATTTACAATTATTTCGTTCAGCCTTTGCACTGTGGCGTCTAGTTCTCGAACAGCATTATCTGCCACATTCATGGCTTCCACCGTGCTGGAGGTAATGGTATTAATTACATCAATACCTTCGCTCATGGTGCTTACCGTATGTGTTTGCTCTTGAGCAGCATTATCCATAATACCGATATTGTCTGCGGTGCTTTGAATCATGCTATGAATGCTTTCTAAAGCCTTGCCCGATTGCTGGGAATAATCCGTGGCAGCATTCATGAGTTGCAATGTTTTTTCAGCTCCTTCACTGGCATAAGCAATGCCATTAACAATGGCGGTGATGCTGGTATTCACTTGCTTGGTGGCTTCTTGGGTTTTTTCAGCCAATTTACGTACTTCATCGGCCACCACGGCAAAACCACGACCTGCTTCGCCGGCGCGCGCAGCCTCAATGGCCGCATTGAGGGCAAGCAAATTGGTTTGATCGGCAATATCATTAATAACCAGTGTGATGCGTGTAATTTCAGCGGCTTGTGTGCCCAAAGTGTTCATATCTTGAGACAGGGAGCTCACTTGCTTCATAACATTTTCAATGCAATTGACCACTTCGCCCACCACAGAGCGCCCGGTATTGGCTTCTTCATAGGCTTGTGTGGCTAAATCTGAAGCATGGGCTGCTTTTACGGTTACCGAAGTGGAACTCTCTTGCATGTGCATGCAGGCTGTGACGGAATTTTGCGTTTGTTGCAAAATATCCAAAGCAGCAGCCTTGGCTGAGGTTACTTGTGTGGAGAGCAGAGCAGAGTTGCTTGCCACCAGTTGAGAAATTTCTCCTGCGGCTTCGGCGCTTTGGGCAATGCGCACATTTTGTTCTTCCACTTGCGCTTGCTGTTCACGAATGGGGGTAATGTCCACACCCACTGCAAAGGCACCAATAAGCGTATTGTCTAAATCATATAAAGCTTTGGAGGTGATAAGGAAATGCTTTTGCACACCACGTAAGTTCACAAAAGATAAGGGGTAGTTGTTTAAATCTTGTTCTGATTCCATGACGCGAGTTAAAATACTGTCACCAAGGCCTACTTTATGGGTAAAGTCAATTAAAGGTACGCCTATGCATTCTTCTGGGGTAATACTTGCACCAAAAGCGTCTAAAATAATGGTGTTGCACTTGGTCACCTTTTTGTCCATATCTACCACTAAATAGGGTACAGGTACGCCTGCAAGAATGCTTTGTGAAAAGCCGCTTTCATGCTTGATGTTTTGCACCATTATTTCAATATTTTGTGCCAATGTGGCCAGTTCATCTTTACCTTTAATGTTAAATTTTGTGTCCAGATTACCTTCGGTTATGCTGGTACTGGCATCGCGCAAAATATCAAGACGAGCCACAATAACTTTTTTAATGAAGATTTGTAAAAGAACCACCATGATAATAAGAGAAGCAATGCCAAGGAAAATGGTGCTGTAGGTGGTTGCACTGAGTTCATCCATAATGGGGGTAACATCACTCATTATGATAAATTGTCCCAAAATGGCTTGAGAGGAACCGTGACAATGGTAGCATTTTTCTTCGTTGGGGATGGTGCTTACCTGACTATAGTACCATTTATCTTTAAATTCAGAGAGGTTTGAAAAGTGTACTTTTTGCTTAAGAGCGCGTTGTGCCTGCTCAAGTATCACAGCAGGGGCAGGGATGGCAGCAATGGATTTCTCCACCATATGATTTTCAGTGGAGTAGGTTATTTTATCAATGAAACTTGACATATACATTTGTATATGAGGGTAACTTTCCCCTAAAAAGGCAAATTCTTTACTAGTTTGCTCATCATCTCCGGACATCATGGGGCGGTAGATAATGGTTTGCATAAGCTCTTCAGACATGGTGGTGGTTTGCTCCATTTGCATCATGGAGCGCTCCCTATTGGAATAGGTAATCCACGCCACAGTGATGGTGCTCACGATGGTCATCATAAGAATAAGAAGAAGAGAAAAACGACGGCCAATATATTTACTATTTGCTAACATAATTACCTCACAGCGTAAAAAAGCAACGATTAATGACCGCCGGCATGTACTCTGCCGTCATAATGGATTCGAGGCACTTGGCTATCATCATGGCATGTGCTACAAAGCTCTAAGTCAGGTTTTAATTGAATACTTTCAGCACTTTGTTCTTGAGTATGCACATAGCCCATACCGTGGCAAGATTCGCAACCCACCATGGCAAGGTGCGGTGTAGCCTCAAAGCTCACAAAGCCAGAAGGTTCACCATAGCCAGTGGTATGGCAGGAAAGGCATTTTTCAAACTCAGCTTGTGTAAGTTTTTCACGCATTTTAAGCACAGATTTATCACTTTGGGCCTTACCGGAAGTTTTACGGTAAATATCTACAATTTCTTCGTGGCACTCTACGCAAGCTTCTACGCCCACATACTTATTTTCCATTTCTGTAGCGTGTACTACGTTGGCAGGGAGCAGGCAAAGCAGTAGGAAAGCTCCTAAGGAGCTTTGGGTAAGAAAGGCTTTGGTGAATTTCATACAACATCCTAGGTTAAAACATGAAGGCATGCACAAATTTTGGAAATGTGCTTTTAAAACAGGTTTCACAAGTAGCATGCCAATTATGAACAGTAAAGGATATTTTTACATGTATAATCCTGAAATCATAGTAATCTTATTGTTAAGGTAAGGTATTTTTTTGCACCCAAAAAGGCCATGCATATTGTAAACATTTTGAAAAAAGTGCACACTCAGGGGCAAGTGTAGGCGCATCTTCTGCATTGCGTTGCAAGCCAAGACCTATTATACTTTGTTTACGGCTTTGCTTTTGTTGTAAAGGTGAAACTATACCAACAAATTTTGTAAGAGAAAAATATATTTTGATGCAACATTTACAAAGTATGAGGACAGAATCGTGCAGCAGATAGTGTACGCCATGGGCGATATTCATGCAGATTTTAATGCCCTCAATATATTTATTAATAAAAAAATCCGTAACAATAAGGCCATGCAAATGCTCGCTAAAGATGACGAGCTTGAAATTATTGTTTTGCAATGCGGAGACTTTTGCTTTTTCTGGCCGCCTTTTGATCATAGTAAGGCCATAAAGAATAAAGTGTCTTTTTTAAAAGATGGTCACGTAAAAATCTACTGGTGTGCAGGCAATCACGAAAATCATGATATGCTTGATGTTCTTACGCAAAGACATGCGCCAGAAACGTTTATTGAGGTGGCAGCTCATGTGCATTATGCCACCTTTGGCTCCGTATTGAAGCTCTTAGACGGAACAAAGGTGCTTTTTTGCGGTGGCGGCGAAAGTGAAAAACAAGATAAAGAGCGCCGTTTACAACATGAGCGACAAACAGGGCATAGAGCCTGGTGGAAACAAGAAGGCATTGACGCGGCAGATATGCAACTGTTACCGGAGGAGCCCATCGATTGGGTGGTAAGCCACGCAAGACCCTTGGGTGTTCCTTTACAATCTCGTACGCATCATGGCAAAGAAGCGTCACAAAGCTTCCTAGAAGAAATCCGTATAAAATATTCCCCCACCAAGTGGCTACATGGGCATTATCATGTTTATGAAGAAACGCTTTATGATGGCTGTGAGTTTATTTGTTTAAACCATTCCAGTTCTCTGGGGTTATGGTATAAACTTGTGGCACATATGGGAAAATTTTAGCCTTTACCAGCCATAAAAAGCGCTGAGGCAAAGAGTTATAGGATGCTTTGCAGGGGAAATACCTCCTTACCCCAAAAAACGCCCATATCCTCCTTTATACTTTTTTTGCCTATGCCAATGCATACCTTATACTGTTAATACGCAGAGGGGAGAAGGTTTTGTACTCTTCTCCCCCGTAATTCGTATCCTTTGCTTGTCTATTATCTGTCAAGCAATCGCTTAAGCAGGGTTTGTAAATCCGCAGCCATGACAGATAAATCTTGCACCGCTTGCGAAGCCTGTATCATGCCTGTGGCATTGGCATTGGCAATGTGGTTGATTTCATCAATGGAGCGATTGATTTCTTCTGACGTGGCAGACTGTTCTTCAGCCGCGGTGGCAATGCCGGAAATAAGCGCCGTATTGGTATTGGCAAGCTCAAGGATTTCTTCCAAAGAGCGTCCGGAAACGGCGGCAAGTTCAGTGGCCTTACCGGCATAGGTGGCGCTTTCGCTCACGCGCTTAATATTCATGGCGGTGGTCTCTTGAATACCGCGAATACTATTGCCCACCTCTGTGGTGGCCGTCATGGTTTTTTCTGCAAGCTTACGTACTTCGTCAGCTACAACGGCAAAGCCACGACCAGCTTCTCCGGCACGAGCCGCTTCAATGGCAGCGTTCAAGGCCAGGAGGTTGGTTTGATCTGCAATGTCAGAAATCACATCCATAACACTGCCAATGCTTTCAGCTTGCGAGCCCAGCTGCTGCATATTCTTTTCCAATTCCAAGGCCACATCATTAACACTCTTAATGGCGCTGACCACTTGATGCACAAGATCTGCGCCTTCTGTGGCCTTATCACGCACGTTGTCAGATTGCGTATTGGCTTCACCGGCATTATTAGCCACTTCAAGTACGGTGGTATTCATTTGTTCCATGGCAGCGGCGGTGGCTGTGACGCGATCGCGCTGTGTTTCTGCGCCTATGGAAACTTCATTGGCCTGTGTGGATAATTGTCTGGATGCTGTGGCTATGCGCTCAGAAATATCCTGCGCTTGCTCTGCCACATCCACAATGGTACGCTGTGTACTTTTAATGGCAGTTAAATCGGTAATAAGCTGTAGCACACAAGCTAATTTGCCTTGCTCATCCACAAAAGGAATGGCTGTGTAGGAAATATCTAACACTTTGCCTGCAGGACGTGCCACAGTGGTACCGGTGGCAGGGCGTAACGTTGCTACAGCTTTATTTAAGGCATCATCGGGGCTGCCAGAGTCATCACGGTTCATGATTTCTTTACAGGATTTATGGTGGAAATCGCTACCCACAATGCTTTTACCAATGTCGTTGATATATACCACACGTAAATTTTTATCTAAAACCACCACAGGGGCAGTAAGGATATTTAAAATATTTTGGTATTGTGACAAGGTTGTGTTGGTTCCGCTAATAAGAGATGCGAAGGCGCCTTCAAAAAGTTCGGCATTGCCCTGTACATTGATATCGCCTGCTTGAAGGTCGCTTTTCACGCGAGCGTATTCGTTCATGACTTGATTGAGAGACTCTGGAATGGAACGCAAGGCATTGGCAAGAGTTCCAATTTCGTCGTTGCGTTGTACGTCTAAGGTGCCATTCAATTGCCCCTTGGCAATGGCTGAGGCAAAGTCGGCACCCTTGGACACGGCAGACACTACAGGACGCACAATGAGGAAGGCCACAAGGGCGCTGATAAACACGGCAATGACGGTGGCCATGAGGGAAAGGTTGCGCATATCTGTCAGGTCAGAGAAAATATCACGCTCTTCTGCTCTGGCAATGATGATGATATCCGACCCCTTTGTTTTGCTATGATATGCAATAACAGGGAAGCCCGCCACGTTGATATACGTACTTACACCATCGCCCTTTTGGGCAATTTTTTTCATGTCTGGGGTAATGGAAATATTGTCTTTGAGTAAGTTTTCCTTGGTGGAGTCGAGCACCACACGGCCTTGGGAGTCAATGGCAAAAGCAAAACCTCGCTCACCTACGGTAATGCCTTTAAATACAGTTTCATATACCTTGGTGAAGGAAATATCGCCACTGAGTACACCCATAATTTGCCCATCAGAGCTGCGTACAGGCAGTACCACAGCTAGTAAAACTTCGTTGGTAAGTGTAGACATGCGCGGGGCGGTTTCGGCCACACGGCCTGCAACGGCAGCTTGGAAATAATCGCGGAAGGAAAGGTCTGTGCCTACAGCGCTAGGATTAGAAGAGGCAATGATAATACCTTTGATATTCATAAGGTTAAAACCATTCATCATGGCCAAATCCTCAGCACGCCCTGCTAGCCATTTGTTGGCATCGTCAATTTCTTCAGGGCTGTGTTCAGGTTTTTCTATGAATTGAGTAAGATATCTACCCTCTGCTGTTATTTTCACAAAAGACTTGGAGGAGTTCATGGTGTAATCTAGCATGCGGCTCATGGACTCTGTGGTCACCTGCATGGTGTTAAGCGAGGTCTCTGTTAATGATGTTGCTGTTTTGTCATAGGTTAAGTAACTAAGGGCACTCATGGAAAGTACCAAAACCAAGGTGATAGGAAGCAAAACCTTTTGTAATAATTTCATATTAAAACACTCCCTTTAAAATATTGTGCACTTTTTGTAATCGGTATAAAGGGAAAAAATCTTTAGATTCACAGAAAAAAAAAGAGCGCTTTATGGCGCTCTTAAAGGAAATTAGTATCTTTAGCTTAGAAGGTATAGCCCACCGAGAAGGAGTAAATATCTGCGCCCACGTTGGAGGTCTTCCCAGCATAGGTCCCCTTGTCTGTGTCTTCATAGGAGGTATTGTAAATCCACAAATGCGCATAGGCAAGATCCACAGTCCAGTTTTCATACTTAAAGCCAACGCCTAAAGAAATGGCATCGCGACCGTTGGTGGGCATCATGTAGTCGGCGTATTTATCGTCGGTAACATCGGTTTCATGCCAATAGCCGGCACGTAAGGTTAACCAATCCAAAGGAGCGTATTCCACAGAGGCGTTAAAGTTCCAGCCATCACGCCAGTTTTTTTCATTGATGGAGTCAAGTTGACCATTATCATCAGAGAAGTAGATATTGAGGTGATTGAAGGTGGACCAACGGGTGTACACGGCGCCTACTTCAAAGCTTAAATTATCAAGGGGCTTATAGGCTATACCAAGAGCCAAGGAGTCCGGCAATTGTATGGTGCCATGGATATTGGTTTTGCTAGGAATACCCATACTTGGCATGGCATAGTCAAACTTTGCTTCGCCATAAATATTGTGGGTCATTTGGCTTTTGTAGCTAAGCCCTGCAGACCATTGCTCGTTGAACTTGGCGTGTAAGCCTAAGTGGAAGCCCACGCCCACGCTGTTACCGTCAAGGTTGGCATTGTTTGAGAAGCCAGCTGCTTGGAATTGTTGTGGAAAAGAGTTTTTGTTTTGGTACATTTCCATATACATGAACTCTACGCCAAAAGAAGCAGAGAACATGTCATTGAACTTATAAGCAATGGTGGGTACGGCAGATACGGTGGCAATGCCTACGCCATGCACGTTGTTGTTACCTTGCCATTCATCGGCATAGTTGTTACCCATGCCAAAACGGGAGAAAAAGGCCATGCCAAGCCATACCTTATCGTTGAGCTGATAGCTCATATAACCATGACCGGGAACCCAAATGGCAGTTTTGGTTTTGGTGGTGTGACCGCCTTGGTCAAAATTTATGCTACCGTATGGAGCAATGAAGGACGCTCCGCCCATGATGTGTATGCCGGGAAGTTGCGTAATACCGGCGGCGTTATAAGCAAGAGTTGAGACATCATTGGCACGGCCTACCATACCACCGGCTAGGCTAAGGCCGCGAGCAGACCATTCTGTCATGGCAAAACCTTCTGCCAAAGCAGAGCCTGCAAGGCTAAGGGTGAGTAAAGCTGATATGGCAAGAGCACGAAATTTTAACATAAATCCTCCAAGGTGAGCAGTGGTACTATTAAAAATAGCGGTGTTACTTTAAGAAGGCTTTTAGTACATATTAAGTGGGTCAAGGTCAAGGGAAAGTTTAATGTGTTTTTTATCCGCCAAATGTAAGGCCTGATTGTATATATGGCGCATGGCTTGCCAATCTTGCCCTTTTAAAAGGCAGTGAAAGCGTTTTTGGCCGCGCAAGATGGACAGCGGCGCCGGCGCAGGCCCAAGCACGGAGACCCCCATGTCTTTACCCATACGCCGCAGCTCTGCTCCCATGCGCATAAGTATGGCGGCGCCTTCTATAAAATCAAAGGCATAGCTGAGGCGAATAAGGGCTAAGTGCACAAAAGGAGGGTAATGTCTTTTTTCTCTTTTGGCCAATTCTTCAGCATAAAAGCCTTCAAAGTCAGCACGTTGGATGTGTTTCCAGCAATAATGGTTTATATCGCGCGTTTGAATAAGCACTTTACCGGGTTTTTGTCCGCGTCCAGCCCGTCCGGCCGATTGTACAAGGAGCTGAAAGGTACGCTCGGCGGCGCGATAGTCGGGGGTATTTAAGCCAAGGTCCCCGTCCGCCACCACGGCTAAGGTGACATCGGGGAAGTGATGCCCCTTGGAAAGCATTTGCGTACCCACAAGGATTTGCGCTTCCTTGCGCCCAAAGGCTTCCAGAATTTCTTCCATGCGCCCTTGGCGGCGCGTGCTGTCTTTATCAAGGCGCAGAACTTGCCCCGGAGCCAAGGTATTTATATACTCTGTGAGCTTTTCTGTGCCTTCGCCCATGGGTAAAAAATGCATACCTTTACAATGCGTACATAAAGCAGGAAAGGGTACAGCATGTCCGCAATAGTGACAAATGAGCCTTTCGCGCCCTTTGTGGTAGGTGAGGCCTATTTCACAATGAGGACAGCGCGCCACCTGATTGCAATCAAGACAATACATAAGGGGAGCGTAGCCGCGCCTGTTCAATAAGATAACCGCTTGATCGCCGCGTTCCAGGGTTTCTTTTAAGGCCCATTCACTTTCCGGTGCCAAGGTGGCGGCGCTGCCTTTTTGCCCGCTAATATTCACCAAGGTAATTTCTGGTAGGGTGCCACCGCCTACGCGGGCTGGTAAGCTTTGCATCTGCAGCTTTCCTTCCTTGGCGGCATAAAAAGTTTTGAGATCCGGCGTTGCTGAGCCTAAAACCAAAAGGCCTTTATGCTGTGCAATGCGAAACCAAGCCACTTCTTTGGCTTGATACTGCATTTTTTCGTCTTGCTTAAAGGAGCCGTCATGCTCTTCATCCAGTACAATGGCGCCTATGTTTTGTAAGGGTAAAAACAAAGCCGAGCGCGTGCCTACCACAATACAAGGATTGTCATGATGCGCCAATTTTCGAAAAAGCTTTTCACGGCTAAGCGGTGTTTGATAGCCATGATAAAGAAAAAGCTCTTTATCCGGCAAAGCTTTTGCTACGTCGCGGCGCAATTTGAGCGCCAAGGCCACTTCGGGTGCAAGAATGAGTATGGAAAGGCCTCGGGCATGACAGGCTTTAGCGAGTTCAAGGTATACGGCGGTTTTGCCACTGCCAGTGATGCCATAGAGTAAATGACTTTGCGCCTTACCTGTGCTTTGCGCCGCATCTAATGCGCGCTCAAAGGCGTCCAAAGCTTCTTGTTGTGGCTGTGAAAGGCTAAAAGTAGGTTCTGGAGGCGGCAAAAGACTTTCGTATGTTTCTTCCGCTTCTGTGGCTTGCAAATGCACATGCCCTTGTTTCACAAGACTGGTAAGGGCAGGGGCGCTACCTGTGCCAAGGGTGCGTAAAAGCAACCTTTTATTAACACTGCCATGGTCATGTAAATAATCTAAAATGGCCACTTGGCGCGCTGCCATGGGGCGCACAGGCCAAGGAGGATCCACCTGTAAAACGCAGAGCTCCGTGGTGGCGCTGTCTGCCGTGGGGGGGAGAATGTGCGCCTGTGCATTCATAAGCGCATGGGCTAACTCTTGCCCTTGATGTATGGAAAGCTCTTGAAGGCTTTTAAGGCCATATACCTGCGCTTTTCCCTGCATAAAGGTGCGTATTTTTACTTGAGCCGTGCGTAGGCCTGCGGGTAAAATATGGCGTAAAATATCCCCTTCACTACGGCATTGGCGCAAGGCCAATTGGCGGATAAGTGCCAAGTACGCCGGTGAAAGTAAGGGGCTTGTTTCAAGGGGAGCGGCAATATGTTTTATCTGCACATCGGCATGTAGACCGCTGTCTTCTTTTCCGTGCTCCAAAATAACACCCACGCGCATGCCTTTGCCTAAAGGGATGGCTACGCGCAAGCCTTGGCAAAAAAAGTCAGCCTTTTCCTTGGGCCACCATGTGGGTAGGGCATAGGTAAAGGTAGTATAGGGCAGGGTGAGTAAGGCAACGGAATAAAACATAATATATAGAGTGCGATGCAGGCTAGTTAGATTTTTGCTTTATACTTATGCAGTATATATAAGCTAAATTGAGACGGTACTTTGAAATTGTAAGAAAAGACAAAACGAGAAGGGCAGTGCGCATAAGACCTACAAAGCCTTGTACAGCCCTTCTCGTCAAAGAGTTCGAAGGAATTACATGGTGTCGAGGATGTTTTTAAGCATTCCTTTAAGCTCACCGCGTAACTTATCATCTTGCATGGCAAAGTATATGTTGGCAGTGAGGTATTCTGCCCAGTCGCCGGCATCAAAACGGCGTCCTGTCATTTTTACTGCTAACATGCCTTTGTCCTTGGCCATGGCTTGTAAGGCATCGGTAAGCTGAATTTCGCCGCCGTGACCTGGCTCAAGATCTTCTAAATAATCAAAAATATCTGGTGTAAGCACATAACGACCCACAATGGCCAGGCGCGAAGGCGCTTCATCGCGAGGGGGCTTTTCCACCATATCATTGATACGGTATACGCCGGGAGAAATTTCCGTACCGTCAATAATACCGTAACGATCCACTTTTTCTTGCGGTACTTCCATAACACCAATGACGGGCATATTTTCTGCCATGGCCACATCTATAAGCTGCTGTACACCGGGGGTAGCGCCAAACATAAGGTCGTCACCCACCATGATGGCAAAGGGTTTTTCGCGAACTAATTCTTTTGCGCAAAGTATGGCATGCCCAAGGCCCAGCTGCTTTTTTTGACGTACAGACAAAATGTTAACCATTTCAGCTACATCATGGATGATTTTTAATTTGTCCAATTTACCGGCACGTTCTAACACATGTTCCAATTGTAAATTGTAGTCGAAGTGATCTTCGATGATTTTTTTATCTCTGCTGGTAACAAAGATAACGTCCTTAATTTTGGACTGAATGGCCTCTTCAACTACACACTGGATAACAGGCTTGTTGTAAATGGGCAGCATTTCCTTGGGGATATTCTTGCTGGCAGGTAAGGAACGTGTTCCCCAGCCGGCCACAGGAATAATAACTTTACGAATTTTTTCCATAATCATCCTACTTTCAACGTAATTTCATTAAAGCATAAAAAGTAAACGTGTAAACTTATAAACCATTGAACCAGTAAGGCATAAAATATATATGTAACAATTGGGTTACACCAAGTTTTTTTGCACCACTTCTGCCAAATGCTCAGCGTGTTCGCGTACTTTTTGCTGGTTTTCCCCTTCTACCATGACGCGACAAAGGTTTTCTGTTCCAGAGTAGCGTAAAAGTACACGTCCGCGGTTACCAAAGTCTTTTTCCACTTTTTGTACAGCTTTTTGCACAGCAGGCACGGAGTCTAAGGGGGGCTTAGCGTCTACTTTAACATTAATAAGCTTTTGAGGGTATGGCGTCAGAAGACCTGCTAATTCTGACAGCGGACGCTCCTTCTCACACATATAACGTAAAATTTGTAACGCCGCAAGTAGTCCATCGCCTGTGGTACTGTATTGTCTGAAAATAAGATGACCGGATTGCTCGCCGCCCAGTAAATAATTGCCGCGGCGCATGGCTTCCATAACATAACGGTCGCCCACTTGAGTGCGGAGTAAGGAACCGCCACGCTCTTGCATAAATACTTCCAAAGCCATATTACTCATGACGGTGGACACTAAGGTTTTTTGTGCCAGCTCGCCGCGTTCCAGCATGGCTGCGGCGCATACCGCCATGATTTGGTCACCATCTAAAATGGTACCGTGTTCATCCACCACAATAAGACGATCAGCATCGCCGTCCAGAGCAAGGCCAATGTCTGCACGCACTTCGCGCACTTTATCGGCCACGCGTTGTGGGTGTAAGGAACCATAGCCATCATTGATGTTAATGCCATTGGGTTCTGTGCCAAGGGTAACTACTTCTGCTCCAAGCTCTGCCAAGGCTAGTGGAGCCACCTTATATGCAGCGCCGTGGGCGCAGTCTATGACAATGCGTATGCCGTTGAGGGACATATGCGCAGGGAAGCAAGACTTGGTGTACACAATATAGCGCCCGCTGGCATCTTCAATTCTTTTGGCGCGGCCAATTTTTTCAGAAGTGGGATATTCCCATTTTTTGGTATTTTGTACAAGACCCGCGATGATATCTTCGGTTTCGTCGGCTAATTTATATCCTTCTGCATCGAAGAATTTAATGCCATTATCGTGGTAGGAATTGTGTGAAGCAGAAATAACTACCCCAAGGTCAGCCCGCATGCTGCGCGTTAAAAAGGCAATGGCTGGCGTTGGTAAGGGACCTACCATGATAACATGCATGCCCATGGCGCAAAAGCCTGCCGTCAACGCGGATTCAAAAGTATAGCCGGAAAGACGGGTGTCCTTACCAATAAGTACTTTATGAGGGTGCTCCCCGCGGCGAAAATAGGTGCCGGCTGCAAGGCCTAAACGCAAAGCCATTTCTGCCGTCATGGGATGTATATTAGCGGTGCCGCGAATGCCGTCGGTTCCAAAAAGTCTTTTTTGCATGGTGTTCTCCTCGCCAATGTTACGTTCTGTCAGGAAAGTGAAAAATTTTTGTTTGGCTGTACAATTTCAAAAAAACATCTGTAATATGTAAGCTCTGTAATGTTAATATGGGCTCATAATCATGAGCTTCCCATAGTGTTCTTATGGAAACTCAAAGAATTATTTTTTGAGCAAAAGCCATATATCACCCTTGGTGTACACACTCATGGCTTTATCATGTCCTTGTTGCCCTTCTCCGGCATATAAGTCAATACGGCGCATTTGTATGGCGCCGCCAGTGTCATGCGCAAAGCCAAGGCCATGTAAGGTTTGGGTATTGCCCACTTCTACACCGGCTTTGGTTTTTCCCTTAGTGGGCAAAGCATACGCTAAAATACCGCCCAATGGCAAGACTCTTGGATCTGAAGCCATGCTTATCCAAGGCGTCAAGGGGGCGCCTATGGTGCCTTGTGGCTTGGGAGCGCCGTAACGGAAAAAGGCATAGCCTGAGGCCGCTTTTAAAAAGGCGCGGCGCTTAAGAGCAGAGGCACTGTCCCACCATTCACGTAATCCCTGCATGGTGGCTTTTTTACGCGGTAATTGCTTGGTAGACATAAGGTAGCCAAGCATGCTTTGCCCTTTATGGCCGTTGAGCCCGGCAAATAAAATGGCTTGCGTGCTGCCATCATCAAAAGCCAATAAGCCAGAACCTTGCAACATGAGCTCATAGGTATCCACAGGATGGGGCATCCAAGCGATTTCTAAGTTGCGATTTTGCAAAGCGCCGTCCATATCAATATCTTCGCGGCTAAAGTAGGGCGGGTCTGGGCGAATAACTTGTGTAAAAGCCTCTTCAGGGCAGCTATGGCTGGGTAAACAATAGGCCAAATGCGGAGCAATTTCTTCAGATACACGGTAAAGCGGATAGGTATAGCCTTCTTTTTTGGTGCGACTGGCCGCTTTAATAGGAGAAAAATACGAAGTGAAATGCGTCTTGGGGCTTAGGTGTAACCATGTGAAGTTTTGCGCCAAAAGCTGAGGTTCTTTGTCAAGGCGTGGGAGGAGTTTTTGTAAAAGCTCGAGGGATTTGGTCAATTGCCCCCATGTGATGAATGTATCATTATGTTGTATGGCGCGCTGACTTTGAGGCCAAGAGCGCGTATAGGTCAAAGATTGCGTAATGCCTTGTGCCAGTTCTTTCCACGACGAAAGCCCCATACGCTCTTTTTGTAAGGCTAAAGCCTGTTTTTGGGCCTCTTTCTGGCTTATGGGTACAAGGAGAGGGCTATCTAAGGTCAGCGCTTCGGGGGCTATTTTAGCTTGTTTTTGCGCAGCATAGGCCGGCGGGGCTGCATATGTAACGCCAAAGAAGAGCACCCATATAAGTATGGTGCAAAACATATATAAGGAGGAGGTGGGAGCTATTTTTCTCATGGCAAGGCTTGTAACATATCTTTTCCTCCATGAAAAATATAGACATTTTTAAAAAATTGAACTAAGCAAAGAGTATCTTGACTTAATAAGGAGAGCCACCCATGGCGCAAAAGAAAATTGAACGCAAGAAAGAACTAGACCGTCGTCGCAAACGTCGTGCAGAACGTTTAAAGCAACGCATCAGTGTTGCTAAGGCGGAAGCCAAGGCGAAATAAGGGTTTTTAACCTTTCAGGGCCTGTTCGTAGTATTTTGGAATTCTTTTCCTAAGCTTGGACAGGCCCTTGCATTTTAAACCTTTTTATAAGGTTTTAGATGTAATTCTACATCAGGTATTTTCATTTATTTTCCACATATAGTTTTAGGATAGACCATGCCTATTTATGAGTATCAATGTCCGCAATGCCAAACGGTTTTTGAAGAATGGCTTAGCGTGAGTGAAGCCACAGACAAAGCCCCTTGCCCAGAATGTCAAACTGCATCCAGCCGTATTATTTCTAATACGGCCTTTGTGCTTAAAGGGGGCGGCTGGTATGTGACAGAATATGGCAACCGTAAGAGCACGGATACTGGCGCCAGCAGCGCCAAAGCTTCTGACACAGCCACGCAAAGTAGTAAAAGTACTGTTGCCAGCGAAAAAACAAGCAGCGTCACACAAAGCGCCACAGCATAAAACCTGAGCATATAAAGACAAGGAGAAAAGCATGATAGAAAGATATAGCCGCGAGGCCATGAGCAGTCAGTGGACATTGGAAAAACGCTACGATGCGTGGCTTAAAGTGGAACTTGCCGTGTGTGAAGCCTGGCATGAGCTTGGCCGCATTCCCACTGAAGCCATGGAAGTTATACGCAGCAAAGCCGCTTTTAATGTGGAACGCGTATTAGAAATTGAAGAAACCACTCGCCATGATGTGATTGCTTTTTTAACATCGGTGGAAGAATTTGTGGGGCCAGAGGCTCGTTTCATTCACCTTGGTTGTACCTCTTCAGACATTGTGGATACAGCCAATGCTGTTATGCTCAAAGACGCCGGCGCGCTTATTGTGGCAGATATTAAACAGCTTTTAGAAACCATCAAAAAGCTTGCCCATGATTGGAAAGGCACCTTGTGCATGGGGCGTACCCATGGTATTCATGCTGAACCCACAAGTTTTGGTCTTAAAATGGCCGGATATTATGCGGAATTTAGCCGCCATTTAGAGCGCGTGGAATTGGCTTTGGAAAATATGCGCGTGGGTAAACTTTCTGGCGCAGTGGGTACATATGCCTTTTTAAGTCCTGATGTGGAAGCCTTGACCATGAAACATTTGGGTTTGGGGGTGGATCCGCATTCCACACAAATTATTCAACGTGACCGCTATGCACAATTTTTTACGGCGCTGGCCATCATGGGCGGCGGCATTGAGCGCTTGTGTGTGGAATTGCGTCACTTACAACGCACCGAAGTGTTGGAAGTGGAAGAAGGCTTTAGAAAGGGACAAAAAGGCTCCTCTGCCATGCCGCATAAGAAAAATCCCATTTCTGCGGAAAATATGACAGGTCTTTCTCGTTTATTGCGTTCCAATGCCGTGGCAGCCATGGAAAACCAAGCCCTTTGGCATGAGCGTGATATCAGCCATTCTTCTGTGGAGCGCGTTATCATGCCTGACTCCACCATTTTGGCCGATTATATTTTGAATCGCTTAAACAATTTGTTGGCAAACTTGGTGGTAAAGCCTGAGCGTATGAAGAAGAATATGGATCACTCTCTTGGTTTATATTATTCGCAACGTGTACTTACAACGCTTATTGATAAAGGTTTACCGCGTCAAAAAGCGTATGAAATGGTACAAGCTTGCGCCATGCAAAGCTGGGAAAGCCAAAAGCCTTTTGCAGATATTGTAAACGCCAGTGCTGATATTACAGCCCTCATTGATGCCCAAACCCTTGCACAATTGTTTGACTCAAGTTACTACTTGCAACATGAAGAAACAATTTTTGCTCGTATATTCAACGCTTAAGAGCTGGAGAGAAAAAATATGTTAGAATTAAAACGCCGTTTGGCACGTATTCTCTTGGAAAAATCCTATAAAGAAGGGGATTTTACCTTGGCTTCCGGCCGTAAAAGTGATTATTATTTTGATTGCCGCGTGACGGCTTTGCATCCAGAAGGTTCTTGGCTTATTGGCACGCTGTTTAATAAGCTTTTGGCCGATGTGGATATTAAAGGTGTGGGCGGCATGACGCTAGGGGCGGATCCTTTAGTTTCTGCCACCACCGTCATATCTCATGAAAATAACCGTCCTTTGGCAGGATTGCTTGTGCGTAAAGAGGCCAAAGGCCATGGCACAGGCCAATATGTGGAAGGTCTTGGCAATTTTACCAAGGGTGATAAAGTGGCCATGGTAGAAGATGTGGTGACCACAGGCGGTTCTTTGTTAAAGGCATGTACGCGTGTGCAAGATGCCGGCCTTGAAATTGTGGCTGTGTGCACCATTTTAGATCGCCAAGAAGGCGGTAGAGAAATTTTGAAAGAGCAAGGTTTTGAATTGCTTTCATTATTTACGCGTGAAGAATTGGTAAAGCTCGGTCGTTCTTAATTTATTTTTGCATAGAATGTGTTTTGTGCGTGGGATAAAAGTGGTATACAATGGCATGTAAGAAGTCTGTTTTAGCTGTAGTGCTCCTTGCTGTAGGAAGTTTTGGAGCTTTTGTACATCAAGGTTGGGGTCTTTCTGAATCGTATGCCGCCAATTGGCAGCCTCGCATTTATGATGCGGCGCTGCCCCCGCGCATTGTGGCTGTGGATAAATCACAACAACAATTTTACTTGTACAATGAAAAACAAGAAAATTTATTAGAGCTGGCCTATAATTATCCTTGCACTACGGGACAAGTGGATGGGGATAAAGAAGTGGTCAATGATTTGCGCACTCCGGAAGGTGTGTATTTTGTGGTATATAAAATTGCCAAAGGGCTGGATTTTAAAGAATATGGCGGCATAGCCTATACGCTTAATTATCCTAATCC
>CAYJHH010000021.1:0-29343 GCA_964369995.1 uncultured Desulfovibrionaceae bacterium
ATAAATTCTATTTTTACTGATAGTTAAGTTGTTTTTCAGTGTCGACTAATTATATGAAGTATATGACATACGGTTCAATGCGAGATAAAAAAGTTTCTCGCATAAACATTACTTTTATAAAACTTATCTAGTGACTTCAAAAGATCTCTTTCAATTTCAAAACGATTGGTTAATAATCATAATTATATGTAAGCAGATCTTGTTTTTGGGGTGCTGAAAAAAAGTTGGCAAAATCTCATCATATATTTGTGATATACATTTTAGCTTATACTATGTTAAAGAGAAGCTCCCATACAAAGAAACATTCTTTCTGCAAAACCTCATCCATTTTATACATACTTGCATATTCTTCACTTCATACCCACGATCCTACAGCCAAAAAAACAATTTTTCATAGAAAGTGCCAAAGTTCAACTACATTTTTTTGATTTCGAAAGTGCAAAATTTTCAAATGTCAAACTTAAACTCAACCAAAGGCCCAACATTCTGCTACGACACCAAAAAACACCTCCAGCAGGAAAGTCGGCACATGCATCTTTAGGTGCTGATATATCTTTCTTCAAGTAGCACGCGCATCAACTCGTGATTTACTCCTTGAATCTGCGCTGCTAGGCGTGGGAATGAATGAGGCGAGATGACATAAATACCATCATTCTCTGCTTTTTTTACAATATCTTATCACATACGGTCATGTAAACCACCAAAACAGTGCCTATTGTACAGCCAAATCTGAATTACTACATGTAAAAATTATTTCAAAAGTCTTTTTATCCTCGCTACAAGATATTTCACCAAACTATAAACATAGCTTTTTTTGAGGTTTTGCTTAATTTGAATTGTGGCATTAGAAATTTTTGCAACTTCATTTAATTGTAAAAAAAGTAAGTCATGATGTTTTTCGAGCATTCTTTCTAAAAGGCGTCTATTCTGCGTTTTTATGAGCGAAGCCACGAGTCCATGGGCTAGAGAATTTTTTTCTGCAGTTTTTTCGCAGGAAAAAAAGTTCTCTATTTCTATGTAAAAATTTAGGTGCTCAATACCGCAACGTGCAAACCATTCATCTGTGACCCCACATCCTGCCCACACACCGCCTAAATGCTTTCTATAGCTGGCCATCACATCGGGTATAAATCCAATTTTACCCTGCTGTGCGTGTAAGAGATGTAAAAAATAGTCGCAAGGTAAAATATCTTTTGGAAAAATTTCACTTATACTCTTAGAGCCATTAAAAATCCAGCGATACATACATGAGTTGGTTTGAATAAAATTATGCCTAAGCATATCTTCAAATGTTAACACGGTGTTACAAAAACGTAAATCTTCACTGGGGAAAATAAAATCTTTCTCTACATTATTTTCCCATATAACATGTACAGGGTGAAAGCAAATCGAAAAATCAGGATTTGCATCTAAAAAATCAACTTGTTTTTGTAGTTTTAACTCATCAGAAAAAAAATCGTCCCCTTCGTTGTAAAGAACATATTCAGAGCGAGCTAATGCAAGACTCTGAACATAATTTTCCCGTATTCCGAGGTTTTTTTTGCGTAATATTGGTTTTATTTTGTCAGGAAATTTACTGGCAAAATCTTGAATAATCTCTGGAGTGCTATCAGATGACGCGTCATCACCTATAATAATTTCATACTCAAAATCTGTTTTTTGCGATAAAAAGCTTTCGATGGTTTGAGCAATATATTTTTCATGATTGTAAGTAATACAAACAATAGTAAGTTTAGTCACTGATTTGTTCTCTTAATTGTAAAATTTTCTTGCTTCGTTCTTTGTGCTTATGTACAGGACACCCGAAGTAAATACTCCATGATTCAAGATCATGTATGACAAGTGAAAAAGCTCCAGTGGCACTTCCTTCCTTACACGAAACTTTGGGCATAACAATTGTATTTGCTCCTAGCTGAACAAAGTTTTCTAAAATAATTTTTCCTCCGATAACATTTGTTAACGCGGATGGAACTAAGGGCGAAATCATATATTCACCTGAAAAGTCATCTGAAGCGGAGTATAGCGTTGACTTCGGTGATATTCCACAAAAATCTCCAATTTCAATGCCATACTTGCCATACAAAGATGATGAGGCGGAAATATGTACATAGCTACCTATACTTATGTTGCCACTTAAGATACAAAAATCATCAATACGTACATTGTTTCCAATGGATATGTTTTCAGCACCATAAATGGAACATTTTCTTGAAATGAGTACGTTCTTTCCAAATTTTTTCAATCCCAAGCTTTTAAGCTCATACTCTGCATAGTAACTTTCTTCTAATTTAAGTTTTTGCAATTCATTTGTAATAATGTTTCTGCGTGCAACAACTTGATTTTCAAACGAATACAGCTCTTGAATTTTTTTCCGCCCATTTTTTGCAATATGAGAAAGGGCAAAAGGGGCTTGAATAATTTCTTCTATTTTATTTGTAATATCAGAAAGTTCTGGTTTTATAATAATTATTTCATCCCCATCAATGAATCTATTTCCATTCACTGCAAGGGGATCAGTTGCAAACATAGCAACGCCATGGAGCCCTGCTTCGGCAACACTTGCGGTTGGGAAACCATCAAAAGCACCTGGCGAAATAACAAATGGCTTGTTAGGTGAAAGAATTATATCTTTGTCTTCATAAAATTTTGCAAACCATTTGGTGGACTGAATTCCATAGAAATGAAATTTATCTTGAATATCTGAAACATCAATAACAGAACCATCGAATGGTCCAACAATGTGGAAGTGTATATTATCGTACTTTTTGCAAAGTTCCTTGGCAACGTCAATAAAAATGTCATACCCTTTATCTTCAGCCTTAGGCATATAACGATGGGCAACAAAGCAAATATCAAGCGTTTTCTTATCCTTACCAAAGTATCTTTTATGTTCTATTTCTTTTTCAAGCACATCTTGAGGCGTAACATTCCCAAAAATAAACTCAATTTTGTCTTCTGAGCAAAACCCTTTTTCCAAAAGATAATCTTTTACTGGCTGCTGCGTTACAATCACCTTTCGTAACATGGGTGAAGATAGGTACTTGTGCAAAGCGGCATCAGTATGCTCATCATCAAAGCGCAAGCTGCCACCAGAATATAGATTTATGATATAAGGATTGTTTGCAATGTCTTTATCATGATTAATAGCATTACCTAAAAATGTGACATAAATAAGTTTTGCAGAATATACATCTTGGGGATTGTAAATGCTTACTTTATCAGCAAAAGCTGTTTGGGTTTCAGTAAAATTTCGATGCAAGTCCTCTAGTGATTCCTCTAATAATGGCGCCAAACAAGTGCCAGTACAAGCTATGGTGATATTATCAAAAAAATGTAAATAATGGACATACTCTGTGTATCTAAAAGGAGAACGCTTGGAAGGAAATGTGTCATCAAAAATAAGTAACTCAACACTTTTACTACGTGAACCACCTACCATTGTTTTGCTTTTTTGCTGTAAACTTGAAAATGTTTCATGTAAATTATGAATTTGCTGTTGCAACGATTGGTTCAGTTGTTTTTGCTCGGCATATAGCTGTTCTAATAGATAAATCTTCCCTTCTGCATCCTTTTTGGGTAGCACATATACCAAAAATTTTTTAAAAAATTTTGAATATTTATCTTTACGATTTGAGTTGCCCACAAATCGAATAGCTTTTGCGAATACCCATTTAACATGCAAGCACTCTAAACTTTTAACTATTATATTATATAATTTAGGAAATTTTTTCTTAACTTTAAATAAAAGAATACTGGCTCTATCGTCATTACAAGGATTCAATAAAAGAAGCTCATTATAAAAATCTATATCTTCTTCAGCAAGGTTGTTTCCGCTGGGCAACACTACCTCATCTAAGACTTCTTTTCTTTTTTCAATACTATAATGAGTAAATGTGTAGTTTCGCATTATATTATCTATAAAAAAATTTCTGTATTTATCATTAAATATTGCATTATAGTAAATACAAATGTTAATCAATAATACTGCTTTCTTTTCATCATCTAAAGATGAAAATGATGATGTATTATGAATTCTATACAAAGAGCATATATCTTTTATAAAAATACAATAAGGTGTCTTGTCTAAGATATGCAAATGAAAAAGCCAGTCTGCATTGTGTTTATATGTATAATAACTTTCTGGAATTAGGTCTAAGGCTTCCCTTTTATACATGCAGCAAGAAAAATTTCCTATGTTATTTCTTTGTAAAATATCCTGTATTGTCACTTTATCACTCAGTTGATCTCTATATTCTTTTTCAGTAGTTTCTATTTTTTCAGAATTTTGGTTGTATAACTTTATATTAGTAAAGCATAAAAGAGCATTAGTATCACTATTAAGCGCATCATACTGCTTTTGCAATTTGTACTCATCAATCCAAAAATCATCACACTCCAATATAGCTATCTTATCACCTTTACAGTGAGCAAAAGCGTCCTTCATGTTTGCCAACATTCTAAGGTTTTTTTCTCGATGAAGGATTGTGATTCTCTGGTCTTTACTTGCGTACTCTTGAATTATAGCACTGGTTTCATCAGTAGAGCAATCATCTGCAATCAAAATTTCAATCTCAAAATTTATTTTTTGAGATAAAACGCTATCTAATGCTTGAGCGATATATTTTCCATGATTATAGGCCGTGCAAACAACGGACACTTCTGGTTTTTTCATAATAATTCCTAGCTAGATAGTTCTAATGTTATGAATAAAATCATAAATATAGTCAATAATATCAATGTGATTTTATATATCCGGCATTTTTTGTCGACTTCTCTTTTCCTGAATATTTTCTATTATGTTTAATAATCAAATTCGCTCTTTGTCTTCCTGTTCAATTTCTTTTACTAAATCACTATTATGACTTTCAGATTTCTCAATAACACTAGTCAGTTTTGAATTTTCTTTATTGCATAACATATACTCATTAATATTTTTATATGCGAAGTTATTTAAAAAAATTTATCGACATGTGTATCTTTAGTAATTGCAGGGTATCATAGTCGCTTTTAATTATACAAGAAAATATTGTACTTATGATAATATGATTCAATTCGACTGTTTTATCAACGTGAAAGAGTTTTCCCTGTTCATTGTAAAAGTTAGCCATTCTGATGCCGAATTTTACATACCAATGGTCATTTTTTCCCACATCAATCCATGCGCCATTGCTATGCTTTCTATAAGCCGCCATTGTCTTATCAAGAGATTCAATATTTCCTACTCCAGCATGCAAAAGATGTATCCAATAATCACCTTACACAATATTTTCAGGGTAATAATTATTTATTATATTTTTTATTAACACTCCAGCGGTAAATACAGGAGTTTATTTATATAAAATTATATTTTAGTAAGTCGTTTAGATTAAATAATGTCTTATTCAGCGTAAATCATATCATCTCGCGAACCATCTTCCCAAAACATTTTAACAGGATGAAAGCACATGCTACATTCTTTATTTTCATCTAAAAAGTCGACTTGTTTTTGGAGTTTTTCTTCGTCTGTGAAAAAATCATCTCCATCGCAATATATAAAATATTCACAGTCAAGCGTTAGTAGTTTATCCATTAAATTTTTGGATGCACCTACATTTTCCTTTCTTAAGGTAATTTCTATTTTATCAGGATATTTTTCAGCATACTGTTTCAGTATTAAAGGAGTATTATCTGTAGAAGCATCATCTGCAATAATAGTTTAAAATGGAAAGATTGTTTTTTGTGCTAAAAAACTTTCAATAACTTCTCTAATATAACCTTCGTGATTATATGTCAGAGGCAAAAGCGTGAGCTTTTCCATTATTTATTCTCCTAAATCAATCTATAGGTGACTACTTTACTTTATTAACGAACAAATTTTTAATACTTCGTCTTCGGTTAAGCTGGGGTATAAAGGCAAGCATGCTATGCGCTTAGATATGTCTTCTGAAACAGGGCAAGCTTGATATGTCACATATGGCAGTGTATTGAGACTAGGATAGAAGTACCTTCTTGGAAATACACCGTTATCATTTAGTTTCTCAAATATTCGCAGAAGTTCCCCTTCTGTTTCAAAAACAACAGGATAGTATGCATAGTTAAATTCTAAGTCTTTTTGCTTTTTAGGCCTTTGCACACTAGAGAGCAATTCGCTATCGTACAGTTCAGCAATTTTTTTTCTTTCAGCGATTATAGATTGAATATAAGAAAAATTTGTCAGGCCCATTGCTGCCTGAAATTCACTTGCTTTTGCATTGATACCCAAACAGGAATAGTCTTCATAAAGATGACCAAATCGTTTTTGCAAGTTAAGCTTTTCTGAAACGGCATCATCATTTACAATACAAGCTCCTCCTTCAATAGTATGAAAGAGCTTTGTTGCATGAAAAGATAATGTTGAAACATCTCCATAGCTGAGCAAAGACTTGCCTTTGTATTTAGTTCCAAAACAATGCGCGCCATCATAAATAGTTTTAATGTGGTATTTATTGGCAATATTCTGAATTTTTTCTACATTATTTGCATAGCCAAACACATGGACCGCGAGAATAGCTTTTGTCTTACTTGTTATCTTTTCTTCAATCTTTGTAACGTCAATCATGAAGTTTTCAGACTCAATATCAACAAAAACAGGAGTACATCTTTCCCATAGTATACTTGACGTTGTTGCGACATAAGAGAAGGGGGTTGTGATAATTTCACCTTCACTAATGTCTAAAGAGGAAATAGCTAATTGCAAAGCTAATGTTCCATTGGTTAAAAAATGAAAATGTTGAACCCCCAAGTACTCTTGCATTTTAGTTTCAAACTCTTGCAGTAATGGACCTTGATTGGTGAGGTGTCCACTTTTCCAAATTTTTTCCAACTGAAGTATGTATTCTTCTAAAGGCGGTAAGAAAGACTTTGTAACGTATATATTGCTCATAATGTACCTTTCAAGTGAGTAATAGCTAATTTCTTTAAGCTACTTATATCTTCTTTGCAGAGTTTTTTGATATATTGTCTTGACTCAAAAGCTTTTACAATGTTGCACATGAAAAGTCAATTTAGTGTTTTTTAAGGTTTTTTATCTGTGGCAAATGTGTATTAGGACGTTTTGAACACTGCAGTCAGTTGGCTGAGCTTGTATAATGAGCATCGGCCTCTCCTCCCCTTGGGGAACCTAGCACCTAAAAGATTTCCCCTTAAACATACATTAATATTTCACCTTGCTTTGCACTAACTTGGGGAGGTTTACACTACCTTTTTATAAATCCCTATAAAAAACCTATGCGGGCCAAAAAATTTTAAGCCCTTCAAGGCAAAGAGCCGTAGCAGAGAGCAGCGCCAAAAAAATAATGCTTATACGCTTAAAACGAACCTCGTCTATATGCTTAAAAAGGACATGTCCACACCAAAGCCCCAAGCAAAGTGCTGGCAATCCCCAGAGAATAATACTCAGCGTTGTTACCGTAAAAAGGTTTTGCTGCGCAGCAAAAATAGAGGCCCACACGTCGGTAAAAAAGAAAAATGCTATGAGTGATGCACGCCCTGTGGCGGCAGCAAGAGGGCTTGAAAGGAAAAATAAAATAAGTGGTAAACCGCCATTGGCAGCCGCGCCATTTAACAATCCACTGGCTAAACCTGTGCCCAATATTCCTGCTTTACTTAAATTAGAACGCAATACATAACCGCGCCATAAAGCCATGCAGCACACACAAGCCACAAGATTAATAGCTATAATCATGGGAGCTGGTGGCATTGTGGCGAGTAGCCACACACCTACAGGAGTACCCAAAAGTACACCAAGAGTTAATCCCTTTAAAGACTGCCAAGCAATATCTTTCCAAATGCTAGGAAAAAAAACTATACTGGCTAAAATTTCCCATACAAGTACAGCAGGCACAATCTCAGAAGGCTGCATAATCATGCTTACAAGAATGACCACCACCATGGAAAAGCCAAAACCACAAAGACCACGCATTATGGAAGCAACAAAGACCACCATAAAAACATAACAAATGGTAAAAAAGCTCAGTTCTTGCATACATATCCTCAGTATGAATAGTTCAAATTACCATAACACAAACTTTATATTTCATAACTATTCATCCCTAAATCATACCTTATGGAATTGCAAGTGCCATGGGAATTACTGTAAATTTTATACAGAACTTCGTTTGCTTTTTCCTGCCCTCTGCAGTACAAAACAAAGCCTTACACAACGTATACTTATTGAGGAATTGGAAATGAAAAAGTTTAAAACAGTAGCCACTGTTTTTGGCATATGTTTACTCTGCTGGTTTACCTTAGACTTTACATTAACCGCTTTAGGCCTGGGACCTTGGAAAATAACCACCTTTGTGAAAGGTATGCCACATGCTGTGTACCATCATGACCTTAAGCCCAACTTAAATAATACAATACGTTGGGGCAATGTCTTTTATCAAATTTGCACCAATGAATACGGTTTTAAGATTGCGTGCTCTCAAGAAAATACACCAAGCCTTAAAAATTATGATATAGCCTTCATTGGTGATTCTTTCACCGAAGCTGTAGGTATGGTATATGAAGACAGCTTTGTAGGCATGTTTGCCGCGCAAAATCCTAAACTTTCAGTGGTAAATCTGGGCTGTGCATCCTACGCACCCACAGTGTATTTAAAAAAAATGGAAGACCTCTTACAGCGCGGCTTTACATTTAAGCATGTGGTAGTAGGTATAGATATTAGTGATATCCAGGATGAAGGGATAGCTTATGCCTTGTCTGCCGATGGCTCTAAAGTTATAGACAAAGCTACTTTACAAAAAAACGCGCCCCCTCATGCCATGGCTTCTTCTGCTAATGCAGTGAGTAGCGCAACCTTAGCCCCTGCCAATACACAGCCAGAAACCACTAAGCTCAAAGTTGAAACGAAACCCGCCCCCGACAGTAATAAGCGCCGCCAAGGTAAGTACTTTGCAGAACAATACTTAGAATATACGTGGTTTTTAAATTTAATAGTAGACAGCATGCTCAACCCAGACCTTAGCCTAAAAAGGTTTGATACACAGCCCTACCGCTCCGGCTGGACGCATTTACAAGATGTGGCCGGAACATACGGCCCAGAAGGCGTAGCAGGAGCTCAAGCGCAAGCCATAGACTCCATGACAAAATTAAAAACACTATTAGATGCTCATGGCATCACCATGTCTGTATTAGTCTACCCTTGGCCCGCTCAGCTCATGTATGCGCCTCGCACGCATGCCGGCGTCACTTTGTGGCAAGAGTTTTGCCAACAGGTGCAATGCGCAAACTTTATCAATGCCAATGATATTTTTTACGACGCCATAGAGAGCAGTAACCTTGAACAAGTCATCAACGAAAATTACATTCGCGGGGATTTTCACTTTAACAGAACAGGCAATTTGCATGTGTACCAAGCCATACAAAAAGCCTTGGAAGAAGACCGTATAATTCCATAAAAAAAGTATGGGGCTAACGCATACTCCATGACGTTAGCCCCATACTTTTACTATGACCAATAAAAACTCAGCGAGCCGTATAATTTTTTTGCAACCAGTTTTGATACTCGCCGCTACGTGCACGCTTCACCCAATCTTGATTGTCCAAATACCAGCGTACAGTTTCCAAAATACCTTCATCAAAGGTATGCGACGGTACCCAGCCAAGCTCATTTTCTATACGTGTGCAATCAATGGCGTAGCGAAAATCATGACCGGGTCGATCTGTCACATATGTAATCAGGTCAGCATACTCTCCATGAGCTCGCGGCACAAAATTATCCAAAGCCGCGCATAAAGCTTTAACCACATCCATATTGGTGCGCTCGGCGCGTCCACCAATATTATATGTGCGTCCCACTTCTCCATGCTGTAAAACCACCTCAATGGCAGCGGCATGATCTTCCACATGCAGCCAATCACGAATATTTTCACCCTTACCATAAATGGGTAAAGCCTTACCATCCAATGCATTGCAAAGTATTAAGGGAATGAGCTTTTCTGGGAATTGACGCGGCCCGTAATTATTGGAGCAATTGGTAATTAAAATGGGCATGCCATAGGTTTCATGAAATGAACGAACCAAATGATCACTGGACGCTTTAGACGCTGAGTACGGGCTATTGGGCGCATAGGGAGTTTCTTCGGTAAAGGGGGCATCATGTAAGCCCAAAGTACCAAATACTTCATCGGTGGACACATGTAAAAAGCGAAATTTACTTTTCTTTTCATCGCTTAAGCCTTGCCAATACTGTAAAGCTACGCGCAACAAAACACAGGTGCCAAGCACATTGGTGCGCACAAAAGCATCGGGATCTAAAATGGAGCGATCCACGTGAGACTCCGCCGCAAAGTTAATAATGGCATCAGGGCTGTATTGTTGTAGCACATGCTTCATGAGCTCTTCATTGCCAATATCACCATGCACAAAAATATGGCCTGCATCCCCTTCCAAGGCGGCTAAATTATCCATATTTCCCGCATAGGTCAGTTTATCCACATTCACTACATTGTGCCCATTGCCCCGACTTTGCAACACATAACAAGAGCCAATGAATCCTGCCCCACCTGTTACTAAATAACATGCCATAATATATACCTACGTTCCCTATTCTTGCACCGTAGGCACAGCAAAGCCAGCCTGAATGCATAAACTATCTTGCCTTGCACCGGCAAAATCTTCTTCCACCATTTCTTGCACCAAAGCCGCAAAAGAAATTTTAGGCACCCAACCCAGCTTTTCCTTGGCTTTAACCGCATGCCCAAGCAAGGTTTCCACCTCTGTGGGGCGAAAGTAACGAGGGTCAATGCGTACCACTTCCTTCCCTTTTTGTAGGGAAGTATTGGCACGTATGGTTTTCATGGTATCAGCAATGAAAGCCTCCTTGGTGGCAGAGTTCTCCCCTTGCATTTGCTTTTCAAGCAAGGCCATGAGCACATTTTCATCAAAGTTTGCCACCTTGCCCACCTCGTCCACACCCTCACCTTGCCACTCTAAAGTAAGCCCTAGCATCTTGGCAGAAATTTCAATAAATTCACGTACAGAATGCTGTTCGCCACTGGCAATGACAAAATCTTCCGGCGTGTCCTGTTGCAGCATAAGCCACATCATACGCACATAATCTTTGGCATGCCCCCAATCGCGTAAGGCGTTAATATTGCCCATATACAAACAATCTTCCATGCCTAAAATAATACGTGGTAAGGCGCGGGTAATTTTTCGCGTTACAAAGGTCTCGCCGCGCAAGGGGGATTCATGGTTAAAAAGAATACCATTACAAGCATACATGCCATATGCCTCACGATAATTCACGGTAATCCAATAACCATACAACTTGGCCACGGCATAGGGTGAACGCGGATAAAAGGGCGTTGTTTCCTTTTGCGGTGTTTCTTGCACCAAGCCAAAAAGCTCAGAAGTGGAGGCTTGATATACACGTGTTTTCTTTTCCAACCCCAGCAAACGCACAGCCTCAAGCACACGTAAAGTACCTACACCCACCACATCGGCCGTGTACTCCGGAGCATCAAAAGACACTTGCACATGGCTTTGCGCCGCTAAATTATACACTTCGTCAGGCTGAATTTTTTGCATAAGGCGCACAAGGTTGGCGCTGTCTGTCAAATCGCCATAATGCAAAAAAAAGCGCCTTTTGGCGCTATGCACACCTTGATAAATATCGTCTATACGCTGTGTATTAAACAGCGAAGATCGCCGCTTAATACCATGAACCTCATAGCCTTTTTCCAAAAGAAAGCGAGCTAAATAGGCACCATCTTGCCCTGTAATACCGGTGATGAGAGCTTTTTTCATATGCATCCTCAGAGTATAATGTACGACTGTATAGCCAATTGTATATAATACAAATTTCTTTCCCAAAAGTCCAGATACACCCCGCTACCTCCACAGTCCTCATCACAATGAAAAATGCCTTTGAGCAAAATACACAGAGCAGCTACAACACTTTACAAGAGTAAAAATCACTGCTATCTAGCTGAGAATAAAAATGAGATTTTGACTTCATAGGAATACCATGACCACAGCACAAAAGCCCATCGGTTTCAATAAGCCCTATATGACGGGTAAAGAACTTTTTTATATAGCCGAAGCCCACTTTGGGCGTAAACTTTCCGGTGATGGGCCTTTTACACGTAAATGCCACGCCTGGCTTGAACAAAACTGTACCTGCTCCAAGGCTTTACTGACGCATTCCTGTACCGCCGCTTTGGAGATGTGCGCTCTTTTATTGCATTTACAACCCGGCGATGAAGTCATTATGCCTTCCTATACCTTTGTATCCACAGCCAATGCCTTTGCCTTGCGCGGCGCGGTGCCTGTTTTTGTGGATATTCGCCCAGATACTTTAAACATTGACGAAAAGCTCATAGAAGCGGCCATTACCCCCAAGACCAAGGCCATAGTGGTGGTGCATTATGCCGGCGTAGCCTGCGAAATGGACAGCATTATGGACATTGCTGCGCGCCATAACCTTAAGGTCATTGAAGACGCCGCCCAAGGCATCATGGCAAGCTATAAGGGGCGCCCCCTTGGCAGCATTGGCCATTTTGGCGCTTTAAGCTTTCATGAAACCAAGAATATCATTGCCGGTGAAGGCGGCGCCCTGCTTATCAATGAACAAGATTTTTCGCTACAAGCAGAAATCATACGCGAAAAAGGCACGGACAGAAGCCGCTTCTTCCGCGGTGAAGTGGATAAATATACATGGCAAGACATAGGGTCTTCTTTCCTTCCCGGTGAGCTCATTGCCGCTTTTTTATGGGCGCAATTGGAAGAAGCGCAAACCATACAAAACATGCGCTTAGCCTCTTGGGATATCTATCATGAAGCCCTTATTCCCCTAGAGGAAAAAGGCTATTTACGTCGTCAACACATCCCCGACTATTGCACGCACAATGCCCATATGTATTATATTTTACTGGCAGAACATATAGATAGGCAAAAAATACTAGAGCATTTTAAGCAAAACAATATTATGGCTGTATTCCATTATGTTCCTTTGCACTCCGCCCCTGCCGGTGAAAAATTGGGGCGCCATGTGGGCAGTATGGAATATACCGACACCTTGTCGGCACGCCTTATCCGCCTGCCATTTTATACCAGAATGCGCGACACGGATCAGGAGCGCGTGGTACATACCTTACGCGAAGCATTGGAGCTGTATGCCTAATATGAAAAAAGTTGCCATTTTACAATCCAATTATATCCCTTGGAAGGGCTATTTTGACCTCATTGCTGCCGTGGATGAATTTATTTTATACGATGATATGCAGTATACGAAAAACGATTGGAGAAATCGAAATAAGATCAAAACTCCCAATGGGTTAACATGGTTGACAATTCCGGCGGAAAACAATAAACACCTTGATAGAAAAATCAATGAAACAAAGGTTATTGATGCAAGGTGGTGTAAAAAACATTGGGACAGCCTACGCTTCAACTACGCAAAAGCGCCACACTTTACACATTTTGAAAAAAGTTTTGAAAAGCTTTATGAAAGCTGCGTGGACGAACCCTATTTGAGCAATATCAATTATGCCTTTATAAACTCCATTTGTAATAATCTTGGCATACATACAAACATAACGAGCTCAAGCCAATACCAGCTCATCGAAGGAAAAACAGAACGCCTTGTGGATTTATGCGAAAAAGCAGGAGCCACTGAATATATTTCAGGCCCTGCTGCCAAGGATTATATTGT
The DNA here is from genome assembly GCA_964369995.1 of uncultured Desulfovibrionaceae bacterium. Taxonomy (GTDB): domain Bacteria; phylum Desulfobacterota; class Desulfovibrionia; order Desulfovibrionales; family Desulfovibrionaceae; genus CAYJAD01. Next base: position 13,679 of record CAYJHH010000021.1, read on the forward strand.
AGAAGAGCTTTTTGCAGAAGCACATATTAAGCTAACATGGTTTGACTATGCTGGCTATGCCCCCTACCCTCAGCTTTGGGGGCCATTTGAACATGCAGTGAGCATTGTAGATTTGCTTTTTAATTGTGGCAAAAATGCCTCCAAGTACATGCGCTATGTGGCATAACCTACCAAAGACGATATCCTTATGAAACTTTCTATTGTAACCACTCTTTATCGCTCTGCAAATCATATTGAAGAGTTTTATAGTCGTGCAAGCGCCGTGGCGCAAGAATACGCCGGCAATGATTATGAAATTATCATGGTGAATGATGGATCACCGGACAATAGCCTTGACCTTGCCATACAATTAGCCGAGAAAGATAATCATCTAAAGGTTATTGAGCTTTCCCGAAATTTTGGGCAACACAAGGCCATGATCACTGGCTTAAGGCATGCCTGCGGCGAAGAAATTTTCATCCTTGATGATGATTTAGAAGAAGCACCAGAGTGGCTTTTACCCTTTGCCGAAGAAATGCACAAACACGATGTTGACGTGGTTTTTGGCGTGCAAGAGTCCAGAAAAGGCGGATGGTTTGAACGCATAAGTGGACGCGCTTTTTATTGGCTTTACAATAAGCTTTGCGGCACTGTCATGCACGCTAACCCCGCCAATGCGCGTATCATGAAGAAAAAATACGTCGAGGCCGTGCTCTCCTATACAGAGCGAGAGTTTTTTCTTGGTGGTATCATGGCTTCTGCGGGCTTTAAGCAACGCCACATGACCGTTAAAAAGCTATCCATATCACCTTCTAATTATTCACTATATAAGAAATTTATTCAATTTACCAATGCGGTGCTTTCCTTTTCCAATGCGCCCTTGTATTTTATTTTTATTGTAGGCATAGCCATTTCAATTCTCTCAGTATTTTACGTTTTATACACTCTCATCATCTATCTTATTTACGGAAGCGTTGTGAGCGGTTGGGCGTCAACCATCGTTTCCTTATATTTTTTGGGCGGCGTCATCATAGCCTGCCTTGGCGTTGTGGGTTTATATATTTCTAAAATTTTTGTTGAAGTAAAACAAAGACCTTATACCATAATACGAAGAACTATTAATATAAAAGAGAGGAGCCATCATGAAGTGGAATAAACTTGGTCATATTTACAACAGCAACTATCACCATGAAGAATTTGGTGACTTAATTGCTGCCATGGTTCCTGCCCCTCGTCATATGGGCGGCGACGAATTCATTATCTATTATGGAGCAAGAGACTCTTTGTTGCGCTCTAGAGTTTTTCAATTAAACTTTAATATAAAAACCTTACAAGTAACATCAGAGCCTACCTTAGCTTTAGGCCTAGGTAAACTTGGCACATTTGATGACTCCGGTTTAACCTTCGGATCCTTTGTGCAGGTAGAAGACACCTTACGCTTATATTATGGCGGTATTAATGTTCTAAGAGATGTTCCCTTTACCAGTGACTCTGGCCTTGCCACCATACATAAAGACGGTACCATTGAAAGAGTTTTTGACGGCCCTATTTTGAGCAGAACCGCTCTTGAACCATACTTTTCTACCATGCCCTTTGTTTTGTTTGACAAAGGAATTTTCCGCGTTTGGTATGTCTCTGCTGTGCGCTGGGTAGCTCAAGAAGAAAAACCCAAGCATTATTATCATATTAAATATGCAGAATCAGCTGACGGTATCAAATGGGATCAGAAAGGTACTGTGGCCATTGATTTTAAAAATGAGTATGAATATGCCTTTGCACGTCCCTGCGTTCTAAAAGATGAAGACTGCTACAGAATGTGGTACAGTTATCGTGCAGGGCCAGATGCAGCAACGTATCGCATTGGACATGCCGAATCCCCTGACGGTGTCACATGGACACGTAAAGATGAGTCTGTGGGTATTGATGTTTCTGAGTCCGGTTGGGATTCAGAAATGCTCTGTTACCCTTATGTATTTGACCATGATGGCAAGCGCTATATGTTATATAATGGCAACGGTTATGGAAGAACAGGCTTTGGTATAGCCGTACTTGAGGAGGAATAATGCAAAAAATTCTTTTCGCCGGCAACACCATTGCCGCAGAAATTCTTTACGCGTACTTAGATCAAGATGAGCGCTATGCCCCCACAGCTTGTGTGGTGGATGATGCCTATGTGCAAAGCGCAACCTTTACACAAATCCCTTCGGTGGGTATGTCTGAGGTATTACAAAAATACCCTCCTGCAGACCATAAAATAGTTATGGCCATTGGCTATGATAATATAAACCGTACTCGCGAAGCTTTGTTTACAAAATTACAAGAGCTTGGATATACCATTGAAACGTATATCCACAAAGATGCCATTGTAAACACAAACAATGCCATTGGCCAAGGGTCAATCATTCTCCCTGGAGCTGTAGTAGAGCCTTATGCCACCGTTGGTAAAAATACCCTCATATGGTGCAATGTCACCGTGGCTCACCATGCCACCGTGGGCGATCATTGCTGGCTAGCCTCAGGAGCGGTGCTTTCGGGCATGGCCCGTATTAAGCGTAATACCTTTATTGGCGTCAATGCCACCATTGTTAATGAAGTGGAAATTGGCGAATATAATATTGTGGGCGCCGGCGCCCTCATGACCAAGTGCACTGCAGAAAAAGCTGTGCATTTGGCACGTTCCGGTGAGCCTTTCCGTTATTCAGCGGAAGAATATGTGAAATTTTTTGGAGTATAAAGTGGATAAGAAATTAGCAGAAGTATTGGCAGAAGTTTTTGGCATGCGCGCCGCAGATATTACCGCACAACTTACCAAGGCTGACGTGGGCTCATGGGATTCGCTCAAACAAATGGATTTAGTAGTAAGCCTTGAGCGTGAATATGACATCAGCCTTGAGCTTATGGATATTGTGGCCATGACCTCGGTAGCCACCATTATGGAAATTCTCACCGCCAAAGGGGTTAGCCTTGAAAGTTAGCGGTGCTGTGGCTCTGGTTACCGGTGGTTGCGGTGGCCTTGGACGTGATATTGCAGAGTATTTGCATGCCCAAGGCGCGCGCGTGGTGGTGGCAGACTTTAATGATGAAGCTTTGCAAGCCTTGCCTGAATACTTTGGCACTGTATGCATAGACGTTACTCAGGAAGCTTCCGTAAAAACAGGCGTAGCCAGCATCATGGAAGCCGAAAAACGCATAGATATCCTTGTCAACTGCGCAGGTCGCATTGAAAGCGCCCCTTTTGTGAATATCATGAATCCGCAACAGCTTATGCTTGACTATGCTGCTTTTAAAGATGGCTTAGCCATCAATCTGGATTCCGTTTTCCTTATGACCTCCGCTGTGGTGGAACATATGGTATTAAAGCGTATTAAGGGCTGTATTGTGAATATCAGCTCAATTTCCGGCCAAGGTAATGAGGGGCAAACCTCCTATGCCGCCGCCAAAGCCGCCGTCAACGCCATGACAGTGACTTGGGCTAAGGAACTGGGCCGCCTTGGCATTCGTGTTAATGCCATTGCCCCTGGCTTTATAGGCACGCCTTCCACCTATGCTTCTCTTTCGGAATCGCAAATTAAGCATATTGTCAGCAATACGCCCTTACGCCGACTGGGAGAAGCAGAGGACATCAGTAAGGCAGTGGCCGCTGTGGTGGAAAACGATTTTATCAATGGCATTGTGCTGGATGTGAACGGCGGCTTAACCATATAAGGCCCAAAGGCATATACGAGAAAAAGATGCAGCAAATACAAGAAATTTCTATAAAAATTTACGACACCTACAAAGAAGATGCCTATTTTTTCCCTCTCATTGGCGCTGTCATTGAAGGCAAACAATCAGGTGCCATGTTCAGCTTTTCATCTGGCGATGCTGTCTACGTAGAACATAGCTTTGGCTTTGCGCAAATTTTAGGAGAAATGTCTTCTCACAATAAAGAAGAATTTGTTGCTTACTTGGAGCAAAAGGCTTTTTTGGCACCCAAAGTTCGCCTATACAAAGCAAGCATGCAAAATATCTATACGAGTTTTCCAGTAAACACGCATTCAGAACGGCAAAGATTTCATATACTAAGCACACCAAGCTTAGAGAATTCCCATGACATAAGAGCTGTTTCCGCAGAAAACATAGACGAAGTTGATGCAACATTTCAACTTGTTGAACGCTTTTGGAATACCAAGTCAGATTTTATAAAATATTCTCATGCGCAAATTCTTTACATAGGCTCAAAACCCGTATCCATTTGTTGCGCCGCCGCCTTGGCTAATAATTGCGCTGAAATTGACATCTTAACCCATGAAGATTTTCGCCATAAAGGCTACGCTAGCCTTGTGGCCAAAGCCTTTATTAAAACCTGTAAAGAAAAAGGCATTACGCCCCTGTGGGATTGCTTTACCAATAATGCAGGCTCCATGGAGCTTTGCAAGTCCTTGGGTTTTACTGCCAAAACGCCGCCTTATAAATTTTTAACCATAGCTAAATAACATGTATACATATAACCTTGGAAATGCTTTTTGTGCTGTGGTCAGCGCTCATGGCGAGCGTGTGGCTTTACGCTATGCCGAAACTTCCTACACCTATGCAGAGCTCTCTGCCATGGCAGAGCAAAGTATGCAGCTTCTTTTGAATGCACAATGCCGCCAAGGTGATGTTATTGCCATTGCCCATACCAAAGCGCCCCAATCCTATGCCCTTATGTTGGCGGCTCTTATGCTAGGCATGCCCTATGTGAATATTGATGTGAGTTCTCCTGCGGCGCGTACCATGCGTATTTTGCAAACGAGTCAGCCCAAAATCCTCTGTTATGATAGTGCAGAAGATACCAGTGCCATGCAAGAGCTGGCAAAGCAGCATGGTTGCCCTGCCCTTTCCCTCATGGACATACAGCCGCATACTCCTCGCCCTAGCGCAGAGGCTTTGGCTACCTTTGCCGCAAAAATGGCTCAGGTAGATGGCGCTACCCTAGCGTATATTATGTTTACTTCCGGTTCCACAGGGACTCCCAAGGGCGTGGCCATAAGCCATGAGAATCTCACTCACTTTATTGCTTGGGCGCAGAGCTGTTTTAGCATTAGGCCTGAAGATATTTTTGCGCAAATTAGCCCCATGTACTTTGATAATTCCGTATTTGATTTTTATACGGCCTTATTTTGCGGCGCAAGCTTAGCCCCCATAGCGCGTCCTATGCTCACCGCTCCGCTGGATTTAGTGGCGCATATTGAGCAAATGCAATGCTCTATCTGGTTTTCTGTACCTTCCTTACTCATGTATCTTATGACCATGAAGGTGCTAAGCCCAGCGCGCTTGCCTGCCATTCGTTCCTTCTCCTTTGGCGGCGAAGGCTACCCCAAAGTGGAATTAAAAAAACTGTATGACCATTACAGTTCCAGAGCACGCATTGTAAATGTGTACGGCCCCACAGAATGCACCTGTATTTGCAGCGCTTACGACCTAACAGATACAGATTTTGAAGATGTAGAAGGTTTACCCACCTTAGGCCAGCTGAATCAAAACTTTGATTATCTTATCCTTGATCATGCAGAACAAGAAAGCACACAAGGGGAACTCTGCTTATTGGGTCCCAATGTGGCTTCCGGCTATTTTAACGACCCAGAGCGTACGGCAGCGGCCTTTTTTACCCTGCAAAGTCCTGAGCGTTATGGAAAACGCATGTATAAAACTGGAGATATCATTCGCCAAGAAGAGGGAAAGCTGTACTTTGTGGGTCGCAAAGACAATCAAATTAAACACATGGGCTATAGAATCGAATTAGAAGAAATAGAACATGCCCTCATAAGCCTAGCAAACATTGACCAAGCCGCTGTAATTTATGAGCGTAGTCAAGCTCTGTACGGGCGCATTGTGGCCTATGTGGCCAGCAAGGAACAACCTGACACACAAGATATCTTAACAGCATTAAAAGACCTATTACCGGCCTACATGCTACCCAATAAAGTACATGTGCTGGAAAGTTTACCCAAAAACGCCAATGGCAAAGTAGATAAACACGCCCTCAAAAACTAATACTGCAAAACTTGAAGGCGAGCTTGCTCTATCTGTGTAAACATTTCTTTGGCAAAACGTTCTTCATCAAAGCTTATGGCATGTTCTCGAATGCGCTCACCGTTAAAGTGGGCGCGTTTTTTTTCAAAATCCTGCATGCATTGGCAAAGAGCTTCTACCTTTTGTTCATGAAAAAACAGCCCTGTCACGCCATCCACCACGGTTTCTGTGGCGCCGCCCTTACCGAAAGCGAGCACCGGAGCGCCCGTGGCCATGGCTTCTAGGGGAACAATGCCAAAATCTTCCTCTCCGGGAAAAAGCAGTGCCGCACAGCGATTATATAAATCTTGAACCGTAGCATCATCTGCGCGTCCGCGAAACTCTATGAGCGCCGCATGGGCTGCATCTTGCGCAAGACTTTGCACCAAAGCCTCATAACGCGCACGCATTTCGCCATCTCCCACAATGACTAAGCGCTTATGCAAGCGCAAACACGCTTCAATGGCTATATCCACGCGTTTATAATCCACCAATTGCCCCATGCAAAAATAAAAATCTTCACGCTCACAAGGGGAAAGAGAAAAACGCTGTACATCCACAGGAGGATGCACCACAGCGGCCTCACGTCGCCAATGCTTGGCAATACGCTTACGTACGGTTTTGGAGTTGGCCACAAAATGATCCACCCTTTGCGCCGAGAGTACATCCCATTGACGCAATGAAGAAAAGAGCGGGCGCATGGCTAAACGCACAAGAGACGAGGCTGAAGCGAGATATTGCGGATAAAAATCCCATAAATAACGCATGGGGCTATGGCAATAACACACATGGGTGGCATCGGCGCGAGTAAGAACGCCCTTGGCTGGGCCGGACTCGGAGGAGATGATAAGGTCATAATCCGTCAAATCAAGTTGTTCCAAGGCCAGCGGCATGAGAGGCAAGTACTTTTGATAGAGTTTTAACGCCAAAGGTAAGCGAGAAATAAAAGAGGTGTGAATCACCCGTGATTGTAACAGCGGAGAGAGCTTTTCCTTCTGCACCACATGGGTATAGATATGCGCTTCAGGATACATACGACACAAAGCTTCCAACACCTTTTCTCCACCACGCATATGCAAAAGCCAATAATGTACCAAGGCCACCTTACGCGGCGCAGCCAAGGCGCTTTGGCTTACTTCATCTTTTGATTCTCTATTTTTCGGCATGACTTTCTCCACAGCAAGATAAAAATGTACTTTGTATATGCCCATAATGGACAGAATTTATGTTGAAAATGTACGCCCTATACACTATAGCATGGGCTACGCATGGCGTATATTCTTCTACACTTGAGGTAAAACATGTCACGTATTTTTGATCATATGTATATTTTTCTGTCTTTATTTTTAGGCATCTACAGCCAGCTTATCATGCGCTGGCAAGTGAGCCAAGCGGGCGCTTTACCCGAGCCTTTATGGGGAAAAGTCACCTTTATTGGCTCGCTATTTCTTAATCCTTGGGTGTTTTCTGCCCTTGTGGCTACATTTTTAAGCGGTGTGGCTTGGATGATGGCCATGACCAAATTCGAAATAAGCTATGCCTACCCTTGGATGAGCCTGAACTTTGTGTGCGTCATTGGCCTTTCAGCCCTTTTCTTGGGGGAATCCTTAAATGCAGCAAAAATCATTGGCAGTTTACTTATCATAGCCGGCATTATTGTGCTTTCTCGCGGTCAGTAATTTTATGCCCTTGGTGAACCTTGTTTACCAAGGGTAAAAAATTATTGAGGTTTTCTTTCCTCAAAAGGTTCTTCTCTATATTTATTTAAGTCATTCCAATACTTAAGCCAATCTTCTCTTTCAATATCTTTTCCATCGCGCACCGGCGCAGGCCCCACTGCCCAAATCTTTTCTCGCTCATAAATCTTGCTCACGCCTACCGCAATAAAGACACATTGTATGCAAAGAAGGCCTAAGAGTAACCTTTGTGCCATCGTTATACCTTGCACGCTTTGCACACGCTTTTGAAGTTTTTGCGCAATGTAGTGACTCCAAAAAAAGAGCGAGAGATAGAGCACCATGAAAGTGGGTATAAAGTGCCAAGGTTTGGAATAGGAAAAAGCTTGGCTAAAACGCGCCACCGCTGCGAAAACTAAGCAACAAAAAGTTAAAAATAAAGCCATTTGCTTAGACGACATGCCGGGTTTTACTGTCACATCCTTTCCCAAAGTTAACCAAAAAAGTATCATTGCACCTAGAGTAAGTACGGTGCCTAGGTTCAAATACAGCTCAGAAAGTCTGTGAAATGTAGGTAAAAAAGTAAAAAGAAAAAGTTCCACTATTCCATCAAAAGAAAAATCCACATGGCTTTTTACCGTAACCAAACGTAATGTATGCCCAGGGGAAAGCTTCATACTTGCCACAGTGGATACGGCACTAGACGCCATAAGCGTCAGATAAAAAATCAATTTTAGTTTCGTAAGTGTTTTTAAATACCCTTGCCAACACATAACACAAAAAAGAACAGCCAAAAAAGATAGGACTATGGCAGTACCCATCATCCCCATGGCTACCCCCCATAAAATGGCGCATACAAAGGTTAGCCACAAAGGCAATGTGTGTTGTAAAAAATAAAGAAAAAGTGACATAAGCACAGACATCCAAAACACATACCCCACACCAAGGGTTTGCCAGTGCACTATGCCTAAAGCTATTCTATTTTTAAAATGATGTGTCAGCATAAGAAATTGCATGCTATCTACAAACAAAAAAGAAAGCCAAATAAAAGTGCATACTATAAAAAGCCAAGGTTTCTTTTCTGCAGATACAGTATACCTAGACATAAGTATTTTATAAGAAATATAACCCACAGATAAGGCACCACACCAAAAGGGAATGGCAGAACTTATGCCCAAGGGCAATGTGGCTAAAGGTAGGCCCACGAGCACATTGACGCCAAACATACCTACCACAAAGGAGGACCAAGTATTCCAAAATTCTACCGTAGCTCCCCACACACCATGCTGCGCCACATAGGCGCCAAACCAATAATCATCGGCGGTGGGACGCAACATAAAGCTCCCCGCCAAGGTAATCAAAAGCCCCAATAAAACCAAAGCTAATATGCTTTTTTTAAATACAGTATTTTCCATGACAATCCTTTACGCTATCCCTTTATGGCGCTACTTTTTCTTAAACAAGGTGCCCCAATGAAAATGTGCCACACGTTCAAATTGTTCATGCGTGAAAGCCTCTTCGGCCACAATAAAGTCATATTTTTGGGCATAGTCTTCGGGTGCAGTGCGCCCCCAAAGGAATTTTTGATTATTGACTCCTTGCCCACTAGGCTCAAAGAAAATACGTTGACGTGGCAAGCTTTCTGTCACCACGAACACGCGACACCCTTTCACCTTATTTAAATTTAAAATGGCGCTGGAGTGACTTACCCCTGCATCCTGTAAAGCCGCCCTCTCCACTTGTAATGGGGTATCATCAAAGCGAAAAAAGACCTTAGTACCCATGGCAAGCATGGCCACCAAAAGCATAAGACAGCAGGCTTTTTGAGTGCGCATCTTTTGCAATAATGCATGACTATTTTTATATTTTTCCCATTGTATTTTAGCGGCAGATAATAATGTGGGCATGGCCACATGGCACAGATAAAAATGCACAGGCAAAAGCGTAATCATATAATGGTTATACTTACGCCCCGACAAAAGACAGCCGATGATCAGCGTGGCAAAAAATAAAATCACGCATTGCAAAGTGCGCATATCCCTTTGCTTATACACAAGCCAGCCCAAAAGCATACATTCCATAATAATGGCAGGGCTAAAACGCAAAGCTAAAGACAAAGCCCCTTGTAAGGTATTGCTATTATCCACATAGGTAAGATTATACAAAAGCGCCGCATCTAATGCAGATTGTAAAGAATCATGCCCATAAAAATAGCCCAGAGTAGGCAGCATAATACAAATAAAGCCCAAACCTGCCGCCATAAAGGCTTTTTTCCATGCCGCCCAAGAGCGTAATTCCAAAAAGGCAAAACAGCAAATAAGCAGGGGGATTATGGCATTATTGGCTCTGAAAAGAAAAGTACAGGCGCCGCACAGACCGTATAGAAAAAATTGCCAAAAAAAAGATGGCTTTTTGGTCAAAAAAATCACCATGGACAACACAGCAAAAAGCAAGCAATATTCCTCGGTAAAATTACCGCCATTATGCGCCATGCCCAAAATAATCACAAGCCCGCTTATGATAGACCACATGCCGTATAAGGGATGCTCACGAAAAAGATAGAGTAAAAGAGCAAGCCAAGCCGTGGCCACAGCTATTTCCACCAGCATAATCCCCATATATCCTTGGCCTAAAGTATAAGCTAAAGCATTCACAAAAAAAATCGCAGGGCCTTTATGATCGAACAAGTCACGGTAGGGAATAAGGTCATGCACCCATCCAAGCCCAAAAGTGGCAAACACCATGGTGTCTCCCGTTAGGGCAATACCAGGCAGTAATCTATTTTCTAAAAGAATAAAAAAAGTATACACAAAGGCTATGCCAAGCACCGCCACCGCATAAGAAAAGTAAAGGGATCGTTTCATGAGCAGAGCATACGAAATGCTTAGGATAATTTCAATAAAAATATCTTGTGACACAAAGGATAACTTTAATATTTTTAATTAATTATATTCTTTTTACGAAAACCACCCCTTGACCTTGGCGCCACAATAAGGCATTATTTAAAGATTGGATGCAGCCTTATACATTTTTTAACAGTAGTATAAAAATCTACACCTTAACCCTACGCACCTCCCCCCTGACTATGAAGCTATCCCTCAAATACATGTTAGCCATGGCTTCCGTTCTTGGCATGGGCATCACCCTTATGGCTCCTCCCTTTGAAGCTCAGGTGACGCTACTATTGCTGTGCATAAGCATTTTTCTAGGCGCTTGCGTAAGTATTTTTGCCAAAAATGCCTTGCTCTATATATGCATAACCTTGTTTTCTGTATCCCTACCCATCACTGTTCTTGAAGCATATTATTATATAGCCTTAAACAAAAATAAAAATCACTTTGTACATGATAGAAATTTTACGCCCAAAGCAGAGACCCCAGTGACACCGCAAGTTTCTAGCGCACCAGTGGAAGCGCAAACTCCTGCCATATCTGTGACCCATGCTGAGAAAAAAACGCCCACAATCAATGTGCAAAACAACACCCTGCAAGAACCTTTGCAACGCATTCGTTCCAAGCGTCTTCTGAAAAACGATGAAGTGCTGTACGATGTGGTCTATACCCTCAACGCCCATGGCAACCGCATTACCCCGGCGCATGCACAAGCCACAAAAGCTGTGGTATTCATAGGCTGTTCCTTCACCTTTGGCGATGGTTTACAAGATAATCAAACCTTTCCATGGCGTGTTAGCGAAAAACTTGGCGCACAGTATCAGGTTTTTAATTTAGGCATATCTGCTCACGGCACTCACCATGCCCTTAGCCGTTTGCAAGAGCATATGCCGCACTTGGCCGTTTATGAACAGGTATACGTTTTTTATACGGCCATTGACGATCACACTCGTCGCTTTAAATTTGGCCCGCGTTATGAAATACAAAATAATTTGGCGGTACGCCAAGGCGACTATGGCCCCATTACCTATTTTTGGAATAACACTTCATGGGAACCTTGGCTTAAAAAAAGTTATTTATTTAACAAAATAAAAGAACCCCTCATGGATTATTTGGCGCCTCTTTCGGATAAAGACCAGCGCCTTGCTCTTATGCAAGCACTCATTGCCACCATGCAAAACGATGTATTGCAAAAGTCCCCCTCAAGGCATTTTACGGTACTGGCATGGCCTCCGCATACCTTTAAAACTTTAGCGCATTTGCCTAAGAATATACATGTACTTAATGTAGAAAATTGGCTCCCCCACTTTTCTCAAGAAGAATTTACACCAGATAGTAAATATATTTTGCGCCCCGGCGTTGACACACATCCCACAGCCTATGCCAATGAGCTTGTGTCAAATGCTTTGGTAAATATTATACAAGAGCGCATGGCGCCGTAACATATATAAAAAACATAAAATCGGAGAATACACCATGCCTTTTCGCGCCTCGTATATATGTGGCCTATCAGTCATATCCACAATAGTTTGCTTTCTTTTAGGGTCAGCCATATTCAGCTTTATGATTTTATGGCTCTTACTCTCACTCACTGTCTTCTTTATCTCAAGTTCCATGTTATGGAAGAACGCTTTTGTAAAGTATGTATGCATTGGCCTTTTTTCTTTGACCCTACCTTTAAGCATACTTGAGGGCTACTCTTTATTAACTTTTAAAAATGCTTGGCAGGATGAGATAAAGGTTTTGGATACGCCTGTTCCCCCAGAACTTATGCAAGACCTCAATCCACAAGAGACTTTTCTACGTGAACATGTACAACGCTTTTCCACGCAAAGCGGTAAGCTTCTTTTTGATATAATAAGAACCCATGATAGCCACGTGCGACGCATCACACCCCATGCCCCCAATGCTAAAACGGCTGTGGTTTTATTGGGTTGTTCTTTTACATTTAGTGCTGGCCTAGAGGATGATGAGGCATTTGCCTTTAAACTAGGAAAAATACTGGGTGAAGATTATCAAGTCTTTAATTTTGGTAAATCAGGCTCAGGCCCGCATCGACTTTTAGAGTCTTTGGAAAAAGGCTTACCGCAGTTAGAAGGTTACTCTAAGGTGCACTTTTATTATTTTGCCATCGAAGATCACTTACGCCGCATTATGGGTGCTGCTTCTTGGGATAGAACAGGCCCCTTATATGATGTGGAACAGGGAAAAGCCATTAAAAAAGGAATTCTTGCCGAGTTGAGGCCTTCTTATGAGCATATGCCATTTTTTATGTGGGTAAAAAGAAGTTATTTATTTAAGACGATACAGCCGCACCTTGATGTTTATTTAGAACAATTTTTGCCGCGCTATACTCTTGAAAAGAGACTTGAATTGCAAAAGGCGCTTATGATGACCATGAACCAAACCATTCATGAAAAATATGCGCATAGTTCCTTTACTGTTTTGCTTTGGCCGCCAAATACCACTGGCCTTATGCAGCCTATCATGGGCAATCTTCCGTGGGTAGACATGGAACAATGGCTGCCGAATTTTGAACAAAACAAAGAAAAATACGTCATTGCTTACCCCGAAGAACGGCACCCTTCTGCTTATGCCAATGACATTATAGCGAGAAAAATGGCTGAACTCGTCAAAAAGGAGAATTAACTATGAAAAAAACATCATTACTAGGCCTTATTTGCACTAGCTTAGCCGTGGGAGTATGCTTTCTCCCGCCCTTTGCCGGCAAAATTTTTCTCGTGGGATTATGTATAAGTTTGGTACTGCTCATGCTCGCCATACAAATACAAAATGCCGTCATAAAATATGTGTTCATTGGGCTGTTCTCCCTTGCGCTGCCTATAACCTTGGTGGAAGGTTACAGTACTATTCTTATACAAATCTACAGCAGAGCACCCATAGAACGCGTGGAGCTTTCAGGAAAAAAATACACAGAACTCGATGAAAGAATTGGCTATAAGCCCATAGCAAATAATGATTTCACCATTCGTGCCAATCGTGGAGACACTATTTTATATGAAGCTTCGTATTCCATGGACTCAGGAGGGAGACGTATCACCCCTGAACACCCAGAGGCCAAATATGCCGTATTGCTCTTTGGCGGCTCCTTTACCTTTAGCGAAGGTGTTAATAATAGCGAGGCCATGGCCTGGAAGCTGGGAGAATTACTCGGCTCAGAGTATCAGGTATATAATTTTGGTTATTCAGGTTATGGTACGCATAATATTTTAGCCATCATTGAAAATACACTTCCTGACTTGCAAAAATATGAGCGTATTTATACCTATTTTATCACCATTGATGATCATTTACGGCGCGTGGTAGGCGCTTCCAATTTAATAAAAACCAATCCTCGTTACACCATCCAAGGGGATAAAGCTGTACGCACAGGAAGCTTTGATGGTGTTACGGTCTTCCCTTGGGATAAGAAAGGATTTACATGGTTACGCGGAAGCTCCATTGTAAAATTCTACAATAAACATCTCATGAAATTTTTACTTCCCTTCATGGTAGAAGAAGATCCCACCAAGCTTATGCAAGCCCTATTGCTTACGGCCAATGCCAAGCTTGCAGAAAAGTACTCGCAAAACACCTCCACCGTATTACTCTGGCCTGAAACAGGTCCTAGCCCCTTGGTGCAAACCCTCACGCCTTTGCTTAAGGATATGCCTGTGCTTGGCATGGAATCTTGGCTACCTGGCGTGGCAGACGATGTGTGGAAATATAAAATCCTCATCGACGGCCACCCCAATGTCCTAGCCAACACTTTGGTATCAAAAGGCTTAGCTAAGCTTATACAAGACAGCAGTCGTTAAAACATATAGAAAAGGGGAAAGAAGTACACTTCTTTCCCCTTTATATTTTCTACGAACAGTATTGTGTCACTGCCGCAATATTCTTTAATCTAGCACATATTGCGAGCGCCAATCTTGGTCATCGCTCAGCGGCGTTTGATCTTCCTTGCACAGCACGGTATCACCCAGTACCAGATAATCCATTTCTGTACGCATAAAACACAAATAGGCATCTTGTGGGGTGCACACAATGGGTTCACCGCGTACGTTAAAGCTCGTATTCACCACCATGGGGCAATCGTGACGTTCTTTAAAGGCACTAATGAGCTGCCAATAACGAGGGTTAGTATCCTTGCTCACCGATTGAATACGCGCGGATAAATCCACATGTGTAATGGCCGGCAAGTCAGAGCGTTGCCAATACAAACGATCCCATAAAGGAAGAGAGGTGTAATTTTCAGGCAATTCACGACAATACTTTTCTGCCACAGGAGCCACCACCAACATATAAGGCGATTGCTCATTAATGGCAAAATACTCTTGGGTGTACTCTTCTAAAACAGAAGGCGCAAAAGGACGGAACCCTTCACGATACTTAATTTTTAAATTAAGCTTTTTCTGCATTTCAGGGTTACGAGGGTCTCCCAAAATGGAGCGACCACCCAAAGCGCGCGGGCCATATTCCATACGCCCTTGAAACCAACCTACCACTTTACCGTCATTGAGCAAATCTGCAACGGTATTGCAAAGCTCTTGAAAGTCCGTGTAGGTTGTGCCTTTGGCATGGAATTTTTTACACATGCGCGCAATTTGCCCTGCATCAAAGCTTGGCCCAAGGTAGGAGCCGCGCATGGAATCGCGCGTGGCTGCAGGAGTTCTTGGCTGCTCAAGGGCAATATGCCATAGAGCCAAAGCCGCACCCAAAGCGCCGCCGGCATCACCGGAAGCAGGCTGAATCCAAACTTTATCGAAGATTTTTTCCTCCAGCAATTTACCATTGGCTACGCAGTTAAGCGCCACACCGCCGGCAAGGCAGAGGTTTTTACTGCCACTAATGCTACGAGCTGTACGCGCAAGACGCAGTACAATATCTTCGGTAACCTTTTGAATGGCCAAGGCCAAGTCCATGTACTCTTGTTCTAGCTCTTCAGACTCTGCTGTACGTGCAGGCAAACCAAAAAGAGCCTGCCAACGTGCTTCATGATACATGCGCACATCCACAGCATAAGAGAAATAGTCCATATTAAGCACATAGGAGCCATCTTCGCGAATATCAATAAGTGTTTCGC